>CAZLBB010000024.1:0-54925 GCA_964557415.1 uncultured Rhodospirillaceae bacterium
CGTGCCGAAGGCGGGCGCGCCCGACTTCATGTCGACGTTCGAGGTGAAGCCGCCATACATCACCGGCGCGCCGGGCCGGACGATCTGGCACAGCGCGATCGCCGCCAGCGCCTCGGCGTTCTGCTGCACCAGCGCGCCGGCGAGCGTGACCGGCGCCATCGCGCCCGACAGCGTGAAGGGCGTGACGCACACGACCTGGCCGTGCCGCGCCATCTCGACCAGGCCCTCGATCATCGGCCCGTCCAGGCGCAGCGGCGAGTTGGTGTTGACGATGGTGATGAGGCCAGGTTCGCGCGCCAGCGTGTCGAGTTCGATGCCGCGGGCGATGCAGTTCATCTCCAGCGCGTCGACGATGCGCTGGCTGCCGAGCGAATAGGGATGCCAGACCCGGTCGGTGAGCGTGATGTAGCCGTAGTAGCAGTCGAGATGCCGGGTGGGCGCGGGCAGGTCGATCGGCTCGACCGGGTAGCCGCCGCAGAGATGCACGATATTGAGGCTCTGCGCCAAGCGCAGCAGGTTGCAGTAGTCCTGGTAGCTGCCCGGCCGCCGGCCGTTGTCGAGGTCGGAGCAGTTGGGCGCGCTGGCGACGCAGGAGAAGGCGATCGAGTTGCCGCCCATGTCGAGGCTGTGCGCCTTGTTGCGCGCGTGCAGCGTGAAGCGCTTCGGCGCCTTGCCGACATGCTCCATGACCATGGCCGGATCGAAGCGCACGCGTCGCGTCGCGCGGTCGACCTCGGCGCCGGCCCTGGCCAAAAGATCGAGCGCCTGGTCGCCGAGGAACTCCATGCCGAGGTCGCGCAGCACGCGGAGCGAGGCGTTGTGGATCGCCTCGACCTGGTCGGCGGACAGGACCTCGATCGGCTTGTAGGGATTGACGACCGCGCGCCAGGGCAGCTGCTTCGGCCCGCGCGCGGCCCGGCGGTCGCGGCGGCGGGTGGTGTCTCGGGCCATGGCTGATCCTTGGAGTGGATGCGGGCGCGAAGGTACGGTGGCTGCCGCTGAATGTAAATCGACGCGCCCGTTGCCCTCGGCCCGCCGCCGACGCGAGAGGGGTTCAGGCGAGCCGCATGTACCCGTGCGAGGCCGCAAGCTCTTCCCAGCCGCGGATGGCGGAATAGGCGTCGTTCCGTAGCGGCTGCGCTCCGTCGATCAGCAGCGTGGCACGCAGTTCGTGCAGCCCCGGATCGGCCAGCGCCGCCGCCAGGCCGACGCGCAGCGCGGCGAGCGTCCGCTCGTCGGTCGCGGCCGACGTGACGTAGGGCAGGCCGGGCGCGTCCTCCGTCGCCCGCAGGACTCGCGTCCCGGCCAGCCGGTGCGGCGCGTGGCGGGCGAAGAGCGCGTGGGTGACGCAGTCGAGCGCGGCGACGTCGGCCTCGCCCGCCTGCACCATGGCCGCGCTGTGGATATGGCCGCCGCTCCGCACGACCTTGCCGAAGAAGCGGCCGCCGTGCGCGAGCGGCGCGAAGTGGGCGCGCAGGATGTTGAAGCCGGAATGCGAGTCCGCGCTGTTGTAGCAGGCGGTGCGGCCGCGCAGGTCCTCCAGCGACGCGAAGGGCGACGCTGCCGGTACGATCAGCACGCTGCGGTACAGGGCGCCGTGGCAGCCGCGCGCGGCGTAGCAGGGCGTGGCAAGCACCTGCCACTGCCCGGCGAAATCGTGGGTCAGGGGATAGCCGCAGCCCTGGCTGAACAGCAGGGCCGGATCGCGCCAGTGCGCGTGCAGGTCGGCGGGGCGCGTCAGCCGGTCGGGCACGCCGGCGATGCCGGCGGCGCGGAAATGCCGCGCCAGGCCTTGCCACCAGGCGTCGGTCGCCTCGTGGAGCTCGGGCGGGTCGTACATGGGCAGGGAAGCGAGGCGCATCGGCTAACCCGCCCGCGGCATGGCATGGTCGAGTTCGTTCAGCATCGCCTGCAGGCGCCAATAGGTCTCGTGCGGCTGCACCACGGCGGCGCGGATCAGCTCGTCGAAGTGCCGGGTGAGGGCGCGGATCTGCTCGGTGGCGTTGAAAACGAGATACATCTGGCCGACGAAGATGACGGCGCGCTGCGGGCCGAACACGGTCAGCGGCACGGAATGGCGCGCCGTGCCGTCGAACAGGAACCAGCGGAAGGTCGGGTAGAGCTCGTCGACGAGCTGCAGCATGTGCCGGAGCTGCGTCTTGCGCGCGCCGACCGGCAGGCCGCGCCACACGCCCTCGCCGCGCGCGAAGGCCTCGAGCGACTGGGTGCTGGAGCAGACCTCCATGTCGGTGTCGGGGCGGCGCTGGTACGCCAGATTCACGTGGGCATTGCCGATCTCGCGCGCGGAACGCTGCACCCCGGCGCCGCGCAGCTCGTACTCGATCACCTCGTCGGTCTTGAGCAGGTCGGGCAGGGTGGCCGGCACGTAGCGGCACTTGTAGCCGACGGCCTCGGCGTGCCAGCGGGCAAGGCGCTCGTCCAAGGGCGTGTTGTCGGTCGGCGCGATCTCCATCGGCTCGGTCTCGACCACGTCGCCGCCGAGGTCGGGACGCTGGCTCAGTCCCACCAGCCAGTCGATGCTGACGCCGCAGGAAGCCGCGATCGACGCCAGCGTGTCAAGCCGCGGCAGCCGGTCGTTCTCGGGCGACAGGAGCTGCGACAGCGTCGAGCGCTCGACGCCCGTCGCCTTGGCGAAGGCGCTGCGCCCCTTGCCGCTGCGCGCGATCGTCTCCGCCAGGCGCTGGCGGAACAGGGCGACCACGTCGCGCCGGCCCGGCGGAATGCGCGCCGATGATGCGGTCTTCAGCCTCGCCTCCCGTTTCACCCTTGTTCACAAAGTTCTACATCAGATCATAATCCGCAACAATTCGGCTGAAATAGGGACAGAAGTGGCGGATCGTGCGGGAAAATGCCTTGCCGGCAAGCTCGTTCCTTGGCTACGGCTAATTCCAAGGAAAAACGGAGGCTTGCGCCTTGACTCTTGCGGGATGGGTCGAGCGCACCGAGGCGCCGACCTGGATACTCGCCCTGGGTGTGTATGCCACCTGGGGCGCGCTCACCTGGGGGTATCACTCGCTGCCCTGGTGGCTGCTGCTGCCGGCCGGCGCCTACGTCATCTGCCTGCACGGCTCGCTGCAGCACGAGGTGCTGCACGGCCACCCGACGCGCCGGCGCTGGCTGAACGAGCTGCTGGCGCGGCCGGCGCTCTGGCTGTGGCTGCCCTACGGCGCCTATCGCGACAGCCATCTCGCGCATCACCGCACGACCAAGCTGACCTGCCCGGGCCGAGACCCGGAGTCGAACTATGTCATGCCCGAGGACTGGGGACGGATGCCGGCGCCGGTGCGGGCGATCTACGCGGTCTGCGCCACCTCGCCCGGCCGGCTTGTCGTCGGCCCGGCCGTCTGCGTCGCCGTGTTCCTCGGCCGCGAGCTGCGCGCGCTGGCGGCCGCTGATCCGGTCGCCGACTCAAATGTTCGGCGCGCGGATCAACGCGCGCTGGCGCGCGGCGACCTGCGCCCGCTGCGTCATTGGCTGCCGCATGCGGTGTTCATGGTGCCGGTGCTCTATTGGGTGCTCGTCGTCTGCGAGATCCCGTTCTGGGGCTATGTCGGCTTCTTCGCCTATCCCGGCCTGGCGCTGACGCTGCTCCGCAGCTTCGCCGAGCACCGGCCGGAGCGCGACCAGGGGCGCGCCACCGCGATCATCGAAGCCTCCTGGCCGATGGCGCTCGCCTATCTCAACAACAACCTGCACGCCCTGCATCACGAGCGGCCCGACCTGCCCTGGTACAGGCTGCCGGCGGTGTACCGGGCCGAGCGTGCGGCGATCCTCGCGCGCAACGGTGGGCATGTCTATCCCGGCTACGCGGCGATCATCGGCCGCTTCTTCTTCCGCTGGAAGGACAGCCCGCTGCACCCGTTCTATCGCGCGGCGGACCGCCAGGCCTGAAAGGACGCCGGCCGCGCGCGGCCCGGCAGAGGCGCGCGGCTTCCTTGTCGACGCCGGAAATGCGGCGGATAGTGGCGCGACGTTGCGGCACGCTGGCGCGGGGCGGTTCGCGGGATGGGCGATAGGGGCTCGCACGCCTATGGCGTGGCGCTGGTGGCCGCCGCAGCGGTGCTGTGGAGCACGGCGGGGCTGTTCGTCCGGTCCCTCGACCTCGACGTCTGGACGATGCTGGGGTGGCGCTCGCTGTTCGCCGCGCTGGCCCTCGCGCTGGTCGTCGGCGTGCGCAACCGGTGGCGGATGATCCGGGCGGTGCGCGCGATGGGCTGGCCCGGCCTTCTCGCCGTTCCGGTCGCGGCGGTCTCCATGGGCGGGTTCGTCGTCGCCCTCAAGCTGACCACCGTCGCCAACGTGATGATCGTCTACGCGACCGTGCCCTTCCTCGCGGCCGGCGTGGCGTTCGCCTGGACCGGCGAGCGGGCCGCGCCGCGCGTCCTGCTGGCCAGCGCCGTCGCCCTGGCGGGCATCGCCGTGATGGCGGGCTCGGCAACGCGGCCGCAGGACCTCGCGGGAACGCGCTGTCCTTCCTGATGACGCTCGCCTTCGCCATCCAGCTCGTCATGGCGCGCCGGTTCCCGGAACTGGCCATGGCGCCCGTCAATGCGATCGCCGCCGCGCTGTGCGCCGTGGTCTGCTGGCCGCTGATGGCGCCCGCGATCCCGAGCGCGCATGAGCTTGCCGTCCTGGCGCTGTTCGGCGTCACGACGACCGCGCTCGCCTACATCCTGTTCCTGACCGGCGGGCGGCACGTCCCGTCCGGCGAGGCGGGGCTGATCGGCCTGCTCGACGTCGTGCTGGCCCCGCTGTGGGTCTGGCTCGTCTTCGCCGAGCAGCCCGGCCGCGCCGCGCTCGTCGGCGGCGTGCTCGTGCTCGCCTCGGTGCTCTGGTATCTTTCGGGCCAACGGCGCCGGGCTCGAGTCGCGGTCCGGCGCGGCAGTTGACGCCGGACGGAGGCCGCGCGAGATAGGTCTTTTCGCAGCATCGATCGGCGTTTCATGTGCAACATCGTCCTGTCCGCCGCCGTCGCCGTCGCGGCGGCAGCGGCGCCCGCCGCAGCCGAGATCTATCCGCGGCAGTTCCACAACGACTACGTGCGGGTCTGCGCCGCCTCGGAAGGGCTGCAGCAATACGGCATGGCGCTCGCGTTCGAGATCTGCCACTGCGTCGTGAAGTTCCTCGAGTTCCGCCTGACCTACCAGGAGATGACCGAGGAGTTCCGCAAGTCCGAGCGCGGCCAAGCCAACCGCTTCGACGCGGTGATCAGCGAAGGCGGCCGTTTCTGCGAGAAGCTGATGAGCGAGCCGCGGTAAGCCGCTACGGCGCGCCCAGCCTGCCGAATAGGCGCAACAGGTGCTCCTGGGCGGCGTCGGCCAGGAGGTCGCGCTCCATGCGGGTGTCGTCGTCGAAGAACGCCGCGCCGATACGCCGGTCGACGACGATGGTCGCGAGCAGCGCCAGCGCATCTTCGGGCTTGCGCAGGTTCTCGGCATAGATCAGCCGGCGCCCGACCGCCTCGCGGCCCATGGCCTCGACGAAATACGAATAGGCGAGGTTGCCTTCGCGCGGCTGCCGCCCGCCCATCACGAGGACGAAGAGCCGCCGCCTTTCCGCGTCCGACATCTGGGCGCGCCAGCGCTGCTCCAGCGCGTGCAGCCCGTCGAGCTGCGCGCGCGCGGCGTCGGTCGCGTTGGCGAGCAGCAGCGGGCCCAGCGCCCTGGCATACGCATCGAGCGCATCGGCGGACGGAACGCCCTGGGAGAGCGCCGTATCGATGAAGGCGAGCGAGTCCGCAAGGATCCGGTCGAGCCGCAACTTCTGCGCGTCGCTGAAGCCGGCCCCGGCAAGCGCCGGCGCGATCGCGCGTGCCTGGTCGCGCAAGGCTTCCAGTCTCTGCCGCCATGGGCCGGTACGCTCGCCCGGCGTCTCCGCGGCGAGCAGCGCCACCGTGCCGAGCGGGACGTGGGACACCGACTTGAGCCGGTGATAGAGCGGCGGCGTGAAGGACTCGCGCATGGTCTTGCCGCCGCGCTCGAGCACGAGATCGTCGAAATGGACCACCATTGCCGGCGATACGCGCGCCGCCATCGCTTCGCGGCCATGGGCGTAGGCATCGCGCGCCGCGGCGTTCACGGCCTTGAGGGCGTCGTCGGGCGCCTGTGCCAGGGCGGGCGCGTAGGTTAGGACGGTCGCGAGCAGAAGGGCGGAAAGGCGCTTCATGGCGACAACTCCCTGTCATGGGGCGCGACCGGGCCGAACTCTCGATCTAGCGCCGGCGCCAGGCCTGCGTCGTGCGTTCCAGTCGGTGGGTCAGAAGGACGTGGGCGACCTTCACGGCTGCCGACGTGGCGACGATGGTCATGGCCATGGCGGCAGCGGGGGCGGTGAAGCCGGCCTCGTCCATGTTGACGATGGTGACCGACGCAAGCTTGGTGTCGGTGGAATAGAGAAAGATCACCGCCGAGACCGTCGTCATGGCATTGACGAAAAGATAGATGCTGATGTCGAGGATCGCCGGCAGGCAGACCGGCACGGAGACGCGCGCGAAGGTGCGCCAGAGCGAGACCTTGAGCGAGGCCGAGACCGCCTCGAACTCGGGGTCCATCTGCTTCAGCGCCGTGGTCGCGGTCAGGTGGCTGACCGTGTAGAAATGCGTGATCGAGTTGATCACGAGGATGGCCATGGTCGCGTAGAGAAAGCCGAGCGGGTTCCATTTCGCGTTGAAGAAGAAGATGTAGGCGAGCCCGAGCACCAGGCCGGGCACCGCCATCGGCAGCATGGCCAGCAGCTGCGCGACGCCACGGCCGAGCGCGAAGCCGCGGGACTTCTCGAGCAGCCAGGCGCCGGCGAAGACGATCACGGTGCCGATGACGGCGGTGAAGGCGGCCATCGTGACCGAGTTCCAATAGGCGTCCCAGCCGTTCGTGTCGAAGTCGCCGAAGGCGTAGTTCTTCAGCGTCAGGCTGAGGTTGTAGGGCCAGCGCATGATGACCGATGCCCAGGCCGACATGGCGAGGATGCCGAAGATCAATCCGCCGATCACGGCGCAGAAGGCGAGCAGCGCCATGTCGCGCCGCGGCGCGGGCTTGGGCAGGAGCGGCACGGCGCGCGCCGAGAGCAGCGCCACCTGGCGGCGCTGGATGAGACGGTCGGCGGCGAAGGCGACCACGGCGGGAATCAGCAGGATCATGCCGACCACCGCGCCCATCTCGAAGTTCTGCTGGCCGATCACCTGCTTGTAGATGTCGGTGGCGAGCACGTTGAACTGCCCGCCGATCACCTTGGCGATGCCGAAATCGGTGATCACCAGGGTGAAGACCACGAAGCCGGCGCTGATGACGCCGTACTTGGCGCCGGGGAGGGTGACGGTGAAGAAGACGCGCGTCTTCGAGGCACCGAGCGCGTCGGCGGCCTCGTAGAGCCGCGCGTCGGCCATCGACAGGGCCGCGACCAGGATCATGAGCGCGACCGGGAAGCAATAGAACACCTGCGAGACGATGATGCCGCCCGCCCCGTAGATCGACCCGCCGAACAGCAGGCCCTTGAGGAAGCCCTGGTTGCCGAACAGGTAGATGAGCGAGATCGCCGGCAGCAGCGACGGCGCGAGGATCGGGATCAGGGCGAGCGCCTGGAACAGGCCCTTGAAGGGCATGCAGCTTCGAGTCAGCGCGTAGGCATAGACGAAACCCAGCGGCAGCACGATCACGGTCGAGGTGATCGCTATGAACAGGCTGTTCCACACCGACTGGAACAGCGCCGGCGTCGAGAAATAGCGGATGTAGTTGGCGAGCCCGATGAACTCCCCGTGCTGGTTCTGGAAGCTCTTCGACAAGAGCGTCCAGAGCGGCAGCGCCATGACGACGAAGAGCCACGCGATCAGCACGCAGACGCCGATGCGCATCAGCAGGTCGTCACGGTCGATCCGCGCGCGTGTGGCCGGCGCGACGGCGGATGTGGGAAGCGCGGTGGCGGTCACGGCGGGCCGGCCGTCACGGAAGCGGCGATTGGCGCGGAAATACCCTCAGCCGGTCGGGCGGCAATGCGACCGGCATCTCCTTGCCCTCGGCGATGCCCAGGTCGCGCACGGCGTTGATCGAGAAATCGGCGAGGAGCGCGGGGTCGCCGCCGTTGACCGCGAGGCCGACGCGGCAGAACGAGCCGAGGAACTCGATCTCCGCGACGCGTGCGGTGAAGGTGTTGGGAGTCGAGGGGGCGATGTTGCGCACCACCACGTCCTCGGGCCGGATCGCCAAGGTCACGTCCTTGCCTGGCCCGAACTGCACGTCGAGGTCGCAGGCGAGGTTGATCGCGCCGAAGCGCACATGGCCCGGCCCGGCCACGATCGCGGGCAGGAAGTTGGTCGTGCCGACGAAGTCGGCGACGAAGGCCGAGGCCGGCCGGCGGTAGACCTCGGTCGGCGTGCCGACCTGCTCGATCACGCCGTGGTTCATCACCACGATGCGGTCGGCCATGGTGAGCGCCTCTTCCTGGTCGTGCGTCACCATGATCGTGGTGACGCCGAGGCGCTGGTGCAGGCGGCGGATCTCGACGCGCAGATGCGCGCGCACCCGGGCGTCGAGGGCGCTCAGCGGCTCGTCCAGCAGCAGCATGCCGGGCGACAGCGCCAGCGCGCGAGCGAGCGCCACGCGCTGCTGCTGGCCGCCCGAGAGCTGCGCCGGATACTTGCGTCCGGATTCCGGGAGGCCGACCAGGCGCAGGAGGTCGTTGACGCGCGTCTCGATCTCGACCTTGGGCAGGCCGCGGCTGACCAGGCCGTAGCCGACATTGGCCGACACCGTGAGGTTCGGGAACAGCGCGTAGGACTGGAAGACGATGCCGAAGTCGCGCTGCGAGGACGGCAGGTTGGAGATCTCCTTGCCGCCCTGGAAGATGCGCCCGGAGGTCTGGATGTCGAGGCCGGCGATGGCGCGCAGGAGCGTGGTCTTGCCGCAGCCGGACGGGCCCAGGAAACAGACGAACTCGCCCGGGAAGATCTCGAGCGAGATGTCCTTAAGCGCGGCAAAGCTGCCGAACAGCTTGCTCAGCCGCTCGATGCGCAGATAAGGCGCGGTTGCCCCGGCTTCGTTCATGGCGCTAAGGCGCGGCCCTCGCCCGCATCCGCCGGAAGCCGGGCAAGGGCCGCAGCGTGTTCGCCGAGCGTCGGCTTACTTCGGTGCCGACTTGCTGTCGTAGCGCTTGGTCCATTCGGCGAGGATCTTCTCGCGTTCCTGGCCCATCTTGATGATGTCGATCTTGGCCATGGCGGCGTCGGCGCTGGGCGGATAGTTGGGCGGCGCCGGGTTCATGCCGGGATAGCCGACGATCGCGTAGTACTTGCCGTACAATTCGTAGGCCTTCTTGCTGATCGCCCAGTCGGCGACCTTCTGCGCCGCGGCCAGGTTCTTGGTGCCCTTGACGATGGCGGTCGCCTCCATGTCCCAGGGCGCGCCTTCCTTGGCCAGGATGATGTCGATCGGCGCGCCCCCCGACTTCTCGCGCGCGCCGCGCATGTCGAAGCCGATGCCGATCATGCGCTCGCCCTTGGCGGCCTGCACGCAGGGCGCCGAGCCGGAATGGGTATAGACGGCGACGTTCTGGTGCAGCTTGTCCATGAACTCCCAGGCCGCCTTCTCGCCCATCAGGTTGATCCAGGCATAGACCGCCTGGTAGCCGGTGCCCGACGAGGCCGGGTTCGGCATCACGATCTGGTCCTTGTAGGCTGGGTTCGTCAGGTCGGCCCACGACGCCGGCTTCGGCGCCTTCTTCTTGCCGGCCTCGACCGTGTTGTAGCAGATCACGGCGAGCCACGCGTCCATGCCGGTCCAGGCCAGCGGCTGCTTCGGGCTCCTGAACTGCGGCTTCAGCTGGTCGACGCCCTTGGGCGAGTAGGGATGCAGCAGCCCCATCGAGTCGAACAGCGCGATGGAGGACGCGCCCAGGCCCCAGATCACGTCGGCGCGCGGGTTGTCCTTTTCCGCCAGGAAGCGGGCGGTGACGACGCCGGTCGAGTCGCGCACCCAGGCGATCTCGACGTCCGGGTTGTCGGCCTCGAAGGCCTGCTTGTATGGCCCGAGCTGGTCGCTCTCGAGCGCGGTGTAGACCGTAAGCTTGGTCTTCTGCGCGAAGGCCGGCCCGGCCAGGAGCGCGGCCGCGGCGATCGCGATCGCGCCGGTCAGGAGACGGCGGAACGGAAGTTCTGACATGACGATTGTTCTCCCCAGGCAGTGGCAGACGGCGTTGGTGTCGCTTTGCGCTTGGATGTCAGCCGAAGGCCTTGCCGCCATCGACCGGTCCCCGGGCGTTTGCATGGTACGGACGCCCGCCTTGAAGCTCCCCCACGGGACATTCCACCCGAAACCCGGGTTGCAGTAAAGGGCTTTGATGACAGTTATGTGACAGATACGTCTGTCTTGCGTGACGTACGCTATAGCGTGCGCTGTGCCCGCTACTGCGCCGCCGCGGCCTGCGGCTGGAACCGGGGCACGACATAAGGGCCTTCGGGAATGACCGCGATATGCCGGTCGCCCGAGCGCGCCACGCTGGCAAGCACGGCATCGCGCAGGTCGGCGATCATGTCCACGCCGGTGAGACCGCGCTGGTCGCCCTTCAGCCCGTCGGTGAACAGCTTGATGCCGCCGATGCGCATCGGCTTCAGCTGCATCTCGGTCTGCCATTCGTCGATCGCGGCGAAGTGCTTGGCCTTGATCCCGTCGAGGAAGCCATCCGGCCCCTGCGCCAGCAGGCGCTGTTGCGCCTCGACGAATTCCTTGCTGCCCATGCCCTCGGAACAGGCCGAGGCGATGATCAGCTCGCCCCGGGGCGCCAGGATGTCGATCGGCGCCACCATGCCCTTGACCGTCTGGTAGTAGGTCTTGTCGAGCGGATGGCCGGCCGAGCTGGTCAGCACCGTGGCGAAGCGCCGCGGCACCGGCACCTGGGCGAAGCCGCGGACATAGGCGACCGCCGCCTCGTGGCTGGCGATGATCTCGCCGAAGTTCACGTAGGAAAGGCGGCGATGGTCGTCGATCACCGTGTTGATCGCCACGGCGCCGCCCAGCATGCGCACGATCTCGATCAGCTCGCGATGCAGCGGGTTGCCGTCGAGCGTGCAGTTGGCGGTCTTCTCGTCCTCCATGAAGGCGGCGCTGTGCAGCCGCGTGATGGTCTCGGCATGGGCCACGCCCGGCGCCACCACCTTCCGCCCGCCCGACCAGCCGGCCATGAAATGCGGCTCGACCAGGCCGGTGGCGATGCGCAGATCGGCGTCGACCAGGCGGCGGTCGAGCCTGACGCGGGTGCCGCGCAGCGTCGTGCCGAGGTCGACATGGTCGGCGTCGTTGCGAGCGAAGTGGTTCTCGACCTTGACGGTTTGCATGACCCAGGGGTCGCCGACCAGTTCGGCCAGCTCGGCGCCTTCATTCGGGCGATGCAGACCGGTCGCGACCAGCACGGTGATGCCCTCGGGCTTGAGCCCATAATCGAGCAAGGCGCGGATCAGCACCGGCAGGACCGTGCCGTTTGGCACCGGGCGGGTGATGTCGCAGATCAGGATGCAGGCGGTCCGGGGCCCGCGCGCCAGCGCCGACAGCGGCGAGGAGACGACCGGGCTCTCCAGCGCCTTGGCCACAGCGGCCTTGGGGTCGGGCAGGACGGGCATGGCGGGCTTGCGGATCACCGTGACGTCGAGGTCGTCCGGCAGTTCGACCGGTAGCATTCCCCGCCCGTACATCAGTTCGACGCGCATGGTTCTTCTCCTCACCCTGAAGCTCAGGCTAGGCCGCCGGCGGCCGTCCGGCAACGGGTCACATCCCCAGCAGCCAGCGGGTCGCGTAGGCCAGCGCCGCCGCCGCGGCGGCGCCCGCGATCCACAAGCCGACGAACCAGGCAAGGCGTTTCAATGGTATCCGGCGTCGGGGCGGACCTTGCCCCGGAAGACCCAGTAGTTGTATCCGGTATAGCCGAGGATGATCGGGATCAGAATCACCACGCCGACGATCAGGAAGCGCTGCGACTCGGGCGCACCGGCGGCGTCCCAGATCGACACGTCGGGCGGCACGATGTCGGGCCACAGGCTGATGGCGAGCCCGGCATAGGACAGCACGAAGAGGCCGAGCGTGTAGAGGAACGGCCGACTCTCGTCGCGTCGACGCACGGCGCGCACCAGTCCCAGGCCCAGGAGCGCCACCAGCATCGGCACCGGCGACAGGTAGCCGATGTTGGGCCACGAGAACCAGCGCGTCATGATCTGCGGGTCGTGGAACGGCGTCCACAGGCTGACTCCGGCGATGAAGAACAGGACGACCAGGCCGATCGGCCGCATCATCGCGAAAAGCCGGTCGCGCAACGTTCCCTCGGTTTTCAGGATCAGCCAGGCGCAGCCGAGCATGGCGTAGCCGGCGACGAGCGCCGCGCCGGTGAACAGCGCGAAGGGCGTCAGCCAGTCGAAGGTGCCGCCGGCGAAGCCGCGGCCGGATACCTTGATGCCCTGCACGAAGGCGCCGAGCGCCAGGCCCTGGCAGAACGTGGCGACGGTCGACCCGGCGGCGAAGGCGAAGTCCCACAGCGGCCGCGTGCGCTCTGCCTTGAAGCGGAACTCGAACGCCACGCCGCGGAAGATCAGCGCGACCAGCATGAGCATCAGCGGCAGGTAGAGCGCCGGCAGAATGACCGCGTACGCCATGGGAAAGGCGCCGAACAGCGCCACGCCGCCCAGCACCAGCCAGGTTTCGTTGCCGTCCCACACCGGCGCGATCGTGTTCATCATCACGTCGCGGTCGCTGCGATCCTTGAAGAACGGGTAGAGAATGCCGACACCGAGATCGAACCCGTCCATCACGACGTACATGATCACGCCGAAGGCGATGATCGCGGCGAAGACGAGCGGCAGATCGATGCTCATGGCGCACTCCCCCCGCTTTCGATCGTCCCCCCGGCGGCCGAAAGCGGCCGCATCGGCGCCGCCCGGACGCCTTCCGGCACGGGGACGTGCGCGGTCTCCGGCCCGGCGCGCATCAGCCGCAGGATGTAGTAGGCTCCGAAGCCGAACACGATCAGGTAGACGACGACGAACGCGGCCAGCGACGCGGCGACGTTGTGCGCCGGCACCGGCGACAGGGCGTCCGCCGTGCGCAGCAGGCCGTGGACGACCCAGGGCTGCCGGCCCATCTCGGTCGTGATCCAGCCGCACAGGATGGCGACGAATCCCGCCGGCGCCATGGCGACGGCGGCGCGGTGGAACAGCGGCGTATCATAGAGCTGTCCGCGCCAGCGCAGGTAGAGCGCGACCACGCCGGCCAGCGCCATCAGCATGCCGAGCCCGACCATGACGCGGAAGGTCCAGAAGATGACGGTCGAATTGGGCCGCTGATCCTTCGGCCATTCCTTCAGGCCCCTCACTTCGCCGTTCCAGCTGTGCGTCAGGATCAGCGAGCCGAGACGCGGGACGCCGAGGGCGAAGCGGGTCTCCTCGCGCTCCATGTCGGGCCAGCCGAACAGGAAGAGCGGCATGCCGCGCGACGTCTCCCAATGCCCCTCGATCGCGGCGATCTTCTCGGGCTGGTGCTCCAGCGTGTTGAGCCCGTGCGCGTCGCCGGCGACGATCTGCACCGGCGCCACCAGCGTCGCCATCCACATCGCCATGGAGAACATCACCCTGGCCGCCTCGCTCCGGCGGTCGCGCAGCAGGTGCCAGGCGCCGACCGCGCCGACCACGAAGGCCGTGGTCAGGTAGGCCGCCAGCACCATGTGCACGAGGCGATAGGGAAAGGACGGGTTGAAGATGACCTGGAGCCAGTCCGCGGGGAAGAACAGCCCGTCGCGGACGACGTGGCCCTGCGGCGTGTGCATCCAGCTGTTGGCCGACAGGATCCAGAAGGTCGAGATCAGGGTCCCGACGGCGACCATGCAGGTGGCGAGGAAATGCAGGCCGCGGCCGACGCGGTTCCAGCCGAACAGCATGATGCCGAGGAAGCCCGCCTCGAGGAAGAACGCCGTCAGCACTTCGTAGGAGAGCAGGGGCCCGAGCACGTTGCCGGCGATGTCGGCGAAGCGGCTCCAGTTCGTGCCGAACTGGTAGCTCATCACCACGCCGGACACGACGCCCATGCCGAACGACACGGCGAAGATGCGCGACCAGAAGCGTGCGAGCGTGTGGAACACCTCGCGCCCGGTCCACAGCCACAGCCCCTCGAGCACGGCGAGGTAGCTCGCGAGCCCAATCGTGAAGGACGGGAAGAGGATGTGGAACGAGACGGTGAAGGCGAACTGGATGCGGGCAAGGTCGAGGGCGTCGAGGCCAGACATTCGTGTCTCCCGCGGGCTCAGCCGTGGAAGACACTATAGGTGCGGCAGGCAGGGGCGGAAAGCGGGAAGGCCGCGGCCTCGATCGAATCCGCCGTCTTCCGTTCCCGCCCCGCTTTTCGCCTCTTGCTACGGCAGCTCCACCGCGTACTGGTCGAGCGGCGGCAACTGCTTCACCAGGCCCTTGTCCTTGAGGAACGCGGCGAAGCGCTCGTAGCGCTTCTTGTCCATGGCGGCCGGGCGCTTGTCGAAGCGCGGCAGCGTGTCGCGCCAGGCGCGCTTGTTGAGCTCGTCGTCCAGGTCCTTGTGCCGGGCGACGAACAGCTTCCAGCTTTCGTCGGGATTGTTGGTCAGGTACATGACGCCGCGCTCCAGCGCGTCGACGAAGCGGCGCAGCCTGGGGTCGGCGAGCTTCGCCTTGTGGGCGACGACGATCAGCTCGTCGTAGACCGGCACGCCTTCCTCCTCGACGTAGAAGCAGCGGCCCTGCTTGCCTTCGAGCGCGAGCTGGTTGAGCTCGAAGTTGCGGTAGGCGCCGGTGACGGCGTCGACGCGCCCGGTCAGCAGCGCCGGCGTGAGGGCGAAGTTGACGTTGATCATCTCGACGTCCTTCAGCGCGATGCCGTGCTTGGCGAGGATGGTGCCGAGGATCGCCTCTTCCGTGCCGGCGACCGAGAAGCCGATCTTCTTGCCCTTGAGGTCCTTGATCGACTTGATCGGGCCGTCCGCCAGCACGACCACGCAGTTCAGCGGCGTCGCGATCAGCGTGGCGATGCGCACCAGCGGCAGCCCTTCGGACACGTGGATCTGGTGCGAGGGCTGGTAGCTGACGGCGATGTCCGCCTTGCCCGCCGCCACCAGCTTGGGCGGATCGCTCGGGTCCGCCGGCGGCACGATCTCGACCTCGAGGCCGGCTTCCGCGAAATAGCCCTTCTGCGCGGCGACGATGATCGGCGCGTGGTCCGGGTTGACGAACCAGTCCAGGATCAGCGTCAGCTTGTCGGCCGCGTCAGCGCGGCCGGCAAGCAGCAGGAAGGCGATTGCCAGAATCAGTCGTTTCATCGTGTGTCTCCTTCATATCGGCTCATCCTTCGACAAGCTCGGGATGAGGACTCTCTGTTTTTCCGACCTCGTCTTGAGCTTGTCGCCCTTCGACAGGCTCAGGGGACGTGGGCACGGCCGTTCAGTCGTCGTCAGACAGGCGCTCCGGCGCCCAGGTGATCAGCCGGCGCAGCAGCGCATCGACCAGCGCGTAGAGCGCCATCGAGAAGGTCGCGAGCAGCAGCAGCGCGGCGAACAGCATGTCGATCTGCATGCGCGCGTTCGACTGCAGCATCAGATAGCCGAGGCCCCGGCTGGCGCCGACCCATTCGCCGATGATCGCGCCGACCGGAGCGTAGACCGCGGCGACGCGCACGCCGGTCGCGAGCGAGGGCAAGGCGGCCGGCACGCGCACCAGCCAGAGGATCCGCATCGGCGTCGCCGACATGGTGCGGGCGAGGTCGAGCCAGCCGGGCTCGGTACGCCGGAGCCCGTCGTAGAACGACGAGGCGACGGTGAAGAAGATGACGATGATCGCCATCACGATCTTGGAGCCGAGCCCATAGCCGAACCACAGCACCAGCAGCGGCGCGAGCGCGAAGGTCGGCATCGCCTGGCTCGCGATCAGGATCGGCATGAGCCACCGGCGGGCGTAGCGCGAGGCGGCAAGGGTCAGCGCGCAGGACGCCCCGAACAGAACGCCGAGCACCAGGCCGAGCGCGATCTCGAGCATGGTGATCTGGGTGTGGTGCCACAGGATGTCCCAGCGCGCGACCAGCGTCTGGGCGACGCGCGTCGGCGCTGGCAGCAGGTAGTGCGGCAGTCCGGTCGCCAGCACCAGCGTCTGCCAGACGACGACCAGCCCGGCCAGGGTGACGAGGGCGCGCAGCGCGCTCATGCGGCTGCCGCGGCATGGGCCAGGCGGTCGAGCAGCTCGCCTTGCAGCGCCAGCAGGCGCGCGTCCTTCAGGTCGCGCGGCGGATCGCCCGGCGGCGCGATCGGCGCGCCCAGCGTCGCGGGGCGGCCGGCCATGACGTAGACGACGTGGCCGAGCCGGAGTGCCTCGAGCGGGTCGTGCGTGACCAGCAGCACCGTGCGCCCGGTTAGATGCCGCGCCGCTTCTTCCTGCAAGGCGAAGCGGGTGATGGCGTCGAGCGCCGAGAACGGCTCGTCCATCAGGACGAAGGGACGGTCCTCGAACAGCGTGCGCGCCAGCGCCACGCGCTGGCGCATGCCGCCGGACAGGGTCGCCGGCCGGTCGCGCTCGCGGCCGGCGAGCCCGACGCGCGCCAGCAGTTCGTCGGCCCGGGCGCTGGCCGCGTCGTAGCGGCCCTCGCCGCGCAGCCGGGGGCCGATCGCCACGTTGCCGCGGGCGCTGAGCCAGGGCATCAGCGGCTCGGTCTGTCCCATCCAGGCGACGCGGCCGGCGACCGGCGCGCCGTCGCCGCCCATGACCTCGCCGCCGGCGCCCGGCGGGGCGAGGCCCGCGATCAGGCGCAGCAGGCTCGACTTGCCGACGCCGCTGGGGCCCAGGAGACAGGCGCAACGCCCGCCTGAGAAGCGCGCGTCGAGATGGTCGAACAGCAGGTCGCCGCCGTAGCTGAGGCGCGCGGCATGCACGACGATGTCGGGGGAAGGCGCGTTGTCGGAAGAAGGCGCTGACGCGCTGAGAGGCATGTCACCCGTCCCTACGGCGGTACGAACCGCATCAGGTTCTGGGGTCGTCCCCTAAAGGGACCTCTCAGCCGGTACGCCGGCTCCCCCCAGTGATGGGGCGGACTATGGGACAGGCGTGGGGCGAACGCAAGGGCGGGATCAGGGCTTGCGTGCCTTGATCGAGAAGGCGAGCGGCAGGCGCGGGTGACCGTCGGGCAGCCGCCAGCCGCGATTGCCGTCGGCGGGTACCATCAGCGGGAACGCGCGCCACACCAGCGCTTCATGCTCGTGCAGCAGCTCGATTGACAAGCCCGCCGCGATCATGGACTGCGCGATCCGGATCGGCGAATGAAGCCATTCGTAGGTCCGTCTCGCCATGAGGCGCACCGGGTCGCCGGTGTAGGTCGCCTCCTCTTCGAACACGAGCGGCCGGTCCGGCGGCGTCTGCCAGTCGTAGCGAGGAACGAGCCGGTCGCCCTCCTGCTCGCACTGGGTCAGCGCGGAATGGACATCGGCGACATAGACGAAACCGCCCGAGCCAAGCAGGCTTGCCACGACCTCGGCCCAACGCGCGACGTCCGGCAGCCAGCACAACGTTCCCCAGCTGGCGAACACGACGTCGAATAGACCGCTCACCGCGGCGCGCGCGTCATAGACGTTCGCCTCGACGAACGTCGCCGGCAGGCCGGTTTCCTGTGCCAGCTTGCGCGCCGCGGCGATCGCCGGGGGTGAGAAATCCAGCCCCGTCGCACTGGCGCCCAGCCTTGCCCAGGACAGCGTATCGAGACCGAAATGGCACTGTAGATGCAGCATGCGCTTGCCGGCGACCGGCCCGACTTCCTCAAGCTCGATCGGGTGCAGGGTGTGGCCACCGTTCTTGAGCGTGTCGATGCCGTAGAAGGCGGTCGCGTTGCGCACATGAATAGCGGCGCGCTCGTTCCAGTTGGCTAAGTTGGCCTGGAAATACGGATCGTCCATCTCGGCGCCTCGGGCTTCGTTCGCCGCGGTGCGGTACGCTATTCTTCGGCCAATGACAAGAATGCCCCTCCTCATCGGCAGCGACATCTATCGCGGCTCGATCTACGGGCGGAACCACCCGCTGTCGATCCCGCGCGTGTCCAGCACGATCGACCTGTGCCGGGCGATGGGCTGGCTCGGCGACGACCAGTACGTGGACAGCCCGCGCGCGACGCCGGCGCAGCTTGCCCGGTTCCACGACCCTGACTACATCGCGACGCTGATGCGCGTCGAGGCCGAGCAGCGCGCCGCGCCCGAGATCCGCGCGCGCTACAACCTCGGCAAGCTGGAGAACCCGATCTACCCCGAGATGTTCCGCCGCCCGGCGACGGCCTGCGGCGCATCGATCCACGCGGCCGCCCTGTTGGCCGACGGCGGCATCGTGCACAGCCCGGCCGGCGGCACGCATCACGGGCGGCGCGACCGCGCCAGCGGCTTCTGCTTCTTCAACGATCCGGTGCTCGGCATCTACGCGCTGCTCGACCGGGGGATCGCCCGCGTCTGCTATGTCGACATCGACGCGCATCACGGCGACGGCGTGGAGATCGCCTTTGCCGGCGACCCGCGCGTGCGCACGATCAGCGTGCACGAAGAAGGGCGCTGGCCCTATACCGGTCGGGCCGAGGACCGCGCGGGCGGCAGCGCGCGCAATCTTCCGGTGCCGCCCGGGTTCAACGACAGCGAGATGGCCTATGTGGTCGATGAAGCGCTGGTGCCGCTGGCGCGCGACTTCGCGCCCGAGGCGCTGGTCCTGCAATGCGGCGTCGACGGGCTGGCCGACGATCCGATGAGCAGGCTCCGGCTGTCGAACCGCGCCTACTGGTACGCGGTCGTGCGGCTCAAGGGCATCGCGCCGCGCCTGCTGGTGCTGGGCGGCGGCGGCTACAACCCGTGGGCGGTGGCGCGGTGCTGGGCCGGCGTCTGGGCGACGCTCAACGGGCGCGAGATCCCCGACGGGAAGCTGTCCGAGGCCGCTCAGGCCGTGCTGCGCGGTCTGACCTGGTCGCGCAGCGAGGGCCGCAACCCGCCGGCGCATTGGCTCGAGACCATGGCGGACAAGCCGCGGCTCGGCACCGTCCGGCCCGCCGTACGCGACGTCGTGGCGCGTGCGTTGCTGGACGGCGCCGCCTCGCCGTCGCTTGCGCCGTTTGCGCTCGATTCCGCCGGCACGTAAAATCCGCCGCCATGATCCACCGCTTCCTGCTGGCATCCGCGCTCTGGGCGCTGATCGTCGCGCCGGCGCTGGCGCTCGCCACGTTCGAGAAGTCCGAGCTCGCAATCGAGAGCGGCGGGCAGACGCACCGCTTCGTCGTCGAGATGGCGCGCACGGTCGAGCAGCAGCAGCAGGGCCTGATGTTCCGCAACAAGATGGACGCCAATGCCGGTATGCTGTTCGTCTACAAGACGCCGCAGCCGATCTCGATGTGGATGTACCAGACCAACATCCCGCTCGACATGCTGTTCATCGCGGCGGACGGGCGCATCGTCAACATCCACGAGCGCGCGGTGCCGCATTCGACTGCGACCATCGCCTCGGACGGGCCGGTGGTCGCCGTGCTCGAGCTCAACGGCGGCACGGCGGCGCGGCTGAAACTGAAGCCAGGCGACCGCGTGCGGCATCCGGAAATCGGCAAGTAGCGGGCGCAGCCTGCGCGGCGTTCCCGTTCACATCGAAACCAGCCCGGCAGCGCGCACGCGGGCAGCGGAAATGCGCCGTTCTTAGCCATTGCTTAAACTTCCTTTAGCGCCGTCTTAATGCCTGTGGGCGCAGCCTCTGGAGGATCGCGAAGGTAGCGCGTGGTCCCGACAAAGGAGGTCACCATGGCGTTCCGCTGCATCCCCGTGGCCCTGGCGCTGGCAGTGCTTGCCGGTCCGGCCTTCGCGCAGCAACAGCCGGCCGCATGCGGCGACCGCGGCGACCTGCTGACCCAGCTCCGGGACCAGTACCAGGAAGACCCGGCCGGCTTTGGCCTGACCGGCAACGGCGCCGTGGTCGAGCTGATGACCTCGGACAAGGGCACCTGGACGCTGATCCTGAGCTTCCCCAACGGTCGCTCGTGCCTGATGGCTACGGGCGACGGCTGGGAGCTGTGGAAGAACATCAAGAAGGCCCAGGGCAAGGACGCCTGAGGTCGGTCCGCGTTCCGACGCCGCCGGGTCAGAAACGCCGGCGGCAGAGCATCAGCCCGTCGCCGATCGGCACCAGGCTGGCCGTCACCCGCGCGTCGTCGCGGATCTTCCGGTTCAGGTCGCGGATCGCGACCGTGTCCTCGTCCTGCGTGGCCGGATCGGCGACCGCGCCGCCCCACAGCATGTTGTCGAGCGCGATCAGCCCGCCCGGCCGCACCAGCGCCAGGCAGCGTTCGTAGTACGCGTCGTAGTTCGGCTTGTCGGCGTCGATGAAGCCGAGGTCGAAGCGCGCGGTGCCATCGGATGCGAGCATGGCGTCGAGCGACGAGCGCGCGTCGCCCAGGCGCAGGTCGATCTTGTGCTCGACCCCGGCATCGCGCCAGTGCCGCCTTGCGATGTCGGTCCATTCCCGGTTGCGGTCGAGCGCCGTGACGCGCCCGTCGGCGGGCATGGCCAGCGCCGCGCACAGCGCGCTGTAGCCGGTGAAGGTGCCGATCTCGAGATAGCGTTTCACGCCCAGGAGCTCGATCAGCAGGGCCATGAATTGCCCCTGCTCGGGCGATATCTGCATGGCGGCGAGGGCGAGCGGCCCGGTCGACCGGCGCAGCGCCGCCAGCATCGGCGGATCGCGCAGCGCCGACTCCATCATGTACTCGTGCAGGCGGTCGCTCATGCCTAAGGTGCGGCTGGCCATGCGAACTCCTTGAATACGGCGTCGGCGGCATGATATCCGAAGCGCGGAGCGCGGGCGGGGTGTAGCTCAGCCTGGTAGAGCACCTGCTTTGGGAGCAGGGGGTCGCTGGTTCGAATCCAGTCGCCCCGACCACTCGCCCCAACCGATCACCTCGGCGTATGCTGGAGATGTCGCGACCATGACCGTGAGGATCTACCGGCCGGCGAAGACGGCGATGCAGTCCGGCCGCGGCCTGACGCACGACTGGGTGCTCGAGTTCGAGCCCGGCGCCCGCCGGCCCGAGCCGCTCATGGGCTGGAGCAGCGCCGACGACACGCTGAACCAGGTCACGCTGCGGTTTCCGACCAAGGAAGAGGCGCTCGCCTACGCGACCAGGCACGGGCTGATGTATATCCTGGAGGAGCCGCAGGAGCGGCGCGTCAAACCCAAGGCCTATGCCGACAACTTCCGCTTCGACCGCTTGAGACCCTGGACGCACTGACCTCCCAACGACCCCGTAGCTCAACTGGATAGAGCATCGGCCTTCTAAGCCGGTGGTTGCAGGTTCAAGTCCTGCCGGGGTCGCCATGCCTCCCCGGCGCGCGCACGGACGCTCCGGGCGCTTGTCCCGTCCTTGCTACTTCGCGTCCAGCAGGGCGCGCCAACCTTTCCATCCGACCAGCTCCTGCCAGACGGCCGCGTAGGTCGATTCCGATTCGCTGCCCGTGTCCGGCTCCGGCACGCGGTGCGCGATTTCCGCGCCGGAATCGCCGGCGCGGCTTTGTCCTCCCGGCGCTTCAGTTGCCCGATCGACAGCGTCCACTCCATCTATGTGCGCGACGATCAGCTCGTTCACGGCGTCGGCGTGGGTCGTCGGGCCCATGTGGCCGGCGCCGTCGAGCACTGCCAGGCGCGCAGCCGGCAATACGGTCGTCAACAGCCCTGCGATCAGCCGCGTCGGGCGCGGTGCGTGTTCTCCCCGCAGGACAAGCGTGGGCATCCTCAGGCCTGCATAGGCGGCGATCGGCGTCGGTTCGGCCATCAGGGCGTGGAAGTCGAGCGGCGCCTTGGCGACCCAGCGGATGAGCGCGGCCTGAACCGAGGGCCGCAGCGCCGCCCAGGCGCCGCTGCCGCCCCAGTACACGACGAAGGAGATCGCGGCACGCGTGAAGTCGCCGCTGACGACGCTGTCCCCGGTCTCGCGGGCGAGCTCGGCGATCTCCTGGTACGCGGCGGCGCCTTGGTCGCCCAGGGCCTTGAGCAGATGGAAGGCCGATGGCTCGTAGAGCGCCAGGCTGGCGATCCGGCCCGGTCGTGCGAGGGCGACATTGAGGGCGACGCCGCCACCATAGGAGTGGCCGACAAGATGGACTTTCTCGCCGCATCGATCGATGAGGTCGACGGTCCTCGCTGCCTCGTCGGCGAGCGTGAAGGCATGCTCGTCGCTCCAGGGGCCCGTCCGCTCGCAGCCGTAATGCTCGGGGGCGGCCAGTTCGTAGCCGGGGCCGAGGGCCTCGCCCAGCGCGCGCCACTGCCCGGCCCCGGCGCCCGAGCAGTGCAAGGCGATCACGTGTCCACGACGCGCCGGGATTGGCCGGGCCATGCGCGTGGCGCCGAGCCATCGCCGCCAGGGCCGTCCGTCCGCCGTTGCCGTCGCGGATAAGCTGGAATCGCGCATGGCCGTCTCCGTTGACGTACCGGTTGCCCGCCAAGGGGCTGCGAGTTACGTGAACGGCAGGAGCAGGTCGTCAACCGATCGGTTGACGTCGCAATCGACGCGGCGCGACGCCGGGGCGGTATCGCCTCAGCCGTCGCCGGGGTTGCGGCGCGGCCGGCGCGCCATCGCGCGCCCCGCCCGCGCGTCCTTCCGCTGAATCTTCGCCATGCTGGTGGAATCGACCGTGCGCAGGCCGAGCAGGGCGTTGCGCACGATCGCGAGGGCGGGTTCGTCCTTCTTGTTGCGGCGCTCGACGAGCGCGAGGGTGCGCGACAGCGCCGGCCGCAACGGCCGCACGACGATGTCGCGCGCGCCGCCGGCGACGACGATCTCCGGCACGATCGACATGCCGAGATTCGAAGCGACCGCGCTCTTGAGCGCCTCGATCGTGCCGAGATGCATCGGTGCGCGGGGCATCCGCCCCTGTCCGGCAAGCCATCGCGCGACCAGGGCGTGCACGGCGCCGCCCATGTGCTCCATCAGCAGCGGCTGCCGCGCCACGTAGTCGGGCGTGACCTGGTCGGGCAGGTCCTCGGTGCCGGCAGGGAAGATCGCCACCAGCCTCTCCGGGCGCAGCGGCGTGATGCGCAGTTGCCGCTTCGGGACGGGCAGCGTCACCACGGCAAGGTCGATCTTGTTCTGGAGGATGCTCTCGACGCTGTCCCGGGTCGGCATGTTGGTCACATGCAGGTCGATGCCGGGATGCTCGCGGCCCAGTTTGCGCAGGACGGGCGGCAGCGCGTAGCTCAGCACCGTGTTCGTGGTGGCGATGTTCACCCGGCCGACCCATCCGTCGCGGTAGCGGCGCATCGCC
This sequence comes from uncultured Rhodospirillaceae bacterium, assembly GCA_964557415.1. Lineage (GTDB taxonomy): Bacteria > Pseudomonadota > Alphaproteobacteria > JAEULC01 > JAEULC01 > JAEULC01. Next base: position 23,314 of record CAZLBB010000024.1, read on the forward strand.
GCCTCGGCAAGCTCGCACTCCCGGAAGATGCCGTGCGCGGCCGCGACGAGGTCGCGGCCGGGAGCGGTCGCGTGCGCCGTCTTGCCGAGGCGCTCGATCAGCCGCACGCCGAAGCGCCGCTCGAGCTCGCGGATCTGCAGGCTGACCGCGGGCTGCGTCAGGTTGAGCAGGCGTGCCGCGGCCGAGAAGCTGCCGTGCTCGAGCACGTCGACGAGGGCGCGGAGTTGATCGAGGTTGAGGCTGCGCATCCCAAAGATTTCCTTATCCATGAGATTTCAAAACAAAATTTGCCTCATCGTCGCCGATGGTGCAATGCATCACGGCATTACGCCCCGGGCTGGCGCCGCATTCGCCGCCAGCCCAAGCAATCAACCGGACGCCCGAGACGGCCCCATTCGAGGGCCGCTCGCGCCTTCCGACAACTCAATCGATCCGCGAGCGGCTGGCGGCCGCTCGCGGACGTGCCGGCGCCGACCCGGAGCGTCGGCCAATGCCACGCGGAGGTTCGATGAAGGAAGTCGAGCAGGTATCGTCGCTGATCGGCGACATCTATGACGCGGCGCTCGATCCGTCGCTGTGGCCGGGCGTCCTGCGCAAGGCGCGGGCGTTCGTCGGCGGCTCGGCGGCCGCCCTGTTCTGCAAGGACGCGGTGAGGAAGGACGTCGACGTGTACTACGAGGACGGCGGCCTCGATCCGCGCTTTCGGCAGCTCTATTTCGACAAGTATGCCAAGCTCGACCCGTTCACGACCGGTCACGTGTTCGCCGAGATCGAGAAGCCGGTCTCCACCGTCGATCTCCTGCCCTACGGCGAATTCCTGGAAACGCGGTTCCATAACGAATGGGCCAAGCCGCAGCTGCTCGTCGACTTCATCTGCGCCGTGCTCGACAAGTCGGCGACCGGCGCCGCCATGTTCGGCGTCTTCCGCCACGAGCGGGACGGCATGGTCGACGAGGGGGCGCGCCGGCGCATGCGGCTGATCGTGCCGCACATCCGGCGCGCGCTGCTGATCGGCCGCGCGATGGACCTCAAGACGACGGAAGCGGGAACATTCGCCGATACGCTCGACGGAATCAGCGCCGGCCTGTTCCTGGTCGACGCGACGGGGCGCATCGTCCACGCGAACGCGAGCGGCCATGCCATGCTGCATGCGCGTACGGTCCTGCGCGCGGCGGCGGGCAGGCTCGTCGCCATCGAATCGAGCGCCGCTGCGGCGCTGAACGAGATTTTCACCATGGCCGGCGACGGCGACGCGGCGGTTGGCACCAAGGGAATCGCCGTGCCGCTGCGGGCGCGCGACGGCGCCTGTTACGTCGCCCATGTGCTGCCGCTCACGCCCGCGGGGCGCCGCGGCGTCGGCACGGGCTCCGCGGCGGTGGCCGCGTTGTTCGTGCACAAGGCCGAGCTGGAAACGCCGTCTCCGCCCGAGGCGATCGCGAAGTTGTACCAGCTGACGCCGAGCGAGCTGCGCGTCCTCTTGGCCATCGTTCAGGTGGGCGGCGTGCCGGAGACAGCCGAGGCGCTGGGCATCGGCGAAGCGACGGTGAAGACGCATCTCCACCGCCTGTTCGGCAAGACCGGCACCAGCCGCCAGGCCGATCTCGTCAAGCTGGTGGCCGGGTTTTCCAGCCCGCTGGCCGGCCGTGCCCGGAATCCGGCGCCGGCCGCCTGGCATCAACCGATCGGCGGACGCGGCGCGGACCGGCTGTCGGCTATCTAGCCGGCCCCGCAATCACCCCCAACGTCACTGGAGCAATTCGATGCGCTGGATTCTTCCCGGTATGGGATTGGCCCTGCTGCTGTCGCCGATAGCGGCGGCGACGGCGGAAACGCCCGCCGCGCTCGCGGTCCCGGACGAGGCCCTGATCGCGACCGTGCATGCCCAAGGCGCGCAGGTCTACGAGTGCAAGGCGGATGCCGCCGGCAAGCTCGCCTGGCAGTTCCGCGAGCCGGTCGCGACGCTGCTCGCCGACGGCAAGACGGTCGGCCGGCACTATGCCGGTCCGGCCTGGGAGATGGTCGACGGCAGCACCGTCACGGCAAAGCTCGCCGCGCGCGCGCCGGGCGCGACGGCGAAGGACATTCCGCTGCTGCGGCTCGAGGCGGCGTCGCGCCGCGGCGCCGGGCAGCTCGCCGGCGTGACGACGATCCTGAGGCTCAACACGAAGGGCGGCGTCGCGGAGGGCCCTTGCGAGCGCGAGGGAACGATGCTGAGCGCGCCCTATTCGGCGGACTACGCGTTCTACGGCAAGAGCGGCTGACGCCGGCTCGAGACACTTGATCGAAGGAGACAGAGTGATGGGACGAATTCTCGCACTGGCCTACGGCGTCGCAGCCTACGGCATCTTCCTGGGCACGTTTCTCTATGCGATTGGCTTCGTGAGCGGCCATGTCGTGCCGAAGACGATTGACACCGGCATGGCCGGACCGATGGGCGAGGCGCTCATCGTCAACGTCCTGCTGCTGTCGCTGTTCGCCGTGCAGCACAGCGTGATGGCCAGGAAGCCGTTCAAGCGCTGGTGGACGCGGATCGTGCCGCTGGCGATCGAACGCAGCACCTACGTGCTCCTGGCCAGCTTCGCGCTCATGCTGGTGTTCTGGCAGTGGCGGCCGATACCCGCAGTCGTGTGGCACGTGGGCGAGCCCGCGATGGCGGCGGCCCTCATGGGCCTGGCGGCGATCGGCTGGTCGCTCGTGCTCCTCAGCACGTTCCTGATCAACCATTTCGAACTGTTCGGACTGCACCAGGTCGTGCTCAACCTGATCGGGCGGCCTTCGGCCGAACCGCGCTTCCGCACGCCGCTGCTCTACAAGGTCGTCCGCCATCCGCTCTATCTCGGCTTCATCATCGCGTTCTGGGCGACGCCGACGATGACGGCGGGGCATCTGCTGTTCGCCCTGGTCACGACGGCCTACATCCTGGTCGCGATCGCGCTGGAGGAGCGGGATCTCGTCGACGTCTTCGGCGACGAGTACCGGCGGTATCGCCAGCGCGTGGCGATGCTCGTGCCCTTGTGGCGGAAGTCCGGTTGAGCCGTTGACGCGCGGCGCTCGCCCGCGCGGCGATCAAGGCTAGGGCGTCATCAGCCGCATGGCCGAGACGGCGATACGGCGATCGGGCAGGCCGCACCTGGGAAGGGGCGGCCTGCCGCGCTTCCCGGAGCGGCGTTCACCCCGGGGGCGATGCGTCGTGCCGCTTTCCACGCCATACTGCGCGTCGCATGCTGCGGATCGCCACCTTCAACCTGGAAAGCCTCGATGACCGCCCGCGCGGCGGCGTCGATTTCGCCGCGCGCATCGCCGCGCTGCGCCCCGCGCTCGACGCCATCGAGGCCGATGTGCTGTGCCTGCAGGAGGTCAATGCCCGGCGCGAGCAGCCCAAGGCCGAACGGACCTTCGGCGCACTCGATCGCGTCCTGGCCGGCACGCGCTACGCACGGTTCCATCGCGCGCACACGACGCATCGCGACGGCGCGCCGCTCGATCGCCACAACCTGGTGACGCTCAGCCGCTTTCCCATCCGCGCGGCGCGCTCGATCCATCATGAAGTCGTGCAGCGCATGACGTATCGCCGGATCGGCGGCGCGGGCCTGCGGATCGAATGGGACCGGCCGATCCTGCTGACCGAGCATGCGATCGGCGCGCGCGTGCTCCACGTGCTGAACCTGCATCTGCGCGCGCCGCTGGCCTCCGCCGTGCCGGGCGGCAAGAGCTCGGCCTCGCGCTGGCTGCGCAGCGCCGCGTGGGCGGAGGGATTCTTCGTTTCGGCGGTCAAGCGCAGCGGGCAGGCGCTCGAGGCGCGGCTGGCAGCCGATGCCATCTTCGACCGCGACCCCGAGGCGCTGGTCGTCGTCGCCGGCGACCTGAACGCCGACAGCTTCGAGATGCCGATGCGGCTGCTGCAGGTGCCGGCCGAGGAAGCGGGGAATCCGGCGCTCGCCCGGCGCGCGCTGACGGCGGTCGAGCAGTCCGTGCCGGCGGGCGAGCGCTTCACCGCGATCCATGCCGGGCGGCGGATGCTGGTGGATCATGTCCTCGTATCGGCACGGCTGGCGGAGCTGTGCCGCGAGGTGCGCATCCTGAACGCCGGCGTGCGCGACGACATGGTGGCTGGTCAGTACGTGGCGCAACCGGCCGGGTCGTTCCACGGCGCGATCGTCGCCGGCTTCGCCCTCGATGTGCCCGACGGCGCGCCTTGACAGCGGGCTGGGGACGCGCGCCAATCGGCGCGGCTGGCGCAGGTTCGGGCGGGGAGGAGACGACGATGGTAGCGGTCACGCCGGACATTCCCGGGCAGGAGAAGCTGCCGCAGAGCGCGTCGCGGCCGGTCCAGGTCGACGCGCTGCCCTGGCACGCGACGCCGTTCCCCGGCGTCGAGCAGAAGCTGCTGCTGCGCGACGAGGAACGGGGCCTCATCACGGCGCTGATCCGCATGGCGCCCGGCGCGCGGCTGCCGCTGCACGAGCATGTCGACGTCGAGCAGACCTACGTGCTGGAGGGAAGCCTTGCCGACGACGAGGGCAACGACATCACCGCGGGCAACTTCATCTGGCGGCCGAAAGGGCACACGCATGTCGCCTGGTCGCCGCGGGGCGCGTTGCTGATAGGGGTATTCCTGCAGCCGAACCGGTTCCTGGATTGAGGACCGCGGGGACCGCGTCGAAGGAAGAAGTTTCACAAGACCGCGGCCGGGGCACGCGCACGGCCGCACGATCGCGTGAGGCCGGCGGGCCTCGCGCTGGACGCGCGTTGGCGCGTGTCCTAACTAACACCGGGCCCAACGACCCAGCCAAGTGAGGAAGCGATGCTCGATCTCTACGTCTGGCCGACGCCGAACGCCTACAAGGTCTCGATCATGCTCGAGGAGATCGGGCGGCCCTACAAGGTCATCCCCGTCGACATCCAGGCCGGCGACCAGTTCAAGCCCGAGTTCCTCAAGATCAGCCCGAACAACAAGATGCCGGCGATCGTCGACCACGACGCGCCCGACGGCAAGCCGCTGGCGATGTTCGAGTCCGGCGCGATCCTGATGTATCTGGCCGAGACCAGCGGGCGCTTCATGCCCAAGGACCTGCGCGGCCGCTACCAGGTGATCCAGTGGCTGATGTTCCAGATGGGCAGCGTCGGCCCGATGCTCGGGCAGGCGCATCACTTCCGCCAGTACGCGCCGGAGAAGCTGGAATACGCGATCAACCGCTACACCAACGAGGCGACGCGCCTCTATCGCGTGATCGATCGCCGGCTGGGCGAGACGCCGTTCCTGGCGGGCGAGTATTCGATCGCCGACATGGCCGTATTCCCGTGGCTGCGCTCGTACGAGCGCCAGGGACAGAAACTCGAGGACTATCCGAACCTGAAGCGCTGGTTCGAGGCGATCAACGCGCGGCCGGCCGTCAAGAAGGGGCTCGAGCTCCTGGCCGAGAAGCGTCGCACGGGACCGATGGACGCGAAGGCGAAGGAGGTCCTGTTCGGCAAGACACAATACGCGGCGCGGTGAGGCGCCGTCGTGGCGGACACGGCCGTCGTTGTCGGCGTCGGGCCCGGCCTGGGCCTGGCGCTGGCGCAACGCTTCGCGTCGGCGGGCATGAACGTGGCGATGGCGGCGCGCCGGCGCGACAAGCTCGACGCACTGCTGCCCGCGGTGCGCGGCGGCGCGGCGCGGATCTATGCCTGCGACGCGACCGACGCGGCGTCGGTTGCCTCGCTATTCGATGCCGTCGCCAGGGACTTCAGCGATCCGCTGGTCGCGGTCTACAACGCCAGCAGTTTCCCGCGCGGCTCGATCCTCGATCTCGAGCCATCGGCGATCGAGGCGGCGTGGCGCATCTCCTGCCTGGGCGGTTTCCATGTCGGGCAGCAGGCGGCGCGGCGCATGGTGACCAAGGGCAGGGGCACGATCCTGTTCACCGGCGCGACGGCCAGCTTGCGCGGCGGCGCCCAGTTTGCCGGCTTCGCCATCGGCAAGTTCGGCCTGCGCGCCCTCGCGCAGAGCATGGCGCGCGAGCTGGGTCCAAAAGGCATTCACGTCGCGCACGTCATCGTCGACGGCCAGATCGCGTCCGAGCGCTACCGCGACCGCGACCAGGGCACGCTGCTGTCGCCTGCCGCGATCGCCGAGGCGTACTGGCAGCTGCACGCGCAGGACCGCACGGCCTGGACGCAGGAGCTCGATCTCCGCCCCGCGGTCGAGAAGTTCTGATCGGACGTCAGATGCCAGAGGTCAGAGGACAGATGTCGGAAGGAATCGGATTCCTCCGACATCTGACTACCGGCACGGATAGATCGCCTGCATCGCGGCCTTGATGCCGACCGGCGGGCGCTCGGCGTGTACCTGCTTGTTCTTCTCGGCCCAGGCGCGGAACTTGCGCGACATCTCCACGGGGAAGTCGTCGGTCAGGATGCGCTCGCGCGGCAGGCAGATTCCGTCGAAGGCCTGCGGGTCGCGCAGGTTCTCGCGCATCTTGCGATATTCTTCCCGTCGGGCGAACTCCTCCACGCGCACGGCCAGATAGCGCTGGACGTAGGCGGCGAACTGCTCTTCGCAATAGAGCGAGTCCTCCTTGCAGCGCGTCAGGAACTCGGCCGTGGTGTTGGGGCGCGTCGGGCGGTAGATCGGCTCCCGCGGCCGGTTCTCCGTGTCCGCGTCGGCCATGACTGATGCCGGAGCCGCGAGCAGGGCGAGACCGAGCGCCAGCGCCACCACGTCCGTCCGTCGCCGCGGCCTAAGAAAATTGGCCGGGGCGCTTTCGCGTCCCGGCCTGTGAAGTTCAGGGAAGGGTATGAGACAAACGCACATTATCCGAACCTCCCGGCGGAACATTGATCCAGATCAAATTGCGTCCGGTTTCGGCTGGATTTCGACCAGGTCGCCGCCGCGCGGGGCGCGGAAAAAGCAGCTCCGCTGGCCCGTGTGGCACGCCGGCCCCTTCTGGTCGACCTTGAGCAGGATCGTATCTCCGTCGCAATCGACAATGAAATCAATAAGATGCTGCGTATGACCTGACGTGTCGCCCTTGCGCCAGAGGGCCTGCCGCGAGCGCGACCAGTAGCAAACCCGGCCGGTCGTCAGCGTCTGCGACACGGAGTCGCGGTTCATCCAGGCCAGCATCAGCACTTCGCCCGTGTCGTGCTGCTGCGCGATCGCCGGCACGAGCCCAGCCTCGTTGAAGGCGATGGCACCCAGGACGTCCGCGATCGCCTGCTCGGAGGCGGGGACAACCAGTTTATCCTGCCCGATCATTGCCTTATGTCCTTTCCCTCAGTCCGGCGATAGCGATGGTCGTGCCCGACGCGCTGTTATATTATTTCCATTTTGATAGACGAGGACAATTGATGGCCGATCCGGCGCCCGCACCTGCCGCGGGGGAACACGACCACAAGGCCTGCGTGAATAACGCCATGGCCACGGCGAGCGAACTTTGCCAGCGGCGGGGCGTGCGCCTGACGCCGCTGCGCCAGCGCGTGCTCGAACTGGTCTGGCGTTCCCATGTCCCGGTCGGCGCCTACGAAATCCTGGATCGGCTTCGGGTCGAGGATGGGCGCGCCGCCGCGCCGCCGACCGTCTATCGCGCGCTCGAGTTCCTGATGGAGCAGAAGCTCATCCATCGCATCGAGTCGCTCAACGCCTTCGTCGGCTGCATCGATCCCAGCCGGCCGCACTCGGCGCAATACCTGATCTGCCGGCATTGCGGCACCGTGACGGAGCTCGACGACGGCGCCGTAGCAGGAGCGATTCAGGACCAGGCGAAGCGGCAGGGATTCGCGATCGACCGCCAGTCGGTCGAGGTCCATGGCACCTGCGGCCATTGTGCCGGCTCGGCGGGCGCCGCAGCGAACCGGGCAGGGGTCTGACCGCCTAGACCTCGTAGGCGACCCGGATCAGCCGGCGGGTGCCGGCATCCGCGTCGTAGATGTTGAAGTTGTTCATCTCGCGCCCGTAGAGGTGCAGGCTCAAGACCGGCGGCCCCGTGTCAGGAACGCCCGTCACATGGATGTGGTCGGGATTGGGCACGAAGGTGCTCACCGAGCCGGGGGCCAGCAGCGTGATCCCGCCGCGGCGCAGTTCGATGCCGCTGTCGCGGTCGTGGTGCCCGTCGGTGCGGATGTAGTTGCGCTCCTGCAGCACGCCTTCGACGACGCCGACCACGCCCCAGGTGCCGTGATCGTGCACCGGCGTCCACTGGCCGGGCTGCCAGACCAGGGCGAAGAGCGAGACGCCGTTGCCGGGAGAGATGTAGACGGCGTTGCGGGCGTAGTGCGCGGGGTCGGCGCGCCGATGCGCCGCGGTGAGGAAACGGCGCGCGTCGGCAAGCAGCCCGCGCATCCTGCCGGCGATCAGCAGCACCAGGTCGGCCGGCTCGGCCGATTGCCGCTCGGCCCGGCGGCACTCGTCGATGAAGCCTTCGACGAGATCGCTGCCGGTCGGGGCGGCGCCGGACCGCATGTCCGGCGCCATCATGCCACGCAACCTCCTAACCGAACATGTCGTGCGTGATCGACTCGTACCAGCCTTCGGCGTAGGTGGCTTCCTGGCTGCGCACCTGGGCCGGGGCTTTGGCCGGGCTCACGCCGCCGCCGGGCGCCGCCACCAAGCCTTTGTCGGTCACGCGATAGACGTTCGCGACCGAGATGCCGTATTTCGGCGCGACCAGGCTGTAGCAGGTGTTGGCGAAGGCCGGCGGCTCGGACTTGCCGCCGTTGAGGGCCGCGACGATCGCGAGCGCCGCGACCTTGGCCTGGCTGTTGGCCGAGAAGCCCGACTTCGGCATGGCGCCGGCGATCGTGGCGTCGCCGACGATGTAGACGTTCGGATCGACTTTCGACTGGAAGGTCGTGAAATCGACGGCGCACCATCCCGACGGCATGGCGAATCCGGCCGCGCGCGCGACCTCGCCGGCCGTCTGCGGCGGGATGACGTTGATGACCGCGCCCTTGTGGTCGCCGAACTCGGTCTTGACGGTCATCGCCTTGGCGTCGACCGCCGTCACCTTGCCGCCGGCCTTGCCGGGCAGCCATTCGATCATGCGGCCGTAGACCGCCTCCCAGCCTTCCTGGAACAGGCCCTGCTTGGAGAAGCTTTCCTTGGCGTCGAGCAGGAGGATCTTGGACTTCGGCTTCTTGGTCTTGAAGTAGTGCGCGATCATGCTGGCGCGCTCGTACGGGCCGGGCGGGCAGCGATAGGGGTTGTCGGGGCACACCATGACGAAGGTGCCGCCGTCCGGCATGGCCTCGAGCTGGCGCTTCAGCAGCATGGTCTGCGGGCCGGCCTTCCAGGCATGCGGCAGACGCTCGGCGGCGGCCCGGTCGTAACCCGGCAGCCCGCCGAAGTTCAGGTCGATGCCCGGCGACAGAACCAGTTTGTCGTACAGCACCGGGTTGCCGGTCGACAGCGACAGGCGCTTGGCGCCGGGATCGATGCCCTGCACGGTCGCGTGGATGACGCGCACGCCGCCCTTGGCGAGCCCGTCGTAGCCATGGGTGATATTGTCCATGGTCTTGAGACCGCCGAGGACCAGGTTCGAGAACGGGCAGGTGACGAACTGCTTGTTGGCCTCGATCAGCGTGACGTTGAGCTGCTTGTCGAGCCGTTTCAGGTAGCGCGCCGCCGTGGCGCCACCGAACCCGCCGCCGACCACGACCACGCGCGCCGAGGCGCCGAACGCGAGGTTGGGCCGGGCCAGCGCCGTGCCGGCGGCGGCGCCCGCCATCAGGGCGAACGATCGGCGTGAAAAGGTCTTCATGATCATTCTCCCCTTATTTCACTTTCGCTTCGAGAAATAGGCGGCCAGGGCGTCGATTTCCTGGTCGGTGTAGCCCTCGGCGAGTCGCTTCATGACCGTGGACGGACGCGTGCCGGCCTTGAACGCGACCAGCGCGTCCTTGATCTCCTTGGCCGATCGTCCGCCAATGATTGGAATCGAGCCTGGGCTCTTGCCGTCGGTGCCGTGGCAGGCGGCACAGCTGAGCGCCAGGGCGAATGGCTTGTCTTGCGCCAGGGCAGGCGACGAACTCATGCTGGCGCCAATGGCGATGGCGATCGCCGCCAGCGAGAAGCGGCCGGTCATGCGGATTGTCCTCCCTTCCTCTTTTGGGGACCCTGCTGCGAGGGCTCGCCCGAAGGCAATGCTACGTTCGTTCCTCGCCATAGTACAGCGTTACGGTGTGCTTCGCCTCGGCGAAGAACAGCCAGCGCTCGATCAGGATGCCGATCAGGGCACAGATCGCCGCCGTCAGCGCCACGCCGGCGGCGAGGCGGCCGACCACGGCGACGGTCAGGCCGGCGAGGATGAACGGCACGAAAAAGCCGAAGGACAGGCTGATGCGCCGCAAACGCCAGGCGTGCTTGCGCGCCACGCGATAGCCCATTTCGCGCAGCAGGAAGTTCTCCTGCGTGTGCGGCGCCTCGAGCAGGCGGACGCGGCCGAGCCCGCCGAGGCCGGTCGCGCTCTCGGCGGTCGAGCGCGCCCGGCCGTGGTCGACGAAGCGCCAGTAGCCGATCTTCAGCGCCATCGCGAGCAGCGCCGACGCCGCCGCGATTCCCGCCACGGTCGGGCGTGACAGGCCGCGCAGCTGCAGCAGCGCGTTGACCCACAGCGCTCCCGACATCAGCGCCATCACCAGGTAGGCCGGGGCGACCCATGCGCTGTTCCACTGGCGGATCGGCTTCAGGGTCGAGTAGATGCGCCCGGTGGCGAACACGGTCGCCGCCGCGAGCAGCGCCGCGATCGCGCCGCATAGCGCGAAGAACCCCGTGTTCACCCCGAACAGCGCCCAGGCGACGGCGAACGGCGCCGCCGGGACGTAGGTCAGGGTCGCGAGCAGACCTTCGCGCGACAGCCAGGAAGACCGCCACTGCGACATCGCCCGCCAGGCGCGCTCCGGGCGGCCGAGATGGAGCAACGACGACAGCAGGCCGATCGTGATGAAGCCGAGCGACAGGCCGAAGGCGGCGAGGCCGAAGATGCGATCCGGCGGCAGGAGGCGGATCGCCGCGCCGTAGCCGAGCATGAAGAGGATACCGTATCCGGTGCCCGACAGGACGGTGAAGACGATGACCGAGGCGGAGGGGTGCATGCGCGCGCCGTCAATGCGTCATCGCGACAGCAGCCGGTCGAGCCAGCGCACGAGTGGCCCGGCGCCGCTCAGGTCGTCGTCGGCGGGATCGAGCGGCGCCTCGGCGTGGGCGCGTCGCGGACGCGGTGGCAGGTACTTGTTGACCGGCTTGTAGCCGAGCTCGGGCATGAGGTCGTAGCCGCCGCGCTCCGCGACCAGCTTCGACACCGGCGACTCGGCGTCGCCGAGATCGCCGAAATGTCGCGCCCCGACCGGGCAGGTGGCGACGCAGGCGGGCACGCGATCGACCTCGTCGAGGTTCTCGTTGTAGATGCGGTCGATGCACAGCGTGCACTTCTTCATGACGCCCTGGTCCTGGTCGTACTCGCGCGCGCCGTAGGGGCAGGCCCAGGAGCACAGCTTGCAGCCGATGCAGGTATCGGCATTGACCAGCACGATGCCGTCCTCGGCGCGCTTGTAAGACGCCCCGGTCGGACAGACCGTGACGCAGGCGGCGTTCTCGCAGTGCAGGCAGGACTTCGGGAAGTGCACGGTGCATCCGCCCCCGCTGTCCTCCGGGCCGCCGGCCTCGAAGCTGTGGATGCGGTTGAACCACACGCCCCACGGATCGGCGCCATAGGGATCGAAGTCGGTCAGCGGCGCGGAATGGCCGCCGGTGTTCCATTGCTTGCAGTTGACGGCGCATGCATGGCAGCCGACGCAAATATCGAGATCGATGACCAGGCCCAGCTTCCTGGCCGTGGGCTGCGCCGGAAGGCTGGTCATGACCTCGCGCCCCGATCGCGGAAGCCGGCGCCGTAGCGCAGGATGTCCGGCGGCTGCATCAAGCCGGGCGGGCGCTTCGGGCCGGCGAAGCGCGGCGCCGTTGCACCGGCCTCGTCGGCATCGGCTTTCTCGATGCGCACGCGCAGGTCGTACCACGCCGCCTGGCCGGTCACCGGGTCCGAATTGGAGTAGCGGTAGCCGTCGGGCTGCGGCGGCAGCAGCTCCGAGATCACGTGATTGAGCAGGAAGCCGCGCGTCGATTCCGGTGCGTCCGGCGTTAGCGACCAGGCGCCGGTCTGCTTGCCGATCGCGTTCCAGGTCCAGACCGTGTCCGGGTTGACGCCCTCGATCAGCTTCACCTGGCTCCTGACCCGGGCGTGATGGCTGACGATCCAGACCCAGTCGTCGTCGACCAGGCCCAGCCGCGTGGCCGTGGCGCGGTTGATGAACAGGCGGTTGGCCCCGTGGATCTGGCGCAGCCAGGCGTTGTGCGAGCCCCAGCTGTGATACATCGCCATCGGCCGCTGCGTGACCGCGTGCAACGGGTACTGGTCCGCCGGCACCATCGCTTGTTCGAAGGGCGGATACCAGAAGGGCAGCGGGTCGAAATAGGCCTCGATGCGCGGACGCTCGCGCTCGGGCGGCTGGATCGCGCCATGGCCGCGCGCCGCCAGTCGGAAGCGCTGCATCGGCTCGCTGTAGAGCTGCATGACGATGGGATCGGCATGGCCGAGGAATCCCATAGTGACGGCCCAGTCCAGGTACTCGCGGTTGGCGAACTTGTAGAAGCGCTGCGAGGGCTTCAGCTCGTGGCGCCAGAAGCACCCGTTCGCCTTGTAGGCGTCGAGCTGGTTCGGGTTGGGCGCGCCGACGCCGTGCCGGTCGCCATCGGGCCCGCGCCAGCCCGCCAGCATGCCGATACCCGGCAGGCGTTCGTGATTGACCATGTAGTCCGCGAAGCCGCCGGGATAGCGCGGCGTGCCGTCCGGATTGGTCATGCCCGGCAGCTTCAGCCGCGCGCCGAGATCGAGCAGCACGTCCTGGAAGGGCCGCACGTCGCGCTCGGGCGGCACCACCGGCTGGCGGATCGCGTCGGCCGGCGCATCGGCGTCGCAGATCGGCCGGTCGAGCAGCGAGATGCAGTCGTGGCGCTCGAGATAGGTCGTATCGGGCAGCACGAGATCGGCGAAGGCCACCATCTCCGAGCAATAGGCATCGGCGTAGATGATGTGCGGAATGGCGTATTCGCCGGTATCCGGGTCGCGCGCGGTCAGGTGCTCCATCGTCCCGGCCGTGTTCATGGCCGAGTTCCAGCTCATGTTCGCCATGAACATGAACAGCGTGTCGATCTTGTAGGGATCGCCCTTGGCCGCGTTGTGCACGACCATGTGCATCAGCCCGTGTGCGGCGAGCGGCGCCTCCCAGCTATAGGCCTTGTCGATCCTTAGCGGCCGGCCATCGGCATCCAGCAGCAGGTCCTGCGGTCCGGCGGGAAAACCGAGCGGCGGCCCGCCGAGGGCCTGGCCCGGCGCCACCTCCGTCGCCTTGCCGTGCGGCCGGACGGCGGGCGGGACCGGCTTCGGATAGGGCGGCTTGTGGCGGAATCCGCCCGGGCAATCGATCGAACCGAGCAGCACCTGCAGCAGATGGATGAGGCGGCAGGTATGGAAGCCATTGGCGTGCGCCGAGATGCCGCGCATCGCGTGCATGCTGACCGGGCGACCGATCGTCTTCTCATGGCGCCGCCCGGCCCAATCGGTCCAGGGAATGTCGATCACGATCTGGCGGTCGAAGGCGGCCTGGGCCAGTTCGGCGGCGATGCGCCGGATCGTCGCGGCGGGAACGCCCGTCGCCTGCTCCGCCGCCGCCGGAGCATAGCGCTTGTCGAGGAAGCGGCGGGCGATCAGCTCGAACACCGGCGTCGCCGTCGCGCCGTCGGCCAGGGTGTAGCGTCCGGCCAGCGCCGGCCGCGCATCCGGCAGCATGGTGCTGGCGAGCGTCGCGCCGTCGAGGTTCCAGCACAGCGGGCGACCGGCATCGTCGCGCGCGATCAGCCCGTCGCGCGCCGTTCCCGGCGCATCGACCACCAGCCAGCCGGCGTTGCTGTAGCGGGTCAGGTACTCGATATCGATGCGCTGCGCACGCAGCAGCTCGTGGATCAGCGCGGCGACGAACATGCCGTCGGTGCCCGGCCTGATGCCGATCCATTCGTCGGCAATCGCCGAATAGCCGGTGCGCACGGGGTTGATCGAGACGACCTTGACGCCGCGCTTCTTCAAGCTTCCGAGCGCGATCTTGAGCGGGTTCGAGGCATGGTCCTCGGCCACGCCGAAGAGCATGAAATACTCGGTGCGCTCGAAATCGGGATCGCCGAATTCCCAGAACGAGCCGCCGATCGAATAGAGCCCCGCGGCCGCCATGTTGACCGAGCAGAACCCACCATGCGCGGCGTAGTTCGGCGTGCCGAACTGGCTGGCCCACCAGCCGGTCAGCGCTTGGCTCTGGTCGCGACCGGTGAAGAAGGCGAGCTTCCTGGGGTCGGTGGCGCGGATCGCTGCCAGCCAGCGCGTTGCGACCGCCAGCGCCTCTTCCCATTCGATCTCCCTGAACTCGCCCTTGCCACGCTCGCCCGTGCGCAAGAGCGGCCTGGTCAGCCGCGACGGCGAGTATTGCGTCATGATGCCGGCGGAGCCTTTGCCGCACAGGACGCCCTTGTTCACGGGATGCGCACGGTTGCCCTCGATGTAGCGGATCGCCCCGTCGCGGAGATGCACCTTGATGCCGCAGCGGCATGCGCACATGAAGCAGGTCGTGCACTTGACCTCGTCGGCGACCCTGGGCGAGGTGTCGACCGATTCGACGGCCGTCGCCAGCGGATTTGGCGTCAACATTCTTTCCAGCCGGTCAGGTCAGCGCATCGATCTGTTCATCGTTCAGCTTGCCGGGCACCACGGTGATCGGCACGCGCAGCTTGCCCGACATCTTGCCGACCAGATAGCTCACCAGCGGGCCGGGCCCCTCCGGGCCGGTGCCGGCGCCGAGCACGAGCACCGAGATGCTCGGTTCTTCGTCGATCAGCTTCATGATCTGCTCGGCGCGATCGCCTTCGCGCACATAGACCATCGGCATGGTGCCGGCGATCTCGTTGACCTGCGCCGACAGGTCCTGCAGCAGGCGCTCGGCCTCTTCGCGGCGTTCTTCCTGGATCAGCGATTCCACCGCCATCCATTGCTGGAAGTCCGCCGGCTCGAGCACGTAGAGCAGCGCCACGCGTCCGTTGGTCTTCTTCGCCCGGTTGCAGGCGAAGCGCAGCGCCGCCCGCAGTTCCGCGGTCGCGTCCACGGCGATCAGGAATACGCGGCCGGCGGGCGGCTTCGGGCGGTCGGTCATCCGCTCACACCTTCCGGAACAGATAGGCGGCGGACGATCCTGCCACCAATGCCATCAAGATCGCAATTGCACCATAGATCGGCGCATCGCGGTGCGCGAAGAGGAAAATGTCGGCACCCAGGCCGATCTTGCTGATCACGAGCGGCGCGCTCTGCGCGCCGACCACCTCGCCGTTGCGCAGCAGGAAGACCTCGACGAGATACGTGCCGACCGGGACGTTGGCGGGAAAGCCGATCGAGACGCGGAACAGCTGGTTGCCGAGGAACTGCACCTTTCCCGTGCTCTGCGGGAACAGCAGCTCGGCCTGCTTCAGGCGCACCAGCGCCTCGGCGAATCCTTTGTAGTCGGGGTCGCTTTCGCGTCCGCCGGCGTCCAGGCGCAGATTCTCGAGCCCGATCTGGTGCCGCTGAAGCACCGGCGGCGCGGCCAGTAGATCCAGCGGCTTGCTGGTGGCGACGGCGTAGAAAGCCGGGACGCGACGGAACCGGAACGACTGCCCGTGGATCCAGATGCCGCTCATGCGTTCCTTGCGGCGCACGATCTCCTCGCGCTCCGGCCCACGCACGATCACCGCGACGTCGCCTTCGCCGTCCGTCGCGCCGAACACCAGCACGTCGGCGCCGGTGAAGCCGGTGGTGATCGCGATGAGGTGACTCGACAGGTCGGCGACCAGCGGCTCCGCGCGCGCCGGACCCTGCGGCGCGACTTGCCCAACGGCCATCAACGCGAACAGCAGGAGCACCAGGCGCGCCATCAGTGCAGCCTCGCGCCGCCGCCGAGCGTGAACATGTCGTCCGGCGTCGCCACCAGGTCGAAGAACAGCTTCGCCCCGACGGCGACCACCAGTGTGCCGAGCAGCGCGCGCATCCAGTCGGCTCTGAGCTTGCTTCCGTACATCACGCCGAGCTGCGCGCCCACGACGCCGCCGAGCACCAGGAAGAGGCCGAGCACGATGTCGACGGTATGGTTGTGCAGCGCCTGCAGGAACGTCACGTTGGCCGTGACGAACAGGATCTGGAACAACGAGGTGCCGATCACGATCGAGGTCGGCATCCCCAGCAGATAGATCATCGCGGGCACGATGATGAACCCGCCGCCGACGCCCATGATCGCGGCCAGAATGCCGACGGCGAACCCGACGAACAGCGGCAGCAAGGCGCTGATGTAGAGTTTCGAGCGGCGGAAGCGGATCTTGAACGGCAATCCGTGCAGCCAAGTGTGCTGGTGCAGCTTGCGCGCCGGCACCTTGCGCCGCGCGCGCAGGACTGTGCGCGCCGTCTCGAGCAGCATGAGCCCGCCCACGATGCCGAGAAAGATCACGTAGGCGATGCGGATCACGAGGTCGATCTGGCCGATCGCGCGCAGCAGCCCGAACAGCCAGACTCCGAGCGAGGAGCCGATGAAGCCGCCCACGAGCAGGACCAGCCCC
The DNA here is from genome assembly GCA_964557415.1 of uncultured Rhodospirillaceae bacterium. Lineage (GTDB taxonomy): Bacteria > Pseudomonadota > Alphaproteobacteria > JAEULC01 > JAEULC01 > JAEULC01. Next base: position 39,971 of record CAZLBB010000024.1, read on the forward strand.
ATCTTCACGTCGACATTGCCGCGGCGCCAATGGGCGAAGACGCCCGAGACCGAGGAGGCGACGATCTTGTTGGCTTCCGTGCCGACCGCGACGGCGGGAGGGATCCCGACGAAGATCAGCAGCGGTGTCATGAGAAAGCCGCCGCCTACGCCGAACAGACCCGAAAGGAAGCCGACCGCGGTCCCCATGGCAAGGATCAGGAATACGTTCACCGAGATTTCGGCGATCGGCAGGTAAACGTACATGGCGACCCAAGGGGCAACCGGCGAGGAGGTTACGGCCGGCCGTAATCGCCCGGCGCGGCATTTCGGGCATCATAGCGCGGCTTGCAGCAACGGGAAGATTTTTCTCGTTTTGGCGGCGCAAAACCTGGCTTAGAGCGCGCCGAGGGCGTCGCCCATGCGGTCGAGGAAACGGTCGCACGCGGCCTCGTCGTGCGCCAGCGACAGGTACAGCTTCGTGCCCATGGGATTGAGGAATACGCCGCGCCGGAACAGCCCGAGCATCAGCCTGCGTCCCTTGGCGCCGTCGCCGCGGCGCGTGCTGCGGTAGTCGTACACCGGGTCGGGCGAGAAAACGACCTGGGCCAGCGGACCGTCGCCGATGACCTGCGCGCGCTGCTGGCGCTCCTCGAGAACGCGCCGCATGCCCTGGCGCAGGTACTCGCCCAGTTCGCGCAGCCGCCCGTAGGTGCCCGGCTGGCGATAGAGCGCGAGGGCGGCAAGCGCCGCCGCGGCGCTGACGGGGTTGCCGCCGAGCGTGGAGGCCGTCCACACGTAGTCGTCCCGCCCGAGGCGATCCTCGCGCACCCAGTCCATGATCTCGGCCCTGCCGCCGAAGGCGCCGATCGGCAATCCGCCGCCCATTGCCTTGCCGTAGGCGACCAGATCCGGGACCACGCCGTAGAACTCCTGCGCGCCGCCATAGGCCAAGCGGAAGCCGGTCACGACCTCGTCGTACGCCAAGAGCACGCCGTGACGGTCGCACGCCGCGCGCAACCCCGCGAGGAAGCCGGGGCGCGGCGGCGTGCAGCGCTGCAGCGGCTCCACCATGACGGCGGCCAGGCGACCGGCATGGTCGGCGACGATGCGCTCGGTCGTGGCCAGGTCGTTGTACGGCGCGACGATGACCTGATCCCGGACGACCGGCGCGATGCCGGCGCTCGAGGGATCGGGCGTGGGGAAATCGAGCGTTCGCTGCGGGAACAGGCTGGTGACGCCGATCTCGTTGGCACCATGGTAGGCGCCTTCGAACTTGAGGATCAGGGGACGTCCGGTGAAGGCGCGCGCGAGGCGCTGGCAGTACATCGTCGCCTCGGTGCCCGAGGCGCAGAAGCGGATGCGCCGCGCCGCCGGGCTCAAGCGGCGAATCTCCTCGGCGAGCTCGAGGGCCGGCTTATTCACGTGCGCGAAATTCGTGCCCAGGGCGGCCTGGCGCGTCGCCGCCGCGACGACGTCCGGCTGTGCGTGTCCCGGCAGGACCGATCCCCAGCCCATCGAGAAGTCGAGGAACTCGCGGCCGGCCGTGTCCCAGAGCCGGCAGCCGACGCCGCGCTCGACGACGATGCTGAGCTCGGGCGGGATGTTGAACTCGCCGTTCGATCCGGCCGGGAATACGTCCTGCGCGCGCGCTGCCTCGGGTGTCCCAGGCTGATCCTCGGGCGCCGTCATGCCGCGCGGTCCCAGGTGCGGGCGGCGAAGCGCGGGTAGGTCTCGGCGATCTCGCCGGCGACGCGCTCGTGTAGCAGGGCCAGTTCGGCGTCCGTCGGCGCTTCGGTCGTCGCCACCTGCGACGGGCAGTCGAACTCGAATCCGGTTTCGGCCTCGATCTCGCCGCGGTCGCGTCCCGGGTGGATGCTGTCCAGGCGGAAACGGCGGCGCGTCCGGTCGAAGGCGAATACGCAACGTCCCGTGACCAGCGCGGCCGGGCCGCCGGTGCGATGGACGCCCGCGGCGCTCAAGCCCGGTGCGCTGACGAACGCGACGCGCGGGACCAGCACGCGGCGCGAATGCTCCTCGCGGAACAGGATCACCTTGGGAACGACGAAATAGAGATAGGCCGAGCCGAACGAGCCGGGGAAGCGCACCTGCGGCGTCCGGCGCTCACCGACCGCGACGAGATTGACATTGGCCTGCCCGTCGATCTCGCCGCCGCCGAGGAAGAAGGCGTCGAGCCGACCCTGCCCGGCGCAATCGAAAAGCTCGCGCCCGCCATCCGTGTAGGGGTTGTGGCGCTGGCTGCCGAGGATCGAAACGACCATGGCGTCGCCGGAGAGGGCGCGGGCGAGCAGCGCGGCGGCGGCGGGGATGGGCGATGCGTTGCCGACCGCGACGTGCGCGAGCCCGCGGACCTGGCGCGCCAGGGCGGCGATCAGCAGCTCCGTCGGGCTGTAGCGGCTCATGCCGCGCGCCGCGGCGTGCCGGCGAGATAGTCGGCGAATCCGGCCTCCGTCTTGGCGGCTGCCGCGTAGCGCGCGATCTCGCCGTCGTCCGCCGCGTAGGCGCCGGGCAGGGCGAGGGGCCAGGCGCCGCGCTCGGCCACGGCGACGGCGCCGACATAGAGCGCGGGCAGGGTGCCGGCGGCCATCGTCTCATCCGCGAGCAGGTCGCCGTCGTAGCGCGCCTCCACGGTCACGAGGGCGGTCGCGGCTGCATGCGCCATGGTCGCCAGCTCGCGGCGGCGCCCGATCCAGACATTGCCGGTGCGGTCGGCCCAGCGCGCGTGGAACAGCGCCACGTCCGGCCGGATCGCCGGCAGCAGCACGATCGGATCGTCGCCGGCCTCGCGCAAGCTGCTGGCGAAGGGATTGTCGATGATGCGCCAATCCGGCCGGATCGCCAGCAGGTCGGATCCGATCAGCCCGCGCAGCGGCATGAAGGGAACGCCCTTCTCGGCGGCCTGCAGGCCGGCGTGGATCACCGGGCAGGTCGCGTCGCGTATGTCGACGCGGCCCGCCCTGGCGGCGGCGCTGAAGCGGGGGGCGAGGCCATGCTCGCCCAGGGTGACGCCGGCGGTCTCGATCTCGGCCACGGCCCCGGTGCCGATCAGGAGGTCCGCCTGCATGCCGCTCGTCGGCACCGTGACCAGCCGCAGGCCGCGCGCGCCGCGGGCGATGAGGGCGCGCGTCGCCGCCATCGCCACGCCGCCATAGTCGGCCGGCACGGCGACGCGGGCGCCATCGGGGATGCGCGCCGCCAGCGCGCCGACGTCGATCCAGGAAGCCATGATCGTCCCATGATAGACGGGACCGCCGCTGGCGCAATGTGGCCGGCGGCGGAAGGATCGTATTTTAGTCAATCATGGTGGAAATTCGGGTCAATTCTGGAATTAACTTATTTCACTTTCTCTTTTGTATCCTTTATTCATTTTAACTGTAAGAATACTGTGCCATTTACGACATCTTAACACCTTCTCCTCTACGGTAAGGCTGGTCGCCCAGAGCCGACAGTAGTCGGCCAGGCGTGCGCAGGTAGCGGCTGGCCCGAGGCAGCGGGCCGGCTCAACGCCGAGACGACCGCGGGCGGCGCCGGCGTGTTTCGACGCGTCGGCGCACCGAGAGAGGCGGAGCGCCAGGACGGTGCTCCGCTTTCTCGCTTTCGGGGCTGCGACGCGCGCTCCCTTCGCAGCGTGCGCCCGGTGCTCTATGGTGCGCCTCGGCACCATAGGGCCACAAAGGCGACCCCCTTTCATGCAGAAGCCTCCCTACGACCAGAGGCTGGCACGCGTGCTGGTCCGTCCGCTGGCGCGCACCGGCCTGACTCCGAACCAGATGACGACGATCACGGTGGTTCTGGCGGTGCTGGCCTCGGCGCTGATCGGCATGGGAACGGCACCCGCGATCCATTGGGGCGCGGGGCTCTTCGCGCTGGCTCGGTTTCTCGATCATTTCGACGGCGAGCTGGCGCGCCAGACCGGCCGGACGTCGCGCTTCGGCTATTTCTACGACTATGTGGCCGGAGCCAGCTCCTACGCGGCGCTGTTCATCGGACTGGGATTCGCCTTTCACGACGGCTGGCTGGGCGGCTGGTCGATGGTCCTCGGCGTGGTCGGAGCCGTCAGCGCCTTCCTGTCCATGGTCTTGAGCCTGGATATCGACCGTCACGAAGGCCAGGGGACGGCGAATTACCCGGGCCTCGCCGGTTTCGAGCTGGAAGACGGAATCTACCTGATCGCGCCCATCGTCTGGCTGGGGTGGGCGCAGCCCTTTTTCATCGGTGCCGGGGTCGGCGCGGGGGTCTATGCGCTGTGGACGATCGCGCAGTTCGTTCGCGTGCGCGGCGGAGGGGCTCGGCCGGCGCGCTAGTGGGATTGCGAGCGCGTCTGCTCGACCCGCTGCAGGACCGGCGCCACGCCGGCCGCCCGCGCCTGGTACAGCTCGGCGAAGGGCGACTGCGCGAGGCGGTGCAGCCGGGTGAAATGCCAGGACGCCCAGATCGTGAACAGGGGCGCGAAGATGAACGCCATCACCACCATCGGCACTTCCCAGCCCAACCAGATCGTGATGGGCAGTATCAGCGTCGCGTCGTCGGCGTCGAAGCCCATGAAGCTCCCCAGCTCCGCCGCGCGCGCGCCCTTGATCTCCTCGATTGCCATCACGAGCCAGAGGTTGAGCGCGATGGCGATGCCGGCCACCGCGCCCATGGGGATGGCCCAGTAGCCGAGGCTGTGGCCGTCACGCAGGCCGATGCCGATCGCAACGAAGGCGAGCGAGTTGCAGAAGGCGTCGCTGAAGAGGTCGTACCGGTGCCCGCCCGGCGTCATCTTGCCGGTCATGCGTGCCAATTCGCCGTCGGCACGGTCGAGGAACATCGAGAACACGAATACGGCAGCACCCAGCTGCGCCCAGGGCCATTCCCCCATGGCGATCAGCCCTGCGGCGGCGATCCCCGTGAACAGGCGCATCGTGGTGATGTGGTTCGGCGATACCTGGGTTCGCGCCAACGGACGCACGCCCACGCGCACGATACGATGGATCCAGGTGTTGTGACTCATGTCCCCCAGCGCGGCGTCGTCTAGATGCGAACCGGCCCCGCCGTTCCACGGAGGGGCCGGTCACCTTGTTAGGTAAGTTACATTAAGATGTTTTCGTTCTGTCTCGCAACCTTAATCCGTAGTTCTTCGCAGTGGCGTATTTCGCCAGCGCGGCAGGGATCATTTGGCCGCCTGCACCATGATTTCGACCTTGTAGGCCGGGCCCGCGAGCTTGGCCTCGACCGTCGCGCGGGCGGGCGTGTTGCCGGGCGATACCCAGCCGTCCCACACCTCGTTCATCTGCGACCAGGTCGAGATGTCCGTCAGCCAGATGTTCGCCGACAGCAGCTTGGACTTGTCGGTGCCCGCCTTGGCCAGCAGCTTGTCGATCTTGGCCAGGATCTGCTTCGTCTGCCCCTTCACGTCCTGCGACGTATCGTCGGCGACGAGGCCCGCGAGGTATACGGTGTTTCCGTTCACCACGGCCTGGCTCATGCGGGGGCCGGGATCGATACGTTGGACGGTCATGTCTGCTCCTCCTCTTGGCTGTTGCTTGACTCGGAAAGATGGGACCGGCGGCGGCGTGCCGCGGATCACGCAAGCCGATTCGACGCGACCGGCGGGCGGGATGCAAGGAAGTCCTTGAAGCGCCGGGCGACCTCGGGCGGCGCGATGGTCGGGCGGCCGAGATTCGCGATCGACCCGGGGGCGATGCGCGCATGCACCAGGCGCGGGCCGTCGCCTCGCAGGGTCTCGACCAGCGCTTCGTGAAACCCCGCCACGCTGTCGACCGACGCGGCGGCGGCATAGCCGCACGCCAGCGCGATGCGGGCGAAGTCGACGCTGCTGGAGACCGTCGCCTGCCCGCCGGTCGAATCATGCACTCCGTTGTCCAGGACGACATGGATCAGGTTGCGCGGCGCATAAGCGCCGATCGTCGCCAGCGAACCCAGCTTCATCAAGGCGGCGCCGTCGCCGTCCAGCACGATCACAGGCCGCGTCGCGTTCAGCGCCACGCCCAATCCCATGCCGCTGGCGCAGCCCATCGAGCCGACCTGGTAGAGATGCTGCGGGCGGTCGGCCAGGGTGAACAGCTCGCGGCCGCACTTGCCGGTGGTCGCGATCACGGCCGCCGCCTCGGGCAGCTCCCCCAAGAGCGCCTCCAGGATCTCGAACCGGCTCGGCAGCGGTCCATGCTGGCGTCGGTCGCGGTGGACACCGCCCGCGCGCGCGGTGGGCGGCGCCGCGTCCAGCCCATCGTCGCGCACGCTGTCCTTGGCCATGATGAGCGCCGCGGGTAGATGGCGCCGTCCCATGCTTTCCGTCGAAAATTCAAGCGCCTCTTCGACGTCATTCGCTTCCGTCGGGAACGGGCGATGCTCGACCCGGATGGTGTCGAGCAGGGCGGCCGTGATCTGGCCCATCAGCTCATGCTGCGGCTCGTCCTTGATGCCCGGCTGGCCGCGCCACGTGACGATCAGAAGCGTCGGTATCCGAAACGGAAAATTAAGCGAAGTCAGCGGGTTGACCGTATTCCCTAAACCGGAATTCTGGCACATGACCACGGTCTGCCGGCCGGCGAGCCACGCGCCGGCGGCGATCGCCACGGCCTCGCCTTCCGAGGCGGCCGCGACATAGTCCAGCTTGGGGTGCCCGATTGCCCGGTTGATAAAAGGGGTCAAGAACGAGCAGGGAACCCCTGTATAGAAACCGAAACCGCGCTTCAGCGCGGGCTCGATGAAGTCGTCGGCGGCGATCATCGGGATGGGCGGCCGGGCCTCAGAGGAAGTTGCGGGCTTTGGCGAGGTCGAAGGCATCGTCCACGTCGAGCCAGTGCCCGGTGATGTATTGCACGCGGACACGGGTGCCTCCGCCCACGAGCCGATTGAAGAGATTGGGCATGTTCGCCTTGTCGAGGGTGCCTTCGGTGCGCATGGCGGCAAGTTCGCGCCGCACCAGGGCCGCCCCCTCGGCGCTCAGCCTGGCCAATCCGACCCACTCGCCGTGGATCGCGGGATCGGGCAGGTCGCTGGCGGCGCGGACGAGGTCGACCGTGTCTTCGTCGAGATAGCCGGGGGAGAAGGGTCGGCTGCAGGTGATGTGGTCGTGCACCATGCCGGGCCCGGTGCGTCGGCGCTCGCGCCACAGCGCGTCGGCGACGACCACGATATCGCCCTCGGCCTCGAGCAGCCGGTCCAGGATGTAGCGGCGGAACAGGATGTCGCCATAGGTGATCAGGCAGGGCCCGACCAGCCGCTTCTCGGCCAGCGCCAGCGACGCGCATTCCCCGGTCAAAGCGTAGGCGTCGTTGGCGACGAGTTCGATCGAGGGCAGGTCGACCGCCTCCTTGCGGTAGCCGACGACGACGCTGACCTGCCGGATGCCGCTGTCCTTCAGCGTCGAGATCTGCCGGCGCAGCAGCGGCTGGCCGCGCACGTCGATCATGCATTTCGGCCGGTCCGCCGTCAGTTCGCCCAGGGCCGCGCCGCGCGACGCGGCCAGCACGATGGCCGCCGTATCGCTGCCCGGCTGCGGCAGATAGCGCCGCTCGGCCTCGGCCAGCTCCGAATTGCCGGAAAGCTCGAACACGTCCTTGACCGAGGCGATGCCGCCTTCGACCCCGACCAGCGTTTCCGTCGCCGCGATCTTGCGGCTGACTTCGCGCATCGCCGTGATGGCCGCGCGCACGTTGTGATTGGCCCAGATCACGCAGGAGATGCCGGCGGCGCGGTAGCGCTCGGTCGGCGTCGCGTAGTACATCGTGGGCACGATCACCACCGGGCAGCGATTTGCCCACTCCTTGCAGAAGGCGAAGATCTCGTCGGCGGTCGAGCGCTTGGAGTGGATCAGGATGCCGTCCGCGCCGGCGCGGTGATAGGCGTCGGCCCGGCGCAAGGCCTCGTCCAGGCCCCAGCCCGAGATCAGGGCCTCGACCCGCGCCACCAGGCAGAAGTCGGGATCGGTCTGGCTGTCCTTGCCGGCCTTGATCTTGCCGCAGAACTCGTCGATGTCGGCGAGCGGCTGGCCGTCGCCGATGAACGAGTTGGTCTTGGGGAACAGCTTGTCCTCGATGCACACGCCGGCGATGCCGCGCTGGCACAGCTTCTTCACCAGGCGGCGGACGTTGTTGAAGTTGCCGTAGCCGGTGTCGCCGTCGACCAGGATCGGGATCGTCGTGGCGTCGGCCATGAACTCGAGCACCTCGAGCACCTGGGTCCATGACGCCTCGTTGTTGTCGCGCACGCCCAGCGCGGCCGACATCGACAGGCCCGAGGCCCAGATGCCCTTGAAGCCGGACTCCTCGACGATGCGCGCGGACAGCCCGTTATGGGCCTCCATGAGGAAGCTGAGCTCCGGCGACAGCAGCGCGCTCTTGAGCGCCGCCGCCTTGCTCCCCGTCCCCTGGCCGGCGTCCAGGCGCGGCCTGTCGCGCAGCGAGATCTTCATGTCGGAACTCTTGGTTCAGGGTGCTCTAGTTGTGGCCGAGCGTGGCCGTTCTCTCATCTATCTTGGCGATCAACTGCTCGACGCTGGAGTTCTTGATGACCGTGGTATATTCGGAGCGGCGCGTTGCTATCTCGCTTATGCTGCTCTTGTAATACACATCGACCACGCGCCAGCGGGCGTGGTCCTGCTGCATGACGTAATCGATATCCTCAGTCGAACCGCTCGACCGAACGAACTGCGCCTTTACGTTCACCCGGCCGTTCGCAAGCGGGTTGGAGCCGACAACCCTGAAGGACTCGCCCGAATACCCGTCCAGGCGCGAGGCGTGCACGGCGACGGTGTAGCGCGCGAAGGCGTCGACCAGCCGCTGCTGCTGGTCGGGCGTAGTCTGCCGCCACGCCCCGCCGACGGCGACCGATACCATGTAAGAAAGGTCGAATGCCTCGATAATGGCCGGCGCCAGCTTCTGAAATCGACCTTGGAAGCCGAGCTGCTTCGCGTTCTTCATCGTGTCGAGCATGGCGCTGCCGAGCTTCTCGATGACGGCGACAGCCGGCGCGCCTTGCGCCGTCTGAGGCGCGGGCTGCTGCGCAAGGCTCGCGGTGCCGGCTATGCAACAGACAAGGAACCCGGCCAGGAGGCTTGGGACCAGGCGGAACGTCATTTTCAAGGCTGACTCCCAGATCAAACGGCCGTCACGGCAGCGCCCGCGCTCGGCGGAACAAACTCGTGCTTGCCGGACGCTCATCCCGCCGCGGCGGGCGCCCAATCGGCGCCGGCCCACGAGCAGGCTCAACATCGTCCCCCTGACGCCGGCCGAGGGAATGACACCCTTTGGCGCAACGGATTTACGGCTATTTACACCGGAGGTCCGCGCGCTGCAACCGGAACGCCGCACGCCGGTCGCGGTTGCCCCATTCGTGATCGGGATCAGGGCGGTAGCGTTCGCCATGCAACTCTGGCACGAATGGTTTTGAGGGCCATCCGGGGGCGAAACAATATGACACTGTCGATCGCCGGTCGATGCGAGCGCACCGGCATGCTGGGCGTGGCGATCGCGTCGTCGAGCCCCTGCATCGCGGCCCGCTGCGTCTTTGCCCGCGCGGGCGTTGGGGCGGCGCTGAGCCAGAACATCACCGATCCGCGCCTTGGGCCGCGGGCCTTGGACTTGATGCAATCGCGCCTGACGGCGTCCGAGGCGCTGCGGCGCGTGCTCGCGGAGATCGGGCCGGTGGCGGCGTTCCGCCAGCTGGTGCTGGTCGACGCGAGCGGCGATTCGGCCGTGCACAGCGGCGTGCGTGCGCTGGGAACCTACGCCTCGGCGCGCGGCACCGGCTGCGCGGCGGCGGGCAATCTGCTGGCCAATCCGGGCGTGCCGCAGGCCATGGTCGCCACCTTCGTGGCCGAGCCGGGCCTCCATCTGGCCGAGCGGCTGCTGCTGTCGCTCGAGGCGGGCCTGGTCGGCGGCGGCGAGGCCGGTCCGGTCCGCTCGGCCGGCCTGCTCGTGGTCGACCGCCAGCCATGGCCGCTGGTCGACCTGCGCTGCGACTGGGAGGACGCGCCGGTCAGCCGTCTGGCCCAGGTATGGAACGTCTACAAGCCGCAAATGGACGACTACGTCACGCGCGCGCTCGACCCCGCTTCCGCGCCGGCCTTCGGCGTGCCCAGGAATCCTTGAGGCGCGGGTCTCAACCCGGCTCGTCGCTGCGCGGGTCACCGCCGGCGGGATTGTCGTTGTTGTCGTTCTCGCTCGGATTCAAGAGCTGGCGGAACCTGCGGTGCTCGAGATACGACCAGGCGACCAGTCCCGGCAGACCGGTCATCACTTCGCGCACGCGCTTGACGACGGCGAGGCCGAGGGAGGTGTTCGGCGGGATGCCGAGCACATGGCCGAGCAGCATGATCCCGCCTTCCTGCAGGCCGAGGCCGCCGGGCATGAAGAACGACGCACTGCGCACGGCAGCGGTCAGGCTCTCGATGATGTAGGCCACGTCCCAGCCGATCGGATAGCCCATCAGGCGCATGATCAGCCAGGTTTCGAACACGCGCAGCGCCCAGCCGGCGAGCTTGAGGCAGAAGGCGACGAAGACGTCGAGGCCGCGCCGGTGCAGCTCGACGATCTGCTGGTCGAGGGCGTGCACGCCGCCGGCGAGCGTGCGCAGCTTCTCGTCCTGGCGCGCGATGCGCCCGACCAGCCGGGCGAGCAGGCCGAACAGGCCGAGGCGCGGCAGCATGTGCAGCACCGAGACCAGCAGGGCGCCGACCAGGAGCGCGACGGTGAACGCCGCGACCGGCTCGGAGAAGCCGGTCTGCGCCAGCAGCAGGCCGAGGCCGGCGAAGGAGAAGACGGCGTGCGCCAGCAGCGCCAGGGTGAAATCCACCACCGTTGCCGCCCCGGCGGTCGAGCGCGGCAAGCCGTGGCGCTTGGCCGCCAGGCGCGCCCGCACCACGTCGCCGCCGACCTGCGCCACCGGCAGCAGCGAATTGACCGACTCGCCGACCCAGCGTTCCGCCAGCATGTCCAGCGGCGGCGGCCGGCGCCCGGCGGGGAAGAGCTGGCGCCAGGCCAGCGCGTCGAGCAGCATCGGTACGAAGCGGTAGAGGCTGACCCACAACATGCCCCAGCCGACGGCGCCGAGCGCACTGCCGATCTTGTCGAAGCCTTCCGATCCGATCAGGCCCAGGACGAAGAACAGGCCCAGGGCCCACAGGACGTAGGTGGCGAATTTCATGGAGCGGCGGCCCGACGATGCGGCTGTTGGAACGGTCCCCCCGGTGCGGGACACCCGGACCGGCTGACTAGCCGGACATTAAGGCAAAACCGAGACGCGCGCCGGTGGCCCCGGCGGCGGCGCGTGTTGATCCGCGCGCCGAACATTAGACTCGGCGCCCTTCGCCAAGCTCGGGATGATCAACGGCCGCCTGGTCGCGCGGCGGGCATGTGCTGCGTGGACAGTCCGCGATGCCTTCCCTAGAGTGCGCCCGCCAACGGACCCGGTACGCCCTGGAAAGCCTTTCGCCCATGCGCCTGTCCCAATATTTTCTGCCGACGCTCAAGGAAACCCCCGCCGAGGCGCAGATCATCTCGCACCGGCTCATGCTGCGCGCGGGCATGATCCGGCAATCCTCCGCCGGCATCTATTCCTGGCTGCCGCTCGGGTTCCGCGTGCTCAAGAACATCGAACGCATCGTGCGCGAGGAGCAGGACGCGGCGGGCTGCCAGGAAGTCCTGATGCCGACCATCCAGCCGGCCGAGCTGTGGCGTCAGAGCGGGCGCTACGACGACTACGGCGCCGAGATGCTGCGCATCAAGGACCGGCACGATCGCGACATGCTGTACGGGCCTACCAACGAGGAGCAGATCACCGAGATCTTCAAGGCCTACAACCGCTCCTACAAGCAGCTGCCGAAGCTGCTCTATCACATCCAGTGGAAGTTCCGCGACGAGGTCAGGCCGCGCTTCGGCGTGATGCGCGGGCGCGAGTTCCTGATGAAGGACGCGTATTCCTTCGACCTCGACTATGCCGGCGCCGAGCGCGCCTATCGCAAGTTCTTCGTGGCTTATCTGCGCACCTTCGCGCGCATGGGGCTGAAGGCCATCCCGATGCAGGCCGAGAGCGGGCCGATCGGCGGCGACATGAGCCACGAGTTCCAGATCCTGGCCGAGACTGGCGAGAGCAAGGTCTACTGCCACAAGGACTTCCTGAAGTTCGACCCGTTGCAGGGCGCGGTCGACTACGACGGCGACCTGAAGCCGTTGGTCGATCGCTGGACCAGTCTCTATGCCGCGGCCGACGACAAGCACGACCCGGCCAAGTGCCCCGTCGCCGCGGGCGACCTGCTCGAGGCGCGCGGCATCGAGGTCGGGCACATCTTCTACTTCGGCACCAAGTACTCGGAGCCGATGGGCGCGGTGGTCGACGGCCCCGACGGCAAGCCTGCGACCGTGCACATGGGCTCCTACGGCATCGGCGTGTCGCGCCTGGCCGGCGCGATCATCGAGGCGAGCCACGACGACAACGGCATCATCTGGCCGGAGTCGGTGGCGCCGTTCCGCGTCGGCCTGGTCAACCTGAAGGCCGGCGACGCCAAGACCGACGCGGTCTGCAACGCGCTCTACGCCAAGCTGCGCCAGTCCAGGATCGAGGTCCTGTACGACGACCGCGACGAGCGCGCCGGCGCCAAGTTCGCCGACATGGACCTGATCGGCCTGCCCTGGCAGATGATCGTGGGGCCCCGCGGCGCCGCCGCCGGGAAGGTCGAGCTCAAGCGCCGCGCGACGGGCGAGCGCAGCGAGATGCCGGCCGAGCACGCGCTCAACGCGGTCGCTTGATGCAGAGGACAGGGATCAGGGATCGGGGATCAGACGAAAGCAGGAGCATCTTGCTTCTGATCCCCGGTCCCTGTCCTCTGTCATCTGACTGATGTTCTCTCCGTTCGAGCGCATGGTGGCGATGCGCTATCTGCGCTCGCGTCGGCAGGAAGGCTTCATCTCGGTCATCGCCTGGTTCTCGCTGCTCGGCATCGCGCTGGGCGTGGCGACGCTGATCATCGTCATGTCCGTCATGAACGGGTTCCGCCAGGAGCTGCTGTCGCGCATCCTCGGCCTCAACGGGCATGTCGGCGTCTACGCGCTGGTGGGCGGCGCGCTCAGCGACTACGACGCGATCGCCAGGCGCGTGGCGGCGCTGCCCGGCGTGGTCGGCGCGGCGCCGATGATCGAAGGGCAGGGGCTGATGACCGCCAACGGGCTCGCCTCGGGCGTGCTCGTGCGGGGCTTGAGGCAGGACGACGTGCGCAAGCGCGCCATCCTCGCGGACAACATCAGGTCGGGCAGCCTCGACGACTTCGAGGGGACCGGCGCCGCGATGATCGGCAAGCGCATGGCCGACCGCTATGGACTCAGGGTCGGCGACACGCTCACGCTGATGGTGCCGGTGTTCAACGAGACCGCGATCGGCGTGATCCCGCGCAGCAAGGACGTCGAGGTCGTCGCGGTCTACGAGATCGGCATGTACGAGTACGACAACAACTTCGTCTACCTGCCGTTCGAGCTGGCGCAGGTGCTGTACCAGATGCGCGGCGCCGCCTCGGGCGTGGACATCCTGATCGACGATCCCGACCGCGTCGCCGAGGCGCGGATCGACGTCAATACCGCGCTCGCCGGACGCTACCGCGTCAGCGACTGGCAGCGCGCCAATGCCAGCTACTTCAACGCCATCCAGGTCGAGCGCAACGTCATGTTCCTGATCCTGACGCTGATCATCCTGGTGGCCGCCTTCAACATCGTCTCGAGCCTGATCATGCTGGTGAAGGACAAGGGCCGCGACATCGCCATCCTGCGCACGATGGGCGCGACGCGGGCGATGATCCTGCGCGTGTTCCTGCTGTGCGGCACGGCGGTGGGCGTCGTCGGCACCGCCGCCGGCGTGGCACTGGGGCTGGTGTTCTGCGCCAACATCGAGGCGATCCGACAGTTCCTGCAGGGCCTGACCGGCCGCAACCTGTTCGCGGCCGAGCTTTATTTCCTCAGCAAGCTGCCGGCGATCGTCGATGCGAAGGAGGTCGTGCTGATCGTCGTCATGGCCTTCGGCCTGTCGTTCCTGGCGACGATCTATCCTGCCTGGCGCGCCGCCCGGCTCGACCCGGTCGAAGGGCTGCGCGAGGCCTGAGGGTCAGGATTTCTTCTTCGGGTCGACCGGCTTCCAGGCCGCCACCATGCGGTCGCCCTCGGCGATCTCGGCCGGCTTCATGCCGGCCATGAACTGCGCGCGCGCGGTCTTGGCCTCGGCGTGGCCCTGGCTCGCCGACAGCGTCAGCCACATATAGGCCTCGGCGGCCTTCTTCGCGTTGATGCGCACTTCGTTGCTCTGCGCCAGCATGACGCCGAGGTTGTACTGCGACTCGGCGTGGCCCTGGTCTGCGGCGAGCCGGAACCATTCCATCGCGTCGAACAGGTCGGGCGGCCGGCCGATGCCGCGCGCCGCGCGGGTACCGAGGTTGTAGTAGGCCGGCGCGAAGCCGAGCGACGCGGCCTGGCGCAGCAATTCGTCGGCGCGCTTCTGGTCTGCGGTGACCAGCCTGCCTTCGGCATAGATGACCGCGAGGTCGTTCATGGCGTTGGGCACGCCGGCCTTCGCCGCCTCCTGCAGCCAGATGACGCCTTCGTTCTTATAGAGGACGTTGGCGAAGCGGACGATGATGTCGCCGAGCACGTACTGCGCGATCGCGTCGCCGGATTGCGCCAACGGCTCGAGCTTCGCCTTGGCCGTCGCCATGTCGCCGCGCTGCGCCGCCGCCACGCCGTCCTCCAGCGGGCCGGCGCCCGACGGCGCAGCCATGAGGATTGCGGCGGCGATCGGCAGCACGCGGCGCAGGAACACGGAGACGGCGACCATCGCGTCAGTATCTACGGCGCATCGGCTTTGTGAAGTCGTGGTATTCCGGGGGGCGCTGGCGGGCGGGGGGCGCCGCCGCTATAACCGCGACGCATGACGCCGAACGAACAGCCCGCCGGCGCCGCATAGTTCGGCGTGC
>CAZLBB010000025.1:0-53110 GCA_964557415.1 uncultured Rhodospirillaceae bacterium
ATCGCCAAGGTGCGCGAGGCCGGCGCGCGCATCCGCCTGATCTCCGACGGCGACGTCGCCGGCGCCATCGCCACCTCGACGCCGGAAAGCGGCGTCGACATCTACATGGGCAGCGGCGGCGCGCCCGAGGGCGTGCTGGCCGCCGCGGCGCTGCGCTGCATCGGCGGGCAGATGCAGGGCCGGCTCCTGTTCCGCAACGACGACGAGCGCGGCCGCGCGCGCAAGCTCGGCATCGACGACCTCGCGCGCAAGTACTCGATGCAGGACATGGCCGCGGGCGACGTGATGTTCGCCTGCACCGGCGTCACCGACGGCGCCATGCTCAAGGGCGTGCGCCGCTTCGCCGGCGGGGCCTCGACCCACTCGCTGGTCATGCGCTCGATGACCGGCACCGTGCGCGTGATCGAGACCCGGCACAACTTCACGAAGAAGAAGCTGGGGTAGGGCGGCCACGACCTGATGCGGGAGATTCCTTTCCCGGTCCCCCCTCCCCCTGAGCTTGTCGAAGGGGCGGGAGGGGGAAAGGGGGCGGGGTATGCCGCACGCAGAGCTCGGCCGGCACGTGTAGCAACTCGCCTCTGTGTAGCGCCCCCTCCCCCTGACCCCCTCCCACAAGGGGAGGGGGGACGGGAGTGAGCGCCTTCCTCGGCGTCGAGAAGTCCCTGTGCGGGCGCGCGTGGCGGGCGCGCGCGTGCGACGACCGCATCGCGCTGGCGCTGGCCGAGCGCTTTTCGCTGCCGGAGATCGTCGGCCGCGTGCTGGCAGGGCGCGGCGTCGGGCTCGACGAGGCGGAAGCCTTCCTCGATCCGACCCTGCGCCGCCTGCTGCCGGACCCGTCGCATCTCAAGGACATGGACGCTGCGGTCGAGCGCCTCGCGCGCGCGATCCAAGGGGACGAGGCGGTGGCGGTGTTCGGCGACTACGACGTCGACGGCGCCACCTCGTCGGCGCTCATCCGGCGCTTCTTCGCCGCGATCGGCGCGCGTCTCGTCGTCTACATCCCCGACCGGCTGAAGGAAGGCTACGGGCCCAACGCGCCGGCGCTGAAGCGGCTGAAGGAGCAGGGCATCGCCGTCGTCGTCACGGTCGATTGCGGCATCACGGCGCACGAGCCGCTCGCCCAGGCGCGCGCTTGCGGGCTCGACGTGGTGGTGATCGACCACCATGTCGGCGAGCCGGCCCTGCCGCCGGCGGTCGCCGTGGTCGACCCGAACCGGCTCGACGAGGCCTCGCCGCACCGCCAGCTCGCCGCCGTCGGCGTCGCCTTCCTCTTGATCGTCGGCCTCAACCGCGCGCTGCGCCGCGCCGCCTGGTATTCCCGGGCGCGGCCCGAGCCGGACCTGATGCAGTGGCTCGACCTCGTGGCGCTCGGCACGGTCGCCGACGTGGTGCCGCTCACCGGCGTCAACCGCGCGCTGGTGCGCCAGGGCCTCGCCGTCATGGCGCGGCGCGGCAACACGGGGCTTGCCGCGCTCGCCGACGTGGCGGGGCTGAAGCAGGCGCCGGAGTCCTATCACCTGGGCTTCGTGCTGGGGCCGCGCGTCAACGCCGGCGGGCGGGTCGGCGAGGCCGAGCTCGGCGCGCGCCTGCTCGGCACCGACGATCCCGGCGAGGCCGCTTCGATCGCGCGCCATCTCGACCAGCTCAACCGCGAGCGCCAGGCGATCGAGCGCCAGGTGCTGGAGGACGCGATCGGCACGATCGATGCCGCCGGCGGACCGGGCGCGGTGGCGCATGCGGCCGGCGAGGGCTGGCATCCCGGCGTGATCGGCATCGTCGCCAGCCGCCTCAAGGAGCGCTACGGCCGCCCGGCCCTGGTGACGGCGATCGGCGCCGACGGCATCGGCAAGGGCTCGGGCCGCTCGGTCGGCGGCGTCGACATGGGCACGGCCGTGATCGCGGCGCGCCAGGCCGGGCTCCTGATCAACGGCGGCGGCCACGCGATGGCGGCTGGCTGGACGGTCGCGCGCGACCGCGTGCCCGAATTCGCCGCCTTCGTCGCCGAGCGCCTCGGCGGCCGCGACGGCGGCCCGCCCGTGGCGTTGACCGAGATCGACGCGGCCCTGCAGCCACTCGGCGCCACGCCCGCGCTGGCGCAGGCGCTTTCCCGCCTCGAGCCCTACGGCGCCGGCAACCCGCGCCCGGTCTTCGCGCTGCCCGACCTGCGCGTCACGTGGAGCAAGGTGGTCGGCGGCAACGGCAACGGCGGCGCGGGCCACGTGCGCTGCGCGCTCGCCGGCAGCGGCGGCGGCCGCCTCGACGCCATCGCCTTCCGCGCCGCCGGCACCGCGCTCGGCCGGGCGCTGCTGGAGCCGAACGGGCCGCCGCTGCACCTGGTCGGCAGCGTCAAGCTGGACGTATGGAACGGGCAAGAGCGGGTGCAGCTGGTGATCGAGGACGGGGCGCGGCTCGGCGGGTGAGCACTCGTCCTCCGGCAAGCCCATCCTTCGACAAGCCCATCCTTCGACAAGCTCAGGATGAGGACGCTTCTTTCTTCCTCGTCCTGAGCTTGTCGAAGGACGCCTGCCTTACGCAGCCCGGGCGAGGCTCGGCGGGCGCACCTGGGCGGCGGGGAAGACCAGCGTGATCGTCGTGCCCTCTCCCGGCGCGCTCTCGATGCGCAGACTTCCGCCGTGGCGCTCGATCAGCGCCTTGACGATGCTGAGGCCGAGGCCCGTGCCCGCGTAGCGCCGCGTCATGCTGCTGTCGACCTGCTGGAAGGGCTGCACCGCGATCTTCGCCTGCGCCGCGCTCATGCCGATGCCGTGGTCGGCGACCGACAGCTCGGCCTCGCCGGCCGCGCCGCGGCGGCAGGCGACGCGCACGGGCTTGTCGGGCTCGCTGAACTTGACCGCGTTCGACAGCAGGTTCAGCAGCATCTGGCGCAGCGCGCGCTCGTCGGCCTCGAGCACCGGCCATTGGCCGCCCTCGACGATCGCGACGTCGCGCCGCTGCGCGATCTCGGAGCCCTTGAACATGCCGAGCGTGGATTCGACGACGCCGAACAGCTCCACCGGCTCGAACGTCATCTCGTAGTGGCCGGCGTCGAGCTTGGCCATGGTCAGGATGTCGTTGACCATGTCGTACATGTGCCGGCCGCTCTTCAGGATGTCGACGGCGTAGTCGCGGTACTTGCTCTGGCCGATCGGCCCCAGCGCTTCCTGGGTGATCAGCTCGCTGAAGCCGATGATGGCGTTGAGCGGCGTGCGCAGCTCGTGGCTCATGTTGGCGAGGAAGCGCGACTTCGCCTTGTTGCCGGCGACCGCCTCGTCCTTGGCGCGCTCGAGGTCCTGCGCCAGCGCGTGCAGCTCCGCGTGCGCCTTGCGGATCACGCGGTTCTGGTAGAACAGCAGACCGATGAAGACGAGGCCGCACAGGAACAGCCCGCCCGCCGCAGCGGAGAACAGCCAGTGCAGGGCGAGGAGCTGGCGCTGGTCCTCGGCCACCTGGCTGCCGCCGAACTGGTTGGCGCTGGCGGCGAAGCGGATCAGCATCGTCTCGAGCGGCTGCAGCCGGTCGAGCACCTTCTGCGCATTGCCCGGCCGGTCGATCGCGGCGACGACCGGGTCGAGCTCGGCCAGCGTCTTTTCGAGCGCGCCGATCACCGGCTTCAGGTCCTCGAAGCGCTCGGTCAGCGCGCCGACGTCGCCGCCCTTCAGGATGTTGAGCCGGTTGTAGAGGATGTCGAAGCGCGTCTGCACCTCGTGCTTGTCGACGCCGCCGTGGCCGAGCGCGAAGGCGGCGACGCGGTGCTCGAGGCGGTGGAACTCGGCCAGCGCCTGGCTCGACGCCCACACGATGTTGTAGCGCGACACCTCGCGCAGCACGTGCTGGCGCTCGACGATGGTGAGCGAGATGTAGACCGTGACCGCGGCGAAGATGCCGATCGTCACGACCAGCGCCAGCTTGATCCCCCGGAACCGCTGCATCGCCTCGACCGCCCATGCTCCTGGGCGAAGCGGCCGGACGGGCGAGACCTCCCGACCGCGTCGTCCCTCGACGCGGCCTATTTCACCTCAATTCGCGCCACTTGCCAAACCGAGCGGCTGTAGAACTTCTGGTTCCTGAGGTCGGGGTTGCTGTCGTAGTTGTACACGATGAACAGCGGACCCTTGTCGCGCACGGGCATGTACTGGCCGTCGCGCTTGAGCGCCAGCATCACGTCGTACCTCTCGATGTCCTCCATCGGCAGCTCGGCGCTGTAGTCGTTCAGCGCCACCGCGACGAAGCGGTCGCCCGTGGCGCCAACGGCCTGCATCAGCCTGGCCAGCGGCACGCCCTCGAACCTGACCGGCTCCTTGTACCAGGGCGTCGCCGTGGTGAAGGACGTCATGCCGAGGGATTCCAGCATCGCGCGGTCGAACACGGCGCTCTTGTCGCTGTTGGTGACGCCGATCTTGCCGGTGACGGTGAGGATCGCCTTCTCGGCCGGCTTGCCGAGCTCCGCGGCCTGGGCCGGCGCGGCGAGCAGGCCGAGCACGGCAAGCAGCGTCAGCGCATACGTGCGGACGGAATGCGGCATGGCACGATCCTTGTGTGATGCAGGTGAGGGCGGTAAATTATTTGCCAATCTTCGTTAACAGACGGTGAATCCGGGACGCTCCGGGCCGTTTCTTAACGAAAACTTCGGTACCCCCGGCGTATGATCGCACGGGGACGTGCGTGGACGTGGCCAGGACGGGCACAGAGATGATCGAAGTATTCAAGGAGTTCACGTTCGAGGCGGCGCATCATCTGGCGGGCAACGTGCCGCCCGGGCATCCGTACGCGCGCCTGCACGGGCACTCCTTCAAGGTCGAGATCTTCCTGCGTGGCGAGCCCGACCCGAAGCACGGCTGGGTCGCGGACTTCGCCGAGATCGACCGCCACCTGCAGCGGCTGCGCGGCGAGCTCGACCACAACTTCCTCAACGACATCGACGGGCTGCAGGTCCCGACGCTGGAGAACATCACGCGCTGGATCTGGCAGCGGCTGCACAACGAGCTGCCCGGCCTGCATCGCGTCCTGGTCCGCCGCGGCACCTGCGGCGAAGGCTGCATCTACAGCGGCATGGCGGCGTAGGTCCGCGCGTCCGCGCGTCCGCATGTCGAACCTCTTCCCGACGCGCCGGGGGCGCGGCGAATCGGTCGGACCGTCCGGGCGGCCCGCCGCGCCGCCGCTTGTCGCCGCGATGCCGCCTGGCAGCGCCGATTGTCAGAGGTCCAGCGATCGCGGCTTCCGCGGCCGGGACGATATGCTACTATGATTACGTGTTCCGCGGACGCCGACTGTTGCACGAGAGATCGCTGACCGGACTTCCACGCCGCCCGGGCCCAGGCCGTGGCGGCGCGCGGCCGCTCCGCGGGGACCGGCGCGCATGAAGCCGATGCCGTCCGATCTGGTCGACGCAATCAAGCGGCACCAGCTCTGGATCATGCACAAGGTCGGCGGACGGCGCGCCAATTTCTCGGTCCGCAATTTCGACGGCGTCGACCTGTCGAAGGCCGACCTGCAGCAGTCGCGCTTCGTCGGCTGCAGCTTCGAGCGCGCCAACCTGGCCGGCTGCAACTTCGACGGCGCCGACCTGTTCGGCTCGCGCTTCAACGGCGCCGATCTCACCAGCGTCAGCCTGATCGGCGCCGACGTCCGCGGCACGAGCCTGCGCGACACCGTGCTGACGCGCGCCAACCTGGCCGATGCCGATCTCAGGCCGGGCGAGCTGCTGACGATCGGCAGCGACCAGGGGATCACCACGCGGCGCTCGGACCTGGTGCGCGTCGACCTGAGCGGGGCGAAGATGATGCGCGCCAACCTGAGCGGCGCGAACATGTCGACGGCGCGCGCCGTCGGCGCCGACATGAGCGGCGCGGTGCTGGCGGGCACGCTGCTGGCCGGATCGGACCTGAGCGGGGCGTCGATGATCCATGTCGATCTGCGCGGCGCCGACATGAGCAACGCGACGCTCGTCGGCGTCGACCTGCGCGACGCCGACCTGCGCGGCGCCGAGGTCGACGGGGCCGATCTCGACGGGGTCAACCTGTGCGGCGCGGCGGTCGAGGGCGTGGAATTCGCGCGCTGCAAGACGACGCCTTCGGTGGTGCCGCGCCGCCTCGCCGACATGGGCGAGGCCACGCGCGAGGCGATCGAAAGCCACATGCGCTGGGTCAAGAGCGGCGGCGCCGAGGGCGCGCGCGCCACGCTGACCGGGGTCGACCTGTCGGGCGTGAACCTGGCCGGATGCGACCTGAGCGGCGCGATGCTGCGCGCGTGCCGCCTGGTGCACGCCGACCTGCGCAATGCGCGGCTGTCGATGGCCGACCTGGGCGAATCGGTCCTGGCCGGCTGCAACCTGGAAGACGCCGACCTCGAGGGCGCGCGCCTGGTCAAGGCCGACCTGGCGCGGGCGACGCTCCGGCGCGCGCGGCTCGGCGCGGTCGGCCTGCGCCACGCCGACGGCACGCCGACCGGGCGCGACTGGCCGACCAACCTGACCGAGGCGAAGCTGATGGGCGCCGATCTGGTCGGCGCCGACCTGCGCAACGCCAACCTGACCGGCGCCGACCTGACCGAGGCGAACCTGGTGGGCGCCAACCTGAGCGGCGCCGTGCTGGAGCGGGCGACCCTGCCGCCCGGCGTCCGCTAGCCGGCTTCCGCTAAGCCGCCGCGTCGGCGGCTGCGCCGGCCGGTGCGGTGGGCAGGGCGACGGTGACGGTCGTTCCCTTGCCGACGGTGCTCTCGATGCTGAGCGTGCCGCCGTGCATGGTCACCAGCGCCTTGGTGATGGCGAGGCCGAGCCCGCTGCCGGCGTGGCCGCGCGTCCAGGAGTTCGCGACCTGCTCGAACGGTCGGCCGAGGCGCGGCAGGTGGTCGGCCGGGATGCCGATGCCGGTGTCGGCGACGACGGCCGAGACGGAATGCAGCCCGGCGGCGACGGCGACCGTCACGCTGCCGCCGCCCGGCGTGAACTTGATCGCGTTCGACACCAGGTTGAGCAGCACCTGGCGCAGCGCGCGGCGGTCGGCCTGGATCGGGTCGAGCCGGTCGGGCGCGACCACGCCGAGCTGGACGCCCGCCTGCGCGGCATGGGCCGCGCACATGCGCCGGACCTCCTTCGCCAGCTGCGCCAGGCAGACCGGCTCGGGATGCAGGTCGACGCGGCCGGATTCGATGCGGGCGAGGTCGAGGATCGAGTTGATCATGCCGAGCAGGTGGTTGCCGCTGTCGCAGATGTCCTGGATGTACTCGCGGTACTTGGGCGGGGAGAGGGGGCCCAGGACCTCGTTCTTCATCATGTCGGCGAAGCCGAGGATGGCGTTGAGCGGCGTGCGCAGCTCGTGGCTCATGTTGGCGAGGAACTCGGTCTTGCTGCGGCTGGCCTCGAGCGTGGCGGCGATGACCTGCTGCAGCTCGGCCTCGCGCTTCGTGCGCTGCGAGCAGTCGGAATAGAGGCTGACGACGCGGCCGTCGCCCGACGCGCGGTGGCTGACCAGGATGGGGCGGTCGATGTCGATCAGGACCTCCTGCTCGACCTCCTGCGACAAAAGGCCGCCGGCGTCGGCGGCCGGCAGCAGCTGCTGCGCCGCGGCCGGGGCCTCGGCGGCGAGCCGGCGCACGATCTCGATGCGGCGCAGGCCGATCAGGAAATGCCGGGCGAGGCCGGGCACCAGCGCGGCGAAGCGGCGGTTGTGCCAGGCCAGCCGCCCGTCCGGGTGCCACACCACGATGCCGGAGTCCACGGCGTCGAGCGCCGCCGCGCCCGCCGCCGGGTCGGGCAGCGCCTCGCGCAGCGCCGCCGCCGGCGCTGCCGCGTCGGCCGGTCTCGGGAAAGCTGCATTGCGGTGCAAGGACTTCACGGCGGCTCGCAGCAGGACTGCTCCGATCCGTTAACTTGGCACCGAATGCGTTAACAATCCGTGAAGTGGTGAACGCGCCGGTTGAGCGCCGCGGCGGCCGCCGATCCGGCCGCCGGACTCAAAGGGAGAGCGCGCGGATCAGCGCGCGCCCAGCGGCCGCCGATCCGGCCGCCGGACTCAAATGGAGGGCGCGCGGATCAACGCGCGCCCAGCGGCCGGGGTCGCCTAGAGGATGCCGAGCGCGGTTTTCCGCTTCGGCGGCGGGAAATCGTGGTCGATCTCGGCCAGGTCGGCCTGGGTGAGCTTGATGTGCGCGGCCGCGACATTGTCGCGCAGGTGCCGGGGATCGACCGCCTTGGGAATCGAGATTACGCCCGGCCGCGCCAGGGTCCAGGCGAGCGCGATCTGCCAGGTCGTGCTGCCGTGCCGCTTCGCCACCGCCTCGAGCCCCTTCTTGCGCGGCAGCCTTCCCTGGTCGAGCGGCGAGTAGGCCATGATCGGCATCGAGCGTTTCCCGGCCGCCGGGATCAGGTCGAACTCGGGGCCGCGGCGCGCGAGGTTGTACAGGATCTGGTTGCTGGCGCAGTTGCCGCCGTGCTTCAGGCCCCAGACCTCCTCCATCTCGGCGAGGTCGAAGTTGCTGACGCCCCAGTGGCGGATCTTGCCGGCGCCTCGGAGCTGCTCGAAGCCGGCGACGGTCTCGGCGATCGGATGCGAGCCCGGCCAGTGCAGCAAATAGAGGTCGATGCGGTCGGTCTCGAGGCGCTTCAGGCTGCGCTCGCAGGCGGCGACCACGCCGGCGCGCGACGCGTTGTGCGGATAGACCTTGGAGACGATGAACAGGCGGTCGCGTTCGCGCGGCCCGCCCACGGCCTCGGCGATGATCTCCTCGGCGCCGCCCTCGCCGTACATCTCGGCCGTGTCGATCAGCGTGACGCCGAGCTCGAGCGCGAGCCGGATCGCCGCCACCTCGGCCGCGCGCTCGCGCGCCTGCTCGCCCATGCGCCAGGTGCCGATGCCGAAGGCCGGCACAAGGGTGCCGTCGGGGAGCGTGGCGGTGGGGAAGCGCGCGGGCTGGGACATGCCGATGGTTCCTTCGGGCAGGGGCGGCGGCGCGGTCGGGCCGAGGCGAGGGGCGCCGCCGCGCGGCTTGATTTCCCGGCGCCCGGCGGCTACTTAACCCGCGACGACCTGCTTAGCGCGCCGCCGTCCCCATCGTCTAGAGGCCTAGGACTCCGCTCTTTCAAGGCGGCAACACGGGTTCGAATCCCGTTGGGGACGCCAGACTTCTTCTTACCGATAAGTTATTGTAGAATCAATCAGATACATGAGGCCGAGTTGAGGCCTCCACCAACATTTTCCGCCAACAAATTGCGCTGACCTGAGGTTTGCGGGCGGCTTGACTCTCGCGCCCGTCTAGAGGATACTAGGAGGTAGATGATTTCTAGGTGGAGGTAGCAGATGCGCGACATCAAGGTCTCGACGGGCGTTTTCGCCCGCATCTGGTCACTCCGAGCGGAGGGCGAAGACACTGAGAATGCGATCCTTCAGCGTGTGCTCTGGGAGAGTAGTAGTTCTGGACCATCGACGAGTTTGTTGCTGTCCTCATCCAAGCACTCCGGCGGGTTGCACGATCAGCGCTTCGGGGTGACGTTCCGAGAAGGATTTCAGATTGAGAGAAGCTACCTCGGTCGCGAGTATCGTGCGTCTGTGCAGAACGGCCAATGGGTCATTGAAGGTGTGCCGGGGCGCTTCTCGAAGTTGAACGAACTGAGTCGAGCCATCGGGACCAAGACAGAGAACGCATGGGCCAATTGGTTTTACAACGACGGCAGTGGACGACGGCGGCAAGTATCTGACTTGCGAAATCCAGAGGCTATCTCGTCGAGGAAAACTGGCGCATCTAAGCAGCCTTCGAGCGCAGAGTCGCCGGACACCAGAGAAGAACGAATTCGTTGGTGCGACGACGTCAAAGCTGCGCTGACGCAACTCGGGGGACGTGCGCCTCTGAATGCGATTTACAAGGAGGTTCGCAAGATTCGTCGAGCCAATGGCCGTTCGGTGCCGACCAGCCTTGAAGAGACCATCAGAAGGACGCTGGAAGACTACTCGTCGGATTCGAAAAATTATCGCGCTGAGGACTGGTTCGAAATGGCAGAAGGCAAGGGCAACGGTGTGTGGGCGTTGCGTTCGCGCTGACTGGCGCTGGCCCCGCGAGAGTCGGAGTCGATAGGCGGCTGCGTTGTCGGCCATCTCCTATAGGGCGCATCACTACGTGCCCCAATGGTATCAGCGGCGTTTCGTGCCAACGAACGGCGAAGCCAAGTTCTATTACCTCGATCTTCGGCCCGATACCTTCCGGGACGCGAATGGCGTTATGCGACAGAAGACGGCACTACGGCGTTGGGGAACTCCGCGGTGCTTCCAGGAAATCGACCTTTACACGACGACGTTCGGCAATTGGCAGTCCACTGACATTGAGAAGCTTTTTTTCGGGCGCGTCGATGATGACGGTGCAAAGGCCGTCGCGTGGTTCAACGACTACAGCCCTGGTCGCGTCAGCAGTGAAGCCTTTCAGGGTTTGCTCAACTTCATGAGCTTGCAGAAGCTGCGCACTCCGCGAGGGCTTGCGTACCTAGCGGCACTGGCACGAACGTCGGACAAAAACGTCGTCTTGCTGGCGATGCAGCGGTTCCAGAACCTTCACTGCTCGATTTGGACTGAGGCAGTTTGGTCTCTGGTTGATGCGACGTCGACGACAACGAAGTTCATAGTCTCGGATCATCCTGTCACGGTTTACAATCGCGACTGTTTTCCAGCCTCGAAGTGGTGCCAGGAACCACTCGATCCCGAGGTCTGGCTTCTGGGGACGCACACGCTATTTCCTCTCTCACTCACCCGGTTACTTGTATTCACCAACCTTGCATGGGTTCGGAACCCGTACCAACGAGCGAGTCGCCAACGACCCAATCCGTTTCCATTGCGCCCTGCTCGGCCGTTTAACTTCATGGAGCTTCAGGCTGGACGCGAACTGACGGAAGTCGAGGTCAACCAGATCAACTTCATCATAAAGAAGCGTGCTCGGCGTTACATCGCTGCTGCAAGTGCCGAGTGGCTATATCCAGAACGAACGATTCCATCCGAACACTGGAGTAAGTTAGACGACCGCTACTTGCTCATGCCCGATCCGAGGTCGGTGCAATTCGGTGGCCAGATGGTCATCGGTTACAAAGGTCGGCCGGCAGATGTCTACGACGAGTATGGTCGCAGGCCTGGGCAGTCCGGCTATCGAGACAAACAACTCGACCGCGCTGAGTGGCAGGCGTTTCATGCTTTCCAGGGCGAATATGCGCGCCTCTTCGGGCCTCGTCGGCGTGGTACGACCTATGAACTTCATCGAAAGTCACCTAGGGAGGAAGACTCTCCCGATTTTCACGCGTACCACCTCGAATGCGAACAGAAGTACCTTCCCTCCACGGTAAAGCCGCGTCGGGATCGGCGGGCCACATAAGCGTCGTCACCGCGCCTGCGATGGAGAGCGCGAGCCGCCCGCCGATCCCCACTGGTCACTCGAAGCTTGTCCAAAGAACTCCAGCCGGGGCACGGCGGTGTACTCGCGGTTAGCTGTCGGTCACTACTCGCTCTCCTCCATGTTGCGCATCAATGCATCACGCTCGGTTTCCTGGCTCGGGAAGCACCGCTCCCACATGCTCCGCACGTGATCGAACGTGAGGAGCCCGAGGCGAGCGGCAGTGTCCACCGTGAGCAACGCGAAGCCCACGGGCACGATCAGTGAAGGGTCCATGCACGATCAGTGAAGGGTCCATGAAGGTCTCGTCTTTGCTCCACGGGTGCTCGACGTGGAGCCCATAGTACCAGCTGGCCTTCTTGGTGGCTTCGTCCGCTCGCACGCGGGCAGCACGGAGGGTCTCATCGGTCTCACAGCCTTGCACGTCGCGATCACCGGCCGATCAACCCAGCGTGCACCGCGGCTTTGAAAGCGATGTCTCCCATGCCGGGCACGCGGAGGACGATGTCTCGCCCGTTGCGGTACGCACGGACCCCGCGCCCGAAGTCAGCCGACAACAGGCGTTCGGGTTCACTGTCGTGGAGATGCAGCAAGAACGCCTTGGCGAGCGGCACATATCCGTCCGTGCGGCGCTCGCGGAAGTGACGCGATATGACGTCTGACGTGAGCCCCGGAAATTCCTCCAGCCTGAGGCAGAGTCCGTCCCCCCAGGGT
The DNA here is from genome assembly GCA_964557415.1 of uncultured Rhodospirillaceae bacterium. Classification (GTDB taxonomy): domain Bacteria; phylum Pseudomonadota; class Alphaproteobacteria; order JAEULC01; family JAEULC01; genus JAEULC01. Next base: position 12,076 of record CAZLBB010000025.1, read on the forward strand.
CGGCGCTGCGCGCGTCTTCGGGCGCGCAACGACGCTCGCCGTCCCCGATTCCGAAATGACACCGGCCGAAACACCCGGATCGCTCGACGTTGCTGAGGTGCTCCCGGACCGGGCTCCGGCCGGCCGGTTGGCCGGGTTTGCCTCGCGCCGGGTTGATCGCCGGATCGGGTCCGGCGCAAATTGACGCCGCACATACGCCAGCAGCAGGAGACGGACGTCCATGGGACAGATGATCGACTTCGCCCGCCCGGACGGCGGCAGGACGAGGGCCTATCTGGGCACGGCCGAGAAGGGGCGGCCAGGCATCGTCGTGATCCAGGAATGGTGGGGCCTCAACGATCAGATCTGCGGTATTGCCGACCGGCTGGCGCGCGCGGGCTACAACGCGCTGGCGCCTGATCTCTACAAGGGGCGTGTCACGCAGGCGCCCGATGAAGCCGGGCACCTCATGAACGGACTGGACTTCCCGGCGGCGACGCATCAGGACATTCGCGGCGCGGTGCAGTACCTGAAGACGATGAGCCCGAAAGTCGCGGTCGGCGGCTATTGCATGGGCGGCGCCCTGACGATTGCCGCGCTGGTCCACGTGCCGGAGGTCGACGCCGGCGTGTGCTTCTACGGGATCCCGGACGCCGCCTTCGCCGACCCTGCGCGGATCAAGAAGCCGTTCCAGGGCCACTTCGCGAACCAGGACGACTGGTGCACGCCGGCGCATGTCGACAAGCTGGAAGCGGCGATGGTAGCCGCGGGAGCGCGACCGCAGATCCACCGCTATGAGGCCAGGCACGCCTTCTGCAACGAGCTCAGCGCCGCCTACGATCTCGCCTGCGCCAATCTCGCCTGGGACCGCATGCGCAACTTTCTCAAAGAGAACCTGCGCTGAACGCGTGTGTCGCAATGTGTGGCTGACAGGCGCTCCGCATTCGCCGGCCGAGCGGCATCATGGCTTGCGCGGCCGTCATGGGATATGCCGGCATGTCGGGCCGGAGCATCAGGCGGGAAACGCCGGCGCCGCCGCGCGCGTATGGCCTCTACACGCGTCTGCACAGTCACGCCGCGGGGCGCCGGAACGGGGACCAGTTCTGCGTCTATGTCGCAGACCGATTGGTGCTGCCGCAGCTGACATCCGAGGAGATCGAGCAGATCGCCGTTGGTCGGCACACGATCGATGCCTTCATCATCGTAGGCATCTGGCATGAGCCTCCAGCGTAGCGATTTGCGCGTCTGCACTTCGGCCGGTACTCGATCATCTTGCGCAGTGCGTCGACATCGGTGCCGACGTTGTTCAGATCTGGCCCCGAGCCAACCGGATGAGATTTTCGGTAGGGACAACCATCGGATATGATCTCCGTCGAGTTCGCGGGATGGTCAGCCGACTCACTCCGGGGATGTCAACGTCGTCAAGAGGAGCCAATGAAAATCGCCGCCATAGACGGCTTCCGCCTCTATCCCAAGGCCATCAAGGAAGCCTGGACCGAAGACGAATATGTCTGGCCGAGTGTGCTGCCGAGCATTCTGGTGCGGGTGACGGCGGAGAATGGCGTCTATGGCATCGGTGACGCGTCGAGCCAGACCTGGTACCTGGGCGAGACGGCCGAGCAGATGGAAAGCCATGTCGCACTCTACGCTAAGGCGCTGAAGGGGATCGATCCGGCGAACTTCGCGCTGTGCCACAAGCTCATGGAGGCGACGGTCGGCGGCGGCATGCCGGGTGGGCGCACGGCGCGCTCGGCGGTCGACATGGCGCTGTACGATCTGGTCGGCAAGGCGCGGGGCGTGCCGGTGCATGCGCTGCTGGGCGGCGCCCATCGCACGTCGTTCACGCTCCTGACCAACCTCTATCACAAGACGCCGGAGGACATGGCGGCGGCGTGCCGCGACTTTTCGGCGCGCGGTTTCAAGGGCCTCAAGGTCAAGGTCGGCGACGTGGTGCTGGCCAAGGGGTGGGACCGCGCCAACATGGAAGCGGAGCTCGCCAAGCTGGCAGCGGCGATCGAGGCGACGCCGCGCGACGTCTATATCGACGCCGACGCCAACCAGGGCTGGATTTCGCCGCAGTGGACCGTGTCTCTGCTAAGGCGCTTCGCGGGCACCGACAACCTGTCGATCGAGCAGCCCTTGCCCTATGCCGACTTGGCGGGCGCGGCGCATGTGCGCGCGCTGTCGGGCGTGCCGGTGATCCTGGACGAGTCGGTATGGTCGCCCGAGCAGATGATGGCGATCGCGCGGCAGCAGGCGTGCGATCGTATCGTGCTAAAGATCAACCGGCTGGGCGGATTCTTCCCCGCGGCGCAGACCATCGCGATCTGCGAGGCTGCGGGCATCGGCGTCAGCGTCGACACCAATCCCTATACCCTGGTCGGCGATACGGCGGTGTGTCACATGGCCGGGATCGTTCGTGTTCCCTATCCGGTCGACTGCGAGGGCCATGTCTCGTTCGTGTCGCTCGGCAAACCGGACGTGTTCAAGGGCGGAATCACGTTCAGCGACGGGCTGGCGCACCTCCCGGATGCGCCAGGCCTCGGCGTCGACGTGGACTGGGACGCGTTGAAACGTCATCAGGTGACAAACGCCGGCGTTATCCTTCAGCCAACTGTCGCGATCCGAGGCGAGCGAACGAAATAAAGCCGACGAGCCCACGACTCCAAGCTCGGCAGTGGTTTTCTCATGCGCTTCTGAAGGCAATTCGGATGCAGTCGGCACATCCTGACGTCAGTGTCGTAATTGGGCTTCCGGATTTTCCGCGATATCAAACTCTTTTTGTAGAAACAAAAGCAGCCTTGGAACGCCAAGGGATTGCGGCGTTATTCGTGAATGAGCATCGACAAGCAGAAGCATTCGGCATCGACCTCTGACGAGGCGGATTGAAGGGGGACAGGCTCCCAGCACCGGCCATTCTCCAGTCCCTTTTTCGCCGGGCTGCGCCACAATTCGCGCAACTACACGCCAGTACGTTGTGGCACGCGTGAAATATGCGATAAAAATCAGAGAGTGTTTGGCGCTAGCGCCTCTCCCTACGCCAGTCGGCCGCACCTGTCGACAAGCCGGTGACGGAAGGTGACGGAACGCGGCGTCGTCCTGCGCTGCCTTCCTTCATGACGCCGGTCGGCCGGGCTGCTCGTTTGCCGACGACAGGCGCCGCATCGTCGACGGCCCCGGCGGAATCGTCCCAATCCATTGCGCCCCAGACATGAATCGTCGAATCTGCGCCGCCCGTGGTGACGCTTGGTGACGCTTCCGACGGATTGTTTTCAAGCGTGCCGGAATCTGCGGCGATGCCGCGAAGGGGCTCGCACGCGGCACCCCGAAACGGCCGGGCCGGCGAGCATTGCCCGCCAACCTTCGCCGCCTGGCGACGGCCGGGCGTGGCCGACGCTGCGCTGTCGACGGGCCCCGCGCCGGCCACGCCCGGGGTGTACCATCGCCCGCACTGTTCAACCGTGTGACTCTTTATCCCGTGTCTCACCCGAGGGGTTCAGTCCAGCCGCCGGTGACGGATGACGGATGGTGACGTGTCCCTTGCGCGCAGGCGCCCCTGCGCCCGCGCTGGCCAGCGCGCACGATGCGCATCGCATCCCCGCAACAAAAAAACCCGCCGGAGCGGGTTCGCTTGCCGCGGTCCTGCCGAAGCGGACCGATCGGATGATGCGCGAAGCGTAGCATTCGATCGCGCGGCGTCAAACGAAACGAATGCGAACGTGCCCCCGCGGCTTCCCGGAGCCGCTTCCGGGGTGTCCGAAGCTGACACCGATCCCGGGCAGCATCGCGGGCGCGGGCCGGCCCGGAACCCGGACCCCGCTCCGGCGCGCTGCGCGGGGAGGAGACGCCGATGCCACGCCCGATCCTTGTTCTCGCCGCCGGGCTCCTGCTCGCGGGCGCGCTGTCGCCCGCGGGGGCGGCCGCGGCCGCACAATTCTGGGTCGCCGGGCCTGAGCACGGCGGCGACGACGCCAACGACTGCACGAGCCGGGCCTCGCCGTGCCGGACGATCCAGGCGGCGGTCGACAAGGCGCCGTGGGGCCGGGCCAGCAGCATCCAGTTCGTCGGCTGCGGCAGCTTCGCGCCGGTCAACGTGGTGTACTACCGCTTCATCGGCATCGTCGGGCGGGAAGGCGATCTCTCCTGCATCGAGATCCGGGCGGAACCCGGCCGGATCGCCGTCACCTGCCAGGACCACGCCGTCGTCACGCTGCAATATGTCACGCTCGCCGCCGCGGGCAGCCGGAGCAGCGGCTTCCACGGCCGGCAGTACTGCATCGCCGACATCGCCTATGTCCGCTACCTGGATTTTCCGGAGGGCCACCACAACGCCTTCAACGAGAACAGCCGCCTGAACTGCGGCGGCACCGCCTACATCGAGGGCGGCGCGAACAGCTTCGCGACCGCGGGCGACTTCTCGACCGTCAGCCTCAATTGCAGACTCGAGGTCGCGGCCGTGAGGTTCCTCGGCGCGTTCATCACGGCGATCGATGCGCGTGTCGACATGGCGGGCGCCACGATCGTGGATGCAGGCGCGACCGGCCAGCAGTTCGCGCTGTGGAACGCCGTGCTGTCGAAGGGACAGGTCGTCGTTCCCGGCACGGTCGCCGGAACGGCCGACCGGCACTCGATTCTGCGGTGATGCGGGCCACGGCGGGCGGGGGCATCTCACCGCAGCTTGCCTCCGGCGCCGGTGCGCCTTTGCCCTCGGCGTGCAGTGCAGAGACATTGCCGGCGTGACTGCACTTCAGTAGATTTGCAGTCAACGAAGGCAGCGAGGAGACTGCGACGATGGCGATCCTGACCGTGCGCAACGTGCCCGACGAGGTGCACCGCGCGCTGAGGGTCCGGGCCGCGCGACACGGCCGCAGCACCGAGGCCGAGGTGCGGGAAATCCTGGAGAACGCAGTGAAGCCGGTTCGCCGCGTCCGCATGGGAGACGCCTTGGCGGCGCTGGGCCGGAAGATCGGGCTGACCGGTCGCGACCTCGCGGTACTTGAGCAGAGGCGAGACAAGAAGCCGGCCAAGCCGATGAGGTTCGAGTGATCGTCCTGGACACCAACGTCGTATCCGAGGCCATGAAACCCGAGCCGCATGCGGCCGTCCGTGCCTGGCTGAACCGACAGGCCGCCGAGACCCTGTATCTGTCCAGCGTAACGCTCGCCGAGCTGCTGTTCGGCATCGCCGCCCTGCCGGCCGGAACGCGCAAGAACAGGCTTGCCCGTGCCCTGGACGGCCTGACCGCGCTCTTCGGCGGGCGCGTGCTGCCGTTCGACACCGAGGCGGCTCGACACTACGCGGTGCTGGGTGTATCCGCCCGGCGTGCCGGTCGCGGGTTCCCGACGCCCGCCGGATATATCGCCGCCATCGCAGCCTCGCGCGGCTTCGTCGTGGCATCCCGGGATATCGCTCCGTTCGAGGCCGCCGGGATGCGCGTGATCGATCCGTGGAAGGAACGAGGCAGCTAGACCTGCCGCCACGGAACGCGGTTCCTCCTCACCCGACCTTGAACCCGCGATGGCGGTGCGCCTTCGCCATCAGCGCGCGCAGCTCGTCGGGGGCCAGGACCTCCACGTCGTCGCCCCAGGTGTAGAGGTGCCAGCACATCTCCAGGAGGCCGCCGGCGCGGAAGCGCACGACCAGCGAGCCGTCCTTCTGCTGCTCCATCGCTTGCGTCGGATGGAACACGTAGTCGGCGGCGGCGGCCGCCGCCGCGGGCTTGAAGCGCCAGACGATGTCGCGCGGCGCCTCCTGGAACACGCCGAAGGCGCGCTCGGCGAATTTCTGCAGCGAGAACGCCGGGTCGCGCCGGAACGGCCGCCCGGTGACGCGCACCTGCCGGACGCCGGACAGCGCGAACAGGCGGAGCTCGCTGCCGGCCGCGTGCGCCGCGGGCTTGTCCGCGGACTGGCCGACCAGATAGTGCCGGCTGCCGAAGATGAAGCCGTACGGCCGCACGTGGCGGCCCGTGGTCTTGCCGTCGTGGCGGCTGCGATAGGTCAGGTAGAGCTCGCGCCCCTGCTTGATCGCCAGCCGGATCGTGTCGATCACCTCGGGCCGGATCACCGGGCGCGGGCCGGGCCGCATGGCGAGGCCCTCGGCCTCGACCAGGGCCTCGAGGTCGGGCTCGATGCGCCGCTGCAGTTCCGGGCGCAGGTTCGCGCGGATCTTGCGCAGCAGGCCTTCCAGCGCCTCGGCGCGGCGGCGCTGGTTCTCGCGCCGGAGCAGCCGCACCGCCGCCTCGAGGTCGGCCAGCTCGTCCGCGGTCACCGCGCCGGGCGCCACGGTCCCGGCCACGGGAATGCGCCAGCGCGGCCGGCGCTCGTCGTCCTCCATCTGCTCGGCCTGGGGATAGTTGCGCAGCACGGCGTCGCGCATGCGCTGCGCCGTGCGCCGGCTGACGCCGAAGCGGTGCTCGATGTCGCCCAGCGTCAGGCCCAGGCGCGAGCCCTGCATCGCCAGCGCGAGCTGCAGCACGCGGTCGGTGATCCCGTAGCGCATCCCCCGTTCCCCCGCACGTCCGTCCCGCATCCTGCGCGCGGTGGGTGTCCAAACGTGACACCCACAGGCGGCACGTTAGCCGCATGGGTCGGGCAGGGCCAGTCGGGGCGGCGCGGCTGCTGACGCTGACGTTGCTCCTCGCTACGGGCGGGTGCGGCGCCTTGAAGGAGGCGCGCGACGAGATCATCGGCGTCAGGCCCGCGATCGAGCGCTGCTTCGACAACCGCGACCACGTCACGCCGGCCTGGATTCCCATCCCGCACCTGGCGTGCCGCGGCGGCACGCCGCGCGGCGACCGGCGGGAGGCGCCGCCGCCGCGGCGCGGCTGGCTGCCGGGCTGGCTCGGCTGGGAGTAGGCGGGGGCGCTGTCGCGCCCTGACCTCAGAACCGCGGCCGGAACCGGTCGCCTTCGGCCTCGACGCGGCACGCGAAGGGCGCACCGAAATGGCAGGGCATCAGCAGCGCGCCCATGCCGGCGCAGTGCTCCAGCACCTTGCGGCGGCTCGCGCGCGCCTGGGCGGCGTCGAGGCAGGCGAAGCTGTTCCACTCCGGGTGATGCACCTGGATCGCGTGGTGCAGGATGTCGCCGCAGAAGGTGGCGCGCGCGCCCTTGGCGGAAAGGTTGATCGCGATCGTGCCCGGCGTGTGGCCGGGCGCCGGCTCGTACGAGAGATGGTCGTCGATCTGGCCGGGACCGGCCACCATCCGGGCCAGGCCGGCCTCGACCACCGGCAGCACGCTGTCGCGGAACGAGCCGCCGTTGACCGGGCCCGTCCTCGGGTCGCGGTCGAGCGCCAGGTAGTGGTCGTAGTCGGCGCGGCCGAAGACGTATGTCGCGTTGGGGAAGGTCGGGACCCAGCGCCCGTTGTCGAGCCGCGTGTTCCAGCCGATGTGGTCGACATGCAGGTGCGTGCACATGACCACGTCGACCTGCTCGGGCCTGACGCCGGCGGCGGCGAGACGCTCGAGCCAGGGTGTCTCGAGCCGGTCCCACATCGGCCGGTGCGGGCGCGGCTTGTGGTTGCCGACGCAGGTGTCGATCAGCACGCGCTTGCCGCCGATCTTCACGAGCCAGCTGTGCACGCTCAGCTTCAGCCTGCCGCTCGGCGGGTCGTAATGGTCGCTGACCATCCAGTCGCGATGCGTCTCGACGATCGCGGGGCTCCACTCGGCGAAGAACTGCGCCGCCGCGAAGTTCGGCTCGTAGCTCTCCTCGATCCGCGTCGCCGTCACGCCGCCGAAGGTGAACTCGGTCATGCCCAGCTCCCGCTGTTCCGCGCACCCGCGCGATCCTCGCATGCCGCGCACAAGTTCCGCCGGTCCTGTCATTGCCATTGGATCACGCGGAGACGCGGAGAACGCGGAGCGCACCACGCTCAGATGGGGCAGGACAACCCGGAGTCCGGTGTTCGATGCGCCATTGTCCTCCGCGCCTCCGCGTGCACTTCAAGACCTGGTTGCAGCCGCATGGCCGCAGACTGGAAGCAGCATGCCCGGGCGCAGCATGGCGGGCGGGCGCCGCCACGGCAAGCCGGGTGGCGGGAGTGCCGCCGGGGCGGCGTTGCGGGCCCGCGGCGCGATCGCCTAGCCTGCCGCGGCCGCGCGGCGACGCGCCGACCAGGGGAGGCTTCCGACATGACCGGTTCCGCAGCATCGCCCACCGCGCCGGACGGCGCGATCGGCTTTATCGGGCTCGGCGTCATGGGCGAGCCGATGTGCCGCAACCTGGCGCGGAAATGCGGGCGGCCGGTCGTCGGCCACGACCTGTCGGCCGCGCCGCTCGGACGGCTGGCGGCCGACGGCGTGCGCGCGGCGGGCTCGCTCGCCGAGGCGGCGCGCTGCGACACGGTGATGCTGTCGCTGCCGGGCGGCGCGGAGCTGGAATCCGTCTGCCGCGGACCCGGCGGGCTGCTGGCGGCGGCGCGCCGGGGACAGACCATCGTCGATCTCGGCACCTCGCCGGTGGCGCTGACGCGGCACCTGGCGGAAGCCTTCGCCGCCCGGGGCGCCGACTACGCCGACGCGCCGGCCGCGCGCACGCGCGCGGCGGCGGCCGCCGGCACGCTCAGCGTCATGGTCGGCGCCGCGCCCGCGGTGTTCGAGCGCCTGCGGCCGCTGCTGGCCTGCTTCGCCTCGGACATCACGCATTGCGGCGGGGTCGGGGCGGGGCAGGTGGTCAAGATCCTCAACAACATGGTGCTGATCGAGAACGTCGTCGCGCTGGCCGAGGCGGCGGCGATCGGGCGGCGCGCCGGCGTCGACGCCGCCACGCTGCTGGGCGCCCTGTCGAAGGGCTCGGCCGACAGCTTCGCGCTGCGCAACCACGGGCTGAAGGCGATCGTGCCGGGCGACTTCCCCGAGCGCGCCTTTCCCACGACCTACGCGCTGAAGGACCTTTCCTATGCGCTGGAGCTCGCGGCCGCGGCCGGCATCGCGCCGCGCGGGGCGGACGTGGCGAAGGACCTGCTCGAGCGCGCCGTCGCGCGCGGCGACGGCGGGCGCTACTGGCCGGTCATCGCCAGGGTGGTGGACGAGGCGGGCTGACGCGCCCGGGCCCTACGCCGGTGGCAGGGGCTCGCGGGTGGAGCGCCAGTCGCCGGGCACGTTGCCGACCAGCAGCCGCGCGATCGCGCCGTCCGGACCGGCCAGCGGCAGGGCGAGCCGCCACCAGTCCACCGCGGCGACGTAGCGGGGCGAGGCCGACACGGTGAACAGCGGCGCGCGGCGCGCCAGCACGGCGCGATAGCCGGCGATGTAGAAGCTGCCGGTGAAGGCCCGCTTCGAGATGTCCGACGTGCGCCGGCCGGTCAGGTCCTGGCCAAGGCGCTGCGCGATGTTGGTGCCGTAGAGGCGGTAGCGGTAGTCCCAGCCGTCGTCGAGCACGTCGAGCAGCATGATATAGCCGAGCGCCGGCTTGAGCGCGAAGGGCTCGACCATGTCGACGCCCGGCAGGCGGCCGCCGGCGCGGTGCATCCGCCAGAAGCCGACCAGGAAGCGCAGCGGCTCGTGGCGCACGTCGTCCTCGTCCGGGTTCCACACCACGCGCGGCGGCGGCGCGCCGTTCTGCGCGAAATACGCGGCCAGCTTCGGGCGATCATCGGCATGCGCGATCTCGTCGGCAAGCCGGGATATCAGCGCGCGGTCGGCGGGTTCCTGGGGCGATTCGGCCATGGAGCGTTTTTCGGCGGCGGGCATTTTTCCAGCGGATCGGCAGGGCGGGCGGGTCTTCCCCCCGGGGGGGGGGGGGGGGGGGGGGGGGGGCCCCGGCAACCTAGCTAATCCCGTACCCCGCCGGAAGCCAAATAGGACAGCAAGGTGAATGGACGGTTTCCGCCGCAGGCGGACGCGCTGCGGCAATTCGACGCTGCGGCGCCCGTCCGGCAGGGTGCCATTGCGGACGATCTGCCGGCGCCACGCGCCCCGCCGGCGCCGCCCGCGATCGCGCGTATCAGCGCTTCGCGCGCCAGCGCGCGGCCTCGTCCGGGGCGGCGTCGCAGGCGGCGGCGGTGATCGCGGCGGTCACGATCGCGGCCTGGCGCAGCTCGCTTTCGGCGACCTTGTCGCGCGTGTCGGCGGGGGTCAGCACGAGGCGCAGGTTGGCGGCGGGGTCGTCGAAGCCGGCGACGAGGCGCAGCGCCGGGATGCCGGCGAGCGCGAAATTGGCGTGGTCGGAGTTCTGCATCAGCGGCCTGACCGCGCGCAGGGCCTGGCCGTTCGCCTCGGCGACGCCGAGCAGGAACGGCTCCAGCCCGGCGAACCCGCTGGTCAGCGCCGACAGGCGCGGATGGCCGGCGATCGAATCCAGGTTGACGTTGAGCGCGATGCGATCGCGCTCGGGACCCGACAAGGCCTCCACGTATTGCGCCGAGCCGGTCAGCGCCCATTCCTCGACGCTGAACAAGGCGACGCGCAGGCCGCGCCGCATGCCGGCGACCGCGGGCGCCAGCGCGCGCATCACGGCCAGCACGGCGGCGACGCCGGAGGCGTTGTCCATCGCGCTCTCGGCCAGGTCGTGCCCGTCGATATGGGCGCTCAAGACGACGCATTCGTCGGTCCGGCCGGGCAGGTCGACCAGCAGGGTCTCGGTCGCGGCCGGCGCCTCCGCGGCCGCGACCGTCATCGTGACCTTCGGCAGGCCGGCGGCGCGGCGGCCGAGGCGCGCGGCGGTCTCCGGCGCGATGCCCAGGCCCGGGATGCCGTCGCCGGCGTCGCGGCCGGACGAGCCGGCGACGACGTGGCCGGGCAGGGGGCCGGCGATCAGGAAGCCGATCGCGCCGTGCTGGCGCGCCATGTCGTACTTGCGGCGGCGATGGATCGTGCCGGCGGCGAACATCAGCTCGTGCCGCACCAGCACGATGCGCCCGGCGATCTCGGGCGCATGCGCCGCGAACTCCTCCGGCGTGCCGCGGCCGAGGTCGATCACCTCGGCGGTGAGCCCGCCGGGCGGCGTGGCGATGCTGCGCACCAGCGGATGGCACGCGGCATCGCCGCCGTCCTCGAGCCTGAGGGCGGCGCGCGTCGCCTTCCATCCGCCATAGGGCACCGGGATCGAGCGCGGCGCGGCGCCGGGCGCCGCCTCGGCCAGCCAGCGCCGCGCCTGGTCGAGCGCGCGGTGCTCGCTCTCCGTGCCCGAGAGCCGGCCGCCGCAGTCGCACAGGGCGGCGAATTGCGGCCAGAGCAGCGTGTCCGAGGCGACGCGGGCGAGGATGTCGGGGGCGAGTTTCATGGGACGCAGGCCTTTCAGTCGCTCAAGGCGGCGAGGCGCTCGGCGAGCAGCGCGCGGAAGGCGTCGGCGAGCATCGACGGCTCGCGGTCGCGCGCGCGGAACACGCCGATCTCGTAGTGGATCACCGGCTCGAACGGGCGCGTCTCGATGCCGAGATGGGCGAAGCTCTCGGCCGAGAGCCGGTCGACGATCGAGATGCCGGCGCCGGCGGCGACCAGGCCGCAGGCGGTGGCGAAGAACTCGGTCTCGGCGACCGTGTTCCACGACACGCGCGCGGCGGCGAAGGCCTCGAGCACGCGCAGCGCGGTCTGGCGCGCCTGGCTGGTCATGACCAGCGGCCGGTCGCCGATCAGGGCCGGCGTCAGCACGGCGTGGCGGGCGAGCGGGTGGCCCGGCGGCAGGATCGCGACGCAGCGCATGCGGAAGCGCGCCAGGTCGACGCCGGCCTCGTCGATCGGCAGCTCGGCGATGGCGAGGTCGAAGCTCTCGGACGGCAGCAGCTTGCTGATCACGTCGGAGCTGCGCGTGACCAGCCTGACGGCCACGCCGGGCCGCTCGCGCACGAAGGCGGCGACGATCGCGGGCAAGAGCGAGATGGCGGCGCTGGGATGGCTCGCGACCACGAGCCGGCCGGACTGCGCGGTGCGGATCTGCTCGGCCGCCTGCGCCAGGCGGTCGAAGCCGCTCAGCGCCTTGCTGACCTCGGCATAGAACAGGAGCGCCTCGGCGGTCGGCTTCAGCCGGCCGCCCGCGCGCTCGAACAGCGGGAAGCCGATCTCGTCCTCCAGCCGCGCGATCTGCGCGCTGACCGCCGGCTGCGTCAGGCCCATGGCGGCGGCCGCGCCGGTGACCGATCGGAGATCGACGACGGTGCGGAATGCCTCGAGAAGGCGCACATCCATCGGCCATAAATCTCCTTTATTGTGTTTCTGGCCCGTCCGTGACACAGTTTCAAGCACAAACTGCCGGTGGCCCGCGGCTTGCAAGTCGGGTCATAGAAGCTCGTTATGGAGAGCGGCAGGCGAGGGGGCCGAAACGATCGCGATGCCGGGCACAGCGATCATCGCCGCCGAGGGCGTGTCCAAGCGGTTCGGCGCCAACCAGGTGCTGACCGGCGTGTCGCTTTCGGTCGCCGAGCGCGAGGTGGTCTGCGTCGTCGGCCCCTCGGGCTCGGGCAAGACCACGCTGCTGCGCTGCTTCGCCCTTTTGGAGACGCCGTCCGAGGGCCGGGTCGTGATGGACGGGCAGGTGATCGCGACGCCCGAGCCGGCGGCCGCGGTCAAGAAGGCCGCCCACGCCGTGCGCGCCAATATCGGCATGGTGTTCCAGCACTTCAATCTGTGGCCGCACATGTCGGTGCTGGAGAACATCATCGAGGCGCCGATGCTGGTGCGCGGCCTCAAGCGCCGGGACGCCGTCGCCATCGCCGACCGGCTGCTCGACAAGGTGGGCCTGAGCGACAAGCGCGACGCCTATCCCGGGCGGCTGTCGGGCGGGCAGCAGCAGCGCGTGGCGATCGCGCGCGCGCTCGCCATGTCGCCCAAGGTGATGCTGTTCGACGAGCCGACCTCGGCGCTCGACCCCGAGCTCCGGCGCGAGGTGCTGCTCGTGATGCGCCAGCTCGCGGCCGAGGGCATGACCATGCTGGTGGTCACGCACGAGATGGGCTTCGCGCGCCATGTCGGCACGCGCGTCGTGTTCATGGACCGCGGCGAGATCGTCGAGGAGTCCGTGCCGGCCAATTTCTTCGGCGCGCCCCGGACCGAGCGCGCCAAACGCTTCCTGCAGCAGTTCGAGGACTAACCAGAGGGAGACTGCCATGCCTGGACGCAAGACGATCCTGTCCGTGATCCTGCCGGCGCTCGCGCTCGCGGCGCCCGGCCTGCTGTCCGCCGACAAGGCGGCGGCGCAGCAGACCCAGTCGCGCCTCTACGAGGTGACCAAGTCGAAGAAGCTGCGCGTCTGCCAGTACCCGCTCTACTACTCGATCTCGTTCCGCAACCCGAAGACCGGCCAGCTCGAGGGCATCGACGCCGACCTCGCCAAGGAGCTGGCGAAGGAGCTCGAGGCCGAGCTCCAGATCGTCGAGACCAGCTTCGGCACCTTCATCGCCGACCTGCAGGCCAACAAGTGCGAGATCGGCATGTTCGGCGTCGGCGCGACCTTGAAGCGCGCGCAGGCGGTCGAGTTCTCCAAGCCCTATCTCGTGACCAACATCTACGGCGTCACGCGCAAGGATTCCAAGATCAAGAAGTGGGAGGACATCGACAAGAAGGGCATCACCGCCGCGGTGTCGCTCGGCTCCTACATCGAGACCTTCATGAAAGGGTACCTCAAGAACGCGACCGTGGTGCCGATCGCGCCGCCGAACACGCGCGAGGCCGAACTGGTGGCCGGCCGCGTCGACATCATCATGACCGACTTCCCGACCGCCATCAAAGTGACCGACGAGTTCGACTGGGCGATCTACCTGCTACCGTCGGAGAAGCTGGCGATCACGCCCTATTCCTACGTCGTGCCGCAGGGCGACCAGATCTGGCTCAACTACATCAACCTGTTCGTCGACACGATCAAGCTCGACGGGCGGCTGATGATGTACGCCAAGAAGCACAAGCTCGACCCGATCGTCGCGCCGTAAGCTCGACCGGCGCAGGGCGGGGAGGAAGCCATGTTCAAGTACCAGTTCCGCTGGGACGTGATCCCGAACAACCTCGATTTCCTGTTCTCGGGGCTCAACACGACCCTGGTCCTCTCCGCCCTGACGCTTGTGCTCGCCATGATCGGCGGGCTGGTCCTCGCGCTGCTCGACATGTCGCGCTACCGGCCGCTGCGCTATCTCGGCGTCGGCTTCGGCGAGGTGATCCGCAACACGCCGATCCTGGTGCAGCTGCTGTGGGTCTACTACGTGCTGCCGATCGTCTTCAGCCTGCGCATCGACGCGTTCACGGCGCTGGTGATCGGGCTCACCGTCTACCAGTCCGCCTTCATCTCCGAGGTCTACCGCGCCGGCATCCAGGCGGTGCCCAAGGGCCATCGCGAGGCGGCGCAGGTGCTGGGCCTGACCCAGATCCAGGCCTTCCGCCGCATCGTGCTGCCGCAGGCGATCCGCATGACCCTGCCGCCGCTGGCGTCGAACTTCGTGCAGCTCATCAAGTTCTCCTCGCTCGGCGCCGTGATCTCGGTGACCGAGATCACGCGCCGCGGCATGGAGCTGTCGTCCTCGACCTTCCGGCCGCTCGAGATCTTCACCTTCATCGCCGTGGTCTACTTCTTCATCTGCTGGCCGCTCGCCATGGCGATCCGCTTCTGGGAGCGGCGCCTCGCGCTGCGCTAGGTTGAGCCAGGCCGCCGACATACGCGCCGGGCTGGCGCGCGAGCTGGACCGGTCGCTGCCGCGCCTGATCGAGCTGACGCAGCGCCTGGTGCGCGTCGCCTCGCCCAATCCGCCGAGCGACACGGTGGCGATCGCCGACGTGGCCGAGGCCATGCTGGCCGAGATCCCGGGCATGGAGATCACCCGGGTCGAGCCCGAGCGGCGCGTCATCAGCCTGGTCGGGCGCCTGCGCGGCGGCGCGCCGGGGCGGCGCCTCATCTTCAACGGGCATCTCGACACCTTCCCGATCGGCGCGGAGCTGGGCTGGACCGTCGACCCGCTCGGCGGGGCGCTGCGCGACGGCCGGCTATACGGCCGCGGCGTGTGCGACATGAAGGGCGGGCTCGCCTGCTCGATCCTGGCGACGTCGCTGCTGGCGCGGCACAAGGGGGCGTGGCGCGGCGAGATCGTGCTGACGCTCGCCGGCGACGAGGAGAACATGGGCTCGCTCGGCACCGGCTTCCTGCTCGAGCGCGTGCCCTATGCCAGGGGCGACGCCAACATCTGCGGCGACGTCGGCTCGCCCCTGGTCGTGCGCTACGGCGAGAAGGGCCTCTACTGGATCGAGATCGAGACCACGGGCTCGCCGTCGCACGGCGCGCACGTGCACCGGGGCGTCAACGCGATCGACCGGCTGCGCGCGGCGCTCGACCGCCTGAAGCAGCTCGAGGACATGCCGGTCGCGGCGCCGGCGGTGATCGGGCGCACGATCGCCGCGGCGAAACCGGTGTCCGAGGAACTTTCCGGCGCGGGCGAGGCCGAGGTGCTGCAGAAGGTCACGGTCAACATCGGCACGATCGCCGGCGGCGTCTCGCACAACCTGGTGCCGACCGCGGCCAGGGCCGCGGCCGACATCCGCCTGCCGGTCGGCGTCGGCACGGCCGACCTCGACCGCAGGCTCGAGGCGCTGCTCGGGCCGCTCGAGGGCGTGCGCTGGAAGGCGACGCGGCGCTTCGAGCCCAACTACACCGACCCGGAGCACGAGATCGTGCGCCGCGTCGCCGACGCGGCGGCGGAGGCGCTGGGCAGGCGCCCGGCGGTCAACATGCGCATCGGCGCCTCGGATTCGCGCTGGTACCGCCGCCACGGCGTGCCGACCGTGGTCTACGGGCTGACGCCGCACAACATGGGCGGCGCCGACGAATACATCCTGGTCGAGGAGCTCGCCGCCGTCGCCAAGGTGCACACGCTGGCGGCGCTCGACTTCCTGACCGCAGAGACGTGAGGGACGCGATGGCGAAAGAACTGTCCGAAGCCGAGCTCTACACGATGCCGGTGACCTTCATGGGCGTGCCCTACGGCCGGCCGGGGCCGGGCTGCTGCGCGGCGGTGCTGGGCATCCCGTTCGATTGCGGCATCCACCCGTTCCGCGTCGGCTCGCGCCAGGGGCCGCACGCGGTGCGCGAGGCCTCGGCGCTGATCCGCCGCTTCAACCCGACCAACGCCGACTTCGACCCGGTCGCGGCGCTCGGCCTGGTGGACTGCGGCAACGTCAAGCTGACGCCCGGGCGCATCCTCGACGCCTACGAGCGCATCGAGCAGGCGGTGGCGAGGATCGTCGCGGCCGGCGCCGTGCCGGTGACGATCGGCGGCGACGGCTCGATCAGCGTGCCGATCCTGCGCGCGGTCGCGCGCAGGCACAAGGACCTGGTGTCGCTGCACGTCGACTCGCACACCGACGCCTATCCCTGGGATCCGGCCGAGAAGTACACCGCCGCGGTGCAGTACACCCATGCGGCGGAGGAGAAGCTGATCGACGCCGCGGCGTCCTGGCATGTCGGCATCCACGGCACGACCTTCACCCAGGGCGTGGTGCCGCGCGCCGAGCGGCTCGGCTACCGCGTGGTGTCGCTCGACGACCTGCTGCGCGGCGGCTTCGCCCAGCGCATCGCCGAGTTCCGCGACCAGGCGCGCGGCCGGCCGGTGCATCTGTGCTTCGACATGGACGTGATCGACCCGTCCTGCGCGCCCGGCGTCGCCTCGCCGACCTGGGGCGGCCTCACCTCGCGCGAGGCCATCGACCTCGTCCGCACGCTGACCGACCTCAACATCGTCGCGGTCGACATCAACACGGTCAGTCCGCCGCAGGACGTCAACAACATGGCGGCGCATCTGTGCGCCCACATCGTCTACGAGACGCTGGTGATCCTCGCCCGGCAGCTGGGTATGGGGAAGTAGCGGCGGGTCGGCATGCCGATCGCCCTTCGACAAGCTCAGGGCTAGGAGTCCTGCTTCCTTCTTTGCTTCCTCATCCTGAGCTTGTCGAAGGATGATGGCGCTGGCGCTGCCTTTGGCAGCGCTATCCCAGCAGCGCCCTGCGCCGCGCCAGGCTCGCCGCCGGCCAGTATTGCTCGCGGTCGTAATACTCCGGGACGGCGGGCGTGCCCTGCGTCAGGACGACCCAGGGCTGCTTCGAGGACGTGAAGATGTGGATGTCGGGCGGCAGGCGGTCGGGCTCGTCCAGCGTGCCGACGCGCACGAAGCGCACCTTGTCGCCGGCGCCGGCATAGTTGCTCCACAGCGCCACGCGGCAGGTCGGGCAGCGCCAGATCTTCTGGCCCTTGCCGCTCAGGGTCGGCGTGTTGACGAGCTCGGGCGCGCCCTGCAGCAGCACGACGCGGTCGGCCTCGATCATGGCGTTGAGGGCGAAGGCGGCGCCGGTCTCGCGCTGGCACCAGCGGCAATGGCAGCAATGCACGAACAGCGGCCGGCTGGTCATGCGGTAGCGCACGGCGCGGCAGGTGCAGCCGCCGTCGAAGGTCTCCGTCGCGGTCGTCGCCATGGGCCGATCTCCGGTCTGGTGGAGCGCCGAGGCTAGCGAAGGCGAGGGGCGGCGGGCAACCCGGCCCGCGCCCCGGCCGCGGCGGCGCTGGAACACGGGCACCCGCGTCCGCTATGGTCTTGCCGCCACCAGACGCAGGGGAGGACGGCGATG
This sequence comes from uncultured Rhodospirillaceae bacterium, assembly GCA_964557415.1. Lineage (GTDB taxonomy): Bacteria > Pseudomonadota > Alphaproteobacteria > JAEULC01 > JAEULC01 > JAEULC01. Next base: position 29,590 of record CAZLBB010000025.1, read on the forward strand.
CAGACGACGGACGCGATCGTGCGGCGCAGGCTCGGCCGCAACGGCTTGTCGGTGACGACCATCGGACTCGGCTGCATGTCGCTGTCGGGCATCTACGGCGCCATCGACGACGCAGCCTCGGTCGACCTGATCCGCCACGCGATCGACCGCGGCATCGACCATCTCGACTCCTCCGACATGTACGGCTGGGGCCAGAACGAGGACGTGGTCGGCCGCGCGATCAAGGGAAGGCGCGACCGCGTGGTGCTGGCGACAAAGTTCGGCCAGATCAGGCGCGAGGGGCAGCCGAACGGCGTCGACGGGCGGCCGGAATACGTGCAGCAGGCCTGCGAGGCGAGCCTGAAGCGCCTCGGCGTCGAGGTGATCGACCTCTACTACCAGCACCGCGTCGACCCGGCGGTGCCGATCGAGGACACGGTCGGCGCCATGGCGCGGCTGGTCGAGCAGGGCAAGGTGCGCTTCCTGGGCCTGAGCGAGGCGCGGCCGGAGACGGTCCGGCGCGCGCACAAGGTGCACCCGATCGCGGCGGTGCAGACCGAGTACTCGCTGCTCTACCGCGCCGAGGCCGAGGAGACGCGCGCGACCACGCGCGAGCTCGGCATCGGCTTCGTCGCCTACGCGCCGCTCGGGCGCGGCTTCCTCACCGGCACGCTGCAGAGCCTCGCCGACATCGACGGCCGCCGCGCCCAGCACCCGCGCTTCCAGGCCGAGAACTTCGCGCATAACCGCGCGCTGGTCGCGCAGATCGAGGCGATGGCCAGGGAGAAGGGCTGCACGCCGTCGCAGCTCACGCTCGCCTGGGTGCTGGCGCAGGGCGACGACGTGGTGGCGATCCCCGGCACAAGGCGCAAGGACCGGCTGGACGAGAATCTCGGCGCGCTGCGCGTCCGCCTGACGCCCGCCGAGGTCCAGCGCATGTCCGACGCCATCCCGCGCGGCGCCGCCGCCGGCACGCGCTACCCCGCGGCGGGGATGAAGGGGGTGTATGTGTGAGGCGCTCGGAGGAAGCTGTGGCCTCATCCTTCGACAGGCTCAGGATGAGGAGCCCTTGGTTTAGGTCGCGTGTGGCACCGTGCTTCCCCTTAGCCTCACCCTGAGCTTGTCGCCCTTCGGCAAGCTCAGGAGGTGAAGGCGCGGGACGCGCTGCAACCTGTCCTTACACCCGCGTCCCCAGCCCGCGCATGAAGCGGTCGCGCAGCATCGTCGGGTCGCGCTCGGTCTGCTTGACGGCCGGCTCCTTGTCGATGCGGCAGGCGATCAGCCACGGGCCGTCCTCGGCGATGGCGCGGTCGACCAGCTTTTCGAAATGCGCTTCCTCGTCGGCCCAGACGCTCCTGTCGATGCCGCAGCCGCGGGCGATGGCGACGATGTCGGCGCCGCCAGCGGTCGCGGTCGGCTGTGCGCCGGTGATCTGGTAGGATGCGTTGTCCATGATCACGATCGCGAGGTTCCTGGGCTTCAGGTTGGCGATGGTCGCGAGCGAGCCCAGCTGCATCAGGATCGATCCATCGCCTTCGAGCCCGACGACGCGCCGGTTCGGCTGCGCCAGGGCGACGCCGAGCGCGATCGGGGCGGCGAGGCCCATGCTGCCGAGCATGTAGAAGTTCTGCGGGCGGTGGCCGGCGGCCCACAGGTCGAAATTCGTGTTGCCGATGCCGCCCACCACCGCCTCCTCGTGCTTCAGGCGGCCGACCAGGCGCCTGGTGACGTCGAAGCGGTTCATGACCTTGGCGTTGCCGCGGCCGCGCGATTCCAGTTCCGGGGTGCTCATGGCGGGCCTCACTTCTTCAGCACCTTGCCGCCGGTCAGCAGCGGCGAGAGGATCAGCGCCGCGGGCGCCTGGGTCATGACCGCCTGCTTGATGGTGCGGTCGGTGATGAACTCGACCTCGTCGAGCCGGGTGATCGTGTGGTGCTCGACCGCCAACGCGTCGAGCACCGGGCGCATGGTGCGCGCGGTCAGCGCCTGGCCCCAGTTGAACTCGCCGAGCGTGCCGCGCTCGGAAACGAACATCACGACCGGCACCTGGTACGGCACCGCGAGCGAGGCGATGACGTTGGCGAGCGTGGCGAAGCCGCTGGTCTGCATCAGGATGCAGCCGCGCATGCCGCCCATCCAGGCGCCCGCGACGATGCCGAGCGCCTCTTCCTCGCGCGCCGCGGCGAAGGCGGTGAAATAGGAGTCGGCGTGGACGCGGTCGATCAGCGGCCTGAGCACGTTGTCCGGCACGTAGGTGACCAGCTTCACCTGGTTCTGCTTCAGCACGTCCTGCACGATCTCGTGCCAGGTGCGGGCCGCTCCGGCTGCGGTTCCCTGGGCGGCCCCCGGGGCCGTGGCAGCGCTTGTCGCCATCTTCGTCGTCACCTCCTCAGAGCAATGCCACCTGGTGGCGCCTCAAGAAGCCGTAGATCAGGGCCAGCGGCACGACCGTGGCGAGGATCAGAACCGTTGCCGCCGCGGCGGCCAGGCCGGCGCTGGTGCCCTCGAGCGCCTGGAACATCAGCACCGTCATCGTGGCCCAGGGCCCGCTGTACAGTACCACGGTGGCGCTGAGCTCGGAGGCGATCGTGACCCAGGTCAGGATGGCGCCGCCGATCACGCCGCCGGCCATCAGCGGCACGGTGAGCGTGAAGAAGGTCTTGAGCGGCGAAACGCCGAGATTGACCGAGGCTTCCTCCAGGCTCGGGTCGATCTGGTGCAGGATCGCCGCGCTGGCGCGCACGTTGAACGGCAGCTTGCGCACCAGGTAGGCGAGCACGAGGATCAGCGGCCCGCCGGTCAGGATCAGCCAGCCGCTGTTGAACGAGATCACCAGGCCGATGCCGAGCACGGTGCCGGCCACGGCGAACGGCACCATGGCGACGACGTCGAGCACGTGCACGACGCCCGAGCGGTAGCGCGTCAGCACGTAGCCGATCGGCACGCCGATCAGCGCGCCGCCGGCCGCCGCCGCCGACGCCAGCACGAAGGTGTTGACGAGCGGCCGCTGGCCGCGCTCCAGGAGCAGCCCGAAGTTGCCGAGGCTGGGCTCGAGATGCATCACCGGCCCACGGAACTCGAGGAACGAGATCACGACCACCGCGGCGAAGGGAACCAGCGCCAGCAGCACGACGCCCCAGCAGAAGCCCGTCGCGAGCCAGCGCCAGCCCGGCGCCACGGAAAGCTCGGGCGGCGCCGCGCGCGCGCCGGTGGCGTAGCGCCGGCGCGAGAGGTAGTAGCGCCGCAGCAGCAGCGCCGCCGTGGTGCAGAGGATCAGCAGCACGCCGAGCACGCCGGCCGAGGCCGGGTTGGCGCCCATCTCGCCGACGAAGAGCTTGTACGCGGAGACGGCGAGGATCGGCATGTCCTCGGCCAGCACGAAGGGCACGCCGAAATTCTCCAGCGTCTCCATGAACACCAGCAGCCCGCCGGCGAGCACCGACGGCATGACCACCGGCAGGACGACGCGCCGGAAGGTGTGCCAGCGCGAGGCGCCCAGGTTCTGCCCGGCCTCCTCGATCGACACGTCGACCGCCTTGAAGGCTGCGAGCGTCGGCAGCAGCACGTAGGGGAAGGTCTGCAGCGTGAACACCAGCACCAGCCCGGGCTTGCCGTAGATGGTGACGCCGGGCAGGCCGATGGCGGCGAGCCATTGCGTGACGATGCCGGCGCGGCCGAGCAGCAGCACCCAGGCATAGGCGCCGACGAAGGAGGGCAGCACCAGCGGCATCGACGACAGCGCCAGCAAGACCGGCTTGCCCACGACCGGCAGGCGCGCGACGCAGAAGGCCATCGGCACGCCGACCGCGATCGCGCACAGGGCCGCGATCGCGCCGACGGTCAGGCTGTTGGTCAGGCCCGAGCGGTAGAAGGGCGTGGTCAGCACCTTGACGTAGTTGGCCAGCGTCAGCGCCTGGCCGCTCGGGTCGAGGAAGCTCGCCTTGAACACGTTGGACAGCGGGTAGACAAGGAAGAATCCCAGGAACAGGAACGCTCCCGCCGTGACGGCGAGCGGGAAGGCGGCGCGGGCGTTCACCATGCGCATCGGTCGGAGCGCCGGATCCGGTCCCCCCTGCCCTTGCGGCAAGGGGGTAGGGGGAGGGGTCTACGCGCGGCAGCGCGCAAAGCCTCCTGGTTCAACACACGCGCGCATGCATGGCGACCGTTGGCGCAGGGCATCGCATCCATCGGCACCGATGTGCCGCTTGGGAACATACCCCTCCCCCTAACCCCCCGCCGCAAGGGGAGGGGGGACGAAAATTCCTGCCGCGCTTCTCGCGTTTCACGCATCGCCCAGGAACACCGTCGCCGCGGCCGGGTCGTAGGCGAGCGTGACCGCGCCCTGGCCCTGGCCGCCGACGGGCGGCTCGAGCGCGGCCGCGGTCAGCGCGGCGCCGTCGTTCAAGGCGAGCTCGACGCGGGTGACGGCGCCCAGGAACTCGATCCGCTCGATGCGGGCGGTGAGCGCGGCCCAGCCCGCCGGCGGGGCCGTCCCGTGCGGCAGCACGCGCAGCGCCTCGGGCCGGAGCGAGAAGCTGACGGCGGCGCCCGGCGCCGCGCCGGGCGGGCCCGCCAGCTCGATGACGAAGTCGGTCGCGCCGACCCGCGCCGTGGCGCGGCTGCCGCTGCGGCCGCTGAGCGTGCCGGAGAGCAGGTTGGTCGTGCCCATGAAGCGGGCGACGAACGGCGTGGCGGGTCGGCGGTAGATGTCGGCGGGCGCGCCGAGCTGCTCGACCTGGCCCAGGCGCATGACGGCGATGCGGTCGGAGATCGACATCGCCTCTTCCTGGTCGTGCGTGACGTAGAGCGCGGTGATGCCCAGGCTCTTCTGCAGCCGGCGGATCTCGCCGCGCATCTCGACGCGGAGCTGGGCGTCGAGGTTGGACAAGGGCTCGTCCAGCAGCAGCACCGCCGGCTCGATCACCAGGCAGCGCGCCAGCGCGACGCGCTGCAGCTGCCCGCCCGAGAGCTGGTGCGGCTGGCGCCCCGCGTAGGCGTCGAGCTGAACCAGCTTCAGCGCCCGCGCGACGCGCTCGGCGATGCCGGCGGCCGGCACGCCGCGCGCCTTGAGGCCGTAGGCGACGTTGCCGCCGACCGTCAGGTTCGGGAAGATCGCATAGTTCTGGAACACCATGCCGGCGTTGCGCCGGTGCGGCGGCACGGTGTCGATCCGCCGGTCGCCGAAATGGATCGAGCCGCGATCGAGGTCGCAGAAGCCGGCGACCATGCGGAGCAGCGTGGTCTTGCCGCAGCCGGACGGGCCCAGCAGCGTGAAGAACTCGCCGTCGGCGACGTCGAGCGAGACGCCGCGCACGGCGGCGACCTCGCCGAAGCTGCGCGCGACGTCGGCGATCCGGATCGCGGTCAGGAGACGGCCCCGGTCAGGCAGCAGACGGACGGTGCGGCGTCAGCGCGTCTTGGCGATGATGTCCTGGATCTTCTGCATCGTCTCGGGCCGCGCCTTGGACCACGCTTCCTCGTCGTACTTGGCCTGCTTGATCGCCGACAGCGCGGGCATGCCGCCCGGCAGCTTGGTCAGGTCGACGTCCTGGCGCGCGGGCCGGCGGAAGGTCTTCGACAGGATCAGTTCGCGCGTGTCCTTCTGGTTGACGAAGTCGACGAAGGCCTTGGCGGCTTCCGTGTTCGGTCCGCCCTTGATGACGGCGCAGCCTTCCATCTGCGCGACCGTGCCGTCGGACGGGTAGACCACCTTGACCGGCGCGCCGTTGCTGGCCCACAGATAGCCGGCGTATTCCAGCGACACGCCGAGCGGAAACTCGCCGTTGCCGACGCCCTGGAACACGAGCGACGAGCGGTTCAGCACCTTCATGTTGGCAAAGACCTGCTCGACCTTCTTCCAGCCGGCGTCGCCGCCGCCGAACAGCGAGGCCATCAGCGTGACGGTGGAGTAGGCCGAGCCCGAGTTGGCCGGATCGGTGAAGGCGATCTTGCCCTTCCATTTCGGGTCGGCGAGGTCGGCCCAGCTCTTCGGGCCCTGGTCGGCCGGCAGCAGCTTGGTGTTCTGCAGGATCACCAGGATGTGCAGGTTGTTGCCGATCCAGGCGTTGTCGGCGGCGCGGTATGCCGCCGGGATGGCGTCGTGGTTCTTCGACTTGTAGGGCTCGAAATACTGCTTGTTGGTCTCGAGCAGCGAGCGGCTGACGCCCCAGATCACGTCGCCCTGCGGGCGGTCCTTCTCGGTCTGGATGCGCTTGATCACCACGCCCGAGCCGGCCGAGACCGGCTGCACCTTGATGCCGGTCTGCTGCTCGAACGCGCCGAACACCAGCCGGTTCAGCGTGTCCTCGTTCGAGGTGTAGACGACGACCTGCTTGGTCTGCGCCGCCGCCGGCGCGGCGCACAGGAGCCCGGCCAGGCAAAGCCCCAGAAGACGCGCGATCCGCATGGTTCCCCCCTCTCGCGGCTCGGTGCCGCTTCGTTGTGCAATGCGAGCATAACCCGCGACGGCGGCGGGTCAAGGAGGCCGGGGCGCGGTCCGGATGGCGACGGACGCGCCGCGCTACTGTGCGACGATGCGGCCCTCGACCTTCGGCGCCACGCTGCCGCGCGCGGCGATGTAGTCGATCACCTGGCTCGCCATCAGCTTGCCGCCGCTGGCGTCGATCAGCACCTTGCCCTTCTTGAGGTCGGCGAACCCGTCGCCGCCGCCGACGATGTAGTCGTTGGCCGCGACCTTGTAGGTCCGCGCCGGATCGAGCTTCTGCCCGCCGACCGTGACCGAGCGCACGCGCTTGCCGGACTCGGCCTTGGGATCGTAGGCGAAGGCGAGGCCCGAGACGCTGAGGAAGCGGCCCTGCAGCTCCTCCACGCGGCCGACCGCGTGCTCGAGCGCCGCCTGAAGGTCGCCGCCCTTCAGCTCGATCAGCATGGTGACGTTGCCGAAGGGCAGCTCGGCCAGGATGTCGCGCCGGGTCAGCGTGTGGCCGGCCGGGTATTGCCGGTCGCCGCGGATGCCGCCGCCGTTGACGAGCGCGGCATCGGCGCCGACCGCTTCGCGGATCGCGTCGGCGAACAGGTTGCCGATCGCGCTCTCCCGGGCCCGCACCTCGCTGCGCCGGCTGTCCAGCGCCGTCGCCGCCGTGCCGATCCGGACGTTGAGCTCCGCGTCGAGCCTGTCGTTGTGCTTCTTCACGATGGCGGCGACCGCGGGATCGGGCGCGATGCCGACGACCGGCACCATGCGCCAGGCCGGCACGAAGGAAACCTTCGGCCCGTCCTTGGTCTGCTCGCGCTTGAGGCTCAGCTCCACCACGGCGAGGTAGTGGTTGTCGTATCCCGCCTTGTGGATCAGCTTGCCGCCTTCCAGGAACGTGATCGGGTCGTGGTCGTGGCCGCCCAGGATCAGGTCGATCTCCCTGACCCGGCGCGCGAGCTCGCGGTCCTCGGCGATCGCGAGGTGCGTCAGCGCCACGACGATGTCGGCGCCCGCGGCCTTCAACGCCTTGGCGGCGGCGGCGCCGGTCTCGACCACGGGCGCGAAGGTCACGGCCCCGCCCGTGCTGGACAGCGTCTCGGTCTCCGGCGTCAGCAGCCCGACGAAGCCGATCTTGAACCCGCCCAGCTCGCGCAGCGCCGTGCCGGGATTGCCGTTGAACGGCTTGCCGTCCGGGCCCAGCACGTTGGCGGCGAGCCACGGGAAGCGCGACTCGCCCATGCGCGCCTTGGCGACCTCGGGCCCGAAGTCGAACTCGTGGTTGCCGAGCACGGCGAGGTCGAGCCCGACCGCGTTCTGCAGCTCGATCATCTGCGCGCCCTTGGTCAGGCCCGACATCAGCGAGGGCGAGATCAGGTCGCCGCCGAAGGTGGTGACGCTGTGCCGGGCGGAAGCGCGCTCCTGCCTCAGGGCCGTCATCAGCTCGGCGAAGCCGCCGCGGCCCTTGACCGGCGCGATCTCGTAGACGTCGTTGGTGTGCAGGAACGTGACCTTGGCCGTCGCCAGCGTCTGCGCCCGGAGCGGCGCGGCGAGGACGAGGACGGCAAGGGCAAGGCCGAGGGCAAGGAAGCGGCGGCGCGAGAATGCATGCATGCCGGTCTACCCCGGAAACGGACACCCTCGCATGATGCGCCGTGCTCGCCTGTCCTTCAATCCTTCGCCGGTCGCAATCAGGACAGAAGGCTGGCGACGGGCTCGCGCCGACGCTTGGCCGCCGCCCCATGCGCAATGCGATCAGGTTGGTATGACGCCCGCCCGGCTTCGGGCGGGAGAGGACTTCCTGCCGTTCGGTCACGAGACGAACGCGGGTTTCGCGCGCAGCGACCCGTGATGGCCGCGCGGGGCGCCGTGCGCGGGGTCTGCCAGGCCGTTCTAGGCGACAAAGGCGCCGCCGAGGTCGTCGTCAATGAACTGGCGGACAATGTCGTCGACGGAGGAATCGGCCGTGAAGCCGCATTCCAGCGCGCGGCGCGGGTCGAACCGGCTGGGCCAGGACTGCACAATTCGTTCCACGAACGGGTCGCGTTCGTGGCGAACCCGGTCGACCACCCGACTCCCGGCGACGCGCTGCAGTGCCGCGAGAATCTCGCCGGCAGCGCAGCTCAACCCGGGCAGCGCGATGGTGCGGTCCTGGCCGAAGCGATCGGACGGCATCGCCGCGCCGGCGACCAGGGCGTCGATCACCCGTCGCGGCGAAAGCACCCACACCCGGCATTCGGGACTGACCGGCAGCACGGCCTGCTCCCCCTGCAAGGGCTCGCGAACGATCGAGCTGACCCACGCAGATGCGGCCGGATTCGGCTTGCCCGGTCGCACGATGATGATGGGCAGCCGGAAGCTGCGGCCGTCGATGAAGCCCTTGCGCGTATAGTCGTTGACGAGCACCTCGCCGACGACCTTTTGCGTGCCGTAGGAGGTGAGGGGCCTGACGGTCGTATCGTCGCGCACCACGTCCGGCAGATGCGCGCCGTAGGCGGCGAGCGAGCTGGTGAAGAGGAACAGCGGACGCCGGTCCGACCGACGGCACGCCTCAAGCAGGTGGAGCGTGCCGAAAACATTGACCCGCAGCCCGAGGGAGAAATCCTGCTCCGCCGCGGCGCTGACCGCCGATGCGAGGTGGAAGACGACGTCGGTCCGATCGGCGATCAGCCCGTCGATCCGGGCCGGGTCGGCCGTATCGCAGCGAACGACTTCGAGCCGCGGGTCGTCCGGCAGCGCCTGCTGCACGCCCAGGATATCGGCGGCCAAGATGCGCTCGATCTTGCGGCCCGCAAGCATCCCGTCGGCGAGCAGCCGAATGATCAGGCGCCGGCCAAGGAAACCGGTGCCACCGGTGATCAGAACGCGCATGACCTCTCTCTAGCGGCCGCCCGCCACACGCAAGATCGCGCCGGTGACGTACGAGGCCCCCTTCGACAGCAGCCAGAGGATCGGTTCCGCCACCTCCTCGGGCGGGGCGGAGCGGCCCATCGGAATGCCGGGCGCCATCTTCTCCACCCGGTCGGGCACGCCGGCGGCAGCGTGCAACTCGGTCTCGATCAGGCCCGGCGATACGGCATTGACGCGGATGCCTTCCTGCGCCACCTCGCGGGCGACGCCCATCGTGAACGTGTCGACTGCCGCCTTGGACGCCGCGTACCACACGAACTCGTTCGAACTGCCGAGCGTCGCGGCGCCGGAGGACACGTTGACGATGCCGCCGCCGTGCCCGCCACGCCTGGTCGACATGCGCAGGATCGCCTCCCTGGTGCAGAACATCACGCCCAGGACATTGAGTTCGATCACCGCGCGCAAGGTCGCGGTGTCGGCCGCGTCCAGCCGGCTGGCGCGTCCGGTCGAGCCGGCGTTGTTGACCAGGGCGGTCACCGTGCCGAGCGCCTCGTCGACGGCGTCGAACAGTGCCGCGACCTCGGCCTCGCGCGAAACATCGCCCTGGACCGCGATCGCGCTGCCGCCGCCCGCCCGGATCGCGCCGACCACGGCATCGGCCGCCGCGCGGTTCTCGCGATAGTTCACGCACACCGCGTAGCCCTGGCGCGCGCCCATCAGCGCGGTGGCCGCGCCGATGCCCCTGGCGCCTCCGGTAACGACCATGACCTGACGCATGCTTCCCTCCTCCGCTGCTCAGCCCCGCTTGCGGTGCATCAGGCCGGCCGCCAGGAAGCCTCCGTCGACTGCCAGCACCTCGCCGGTTATGTAGCGCGCCTCGTCGCTGGCGAGGAACACCGCCGCGGCCGCGGTCTCCTCGGGCGTGCCATAGCGGTCGAGCGGGATGCCGGCGCGGTACACCACGCGGGTTTCGGGCGAATGCATGCGCTTGACCAGCTCCGTCTCGATCGCGCCGGGTGCCAGCGCGTTGACGGTGACGCCGTGCGGCGCCAGTTCCACCGCCATGACCCGCGTCAGCGCGATGACGCCGCCCTTGGCCGCGCCGTAGGCGGCGCGCCCGGTGCCGCCGCGGACCCCCGCGGTCGATGCGAGGGTGACGATGCGGCCATACCCGCGCGGCACCATTGCGCGCGCCGCCGCCTGGCAGGCGTAGAACGTGCCGGACAGGTCGATATCGATGATCCGCCGCCAGTCCTCGGGCGTCGTCTCGAGGAAGCTGCGCTCCACCCCCACGCCGGCGCTGTGCACCAGTATGTCGAGCCGGCCCCATTGCGCCGCGGCGCGTTTCGCCAGCATCGCCGCGTCCGCCGGCAGGCTGACATCGGCACGCACCGCCAGCGCGCCCGGACCCAGTCCGGCCAGGGCGGTGGCCAGCGCACCGGCCCGCGCACCGTCGATGTCGCCGATCACCACGCGCGCACCCTCGGCCGCAAGGCGCCGCGCCACGGCCTCGCCGATGCCGCTGGCCCCGCCGGTCACCAACGCGACGCGATCCTCGAACCGTCTGGTCTCATCCGGCTTCGCCGTCATCGGATCACCTCCCGTTCGCGGCCGGGACGGCCATGCCTGCGCCGGCCTCAGGCCGGGTCGGCCGCTTCCGGACCCCATGTGTCCGGCATCGTATATCCCAGTGGATAGGGATCGGTCGGGTCGACCCCGACCTGTTGCATCGCGTAGATCCAGGCCCTGCCCGCGATGCGCGGCAGGATCGCCGGACGTCCGCCCACCTTCGTGATGCCGACGATCGTGGCTTCGAACCGCGAACCGATGATCGAGTACTGGGTCGCGGTTTCGCCGGCTGCGATCATGCCCCTCGCGTGCAGCACCGCCAGTCGCGCCGAGGTCCCCGTGCCGCATGGCGAACGGTCCATGCGGCCAGGATGAATCACCGTGCCGCCGCGCATTTCGCGGCGTGCGGCATCGTAGCGGCTGACGAACATGACGTACTCGATGCGATCCATGGCGGGAATGTCGGGGTGGCGGACCTTGATCTGCGCGACGGCTGCGGACTTGATCCGCCGTGCCAGCTCAACCAGGCGCCGCGCTTCGGCCGGGCGGATCTCGATGCCGAGCGCATCGGAGTCGACCAGCGCGTAGTAGGCGCCGCCATAGGCCACGTCGACCGCCAGCCTGGTGCCGTCGTCCAGCGTCAGCGGATGGTCCAGGTGCTCGACGAAGCTCGCCGGCATGTCGATCGCGGTCTTCTCCACCTTGCCGTCGCGGCAGGCGGCAACCGCCTTCACCAGCCCGGCCGGCGTGTCGAGCATCACCTCGGTCACCGGCTCGGTCATCGGCAGGATGCCGAGCTCCAGCAGCACCGTGGCGACGCACATGGCGTTGGACCCCGACATGGCGTGGCATCCGTCGGGCTGCATGACGATGAAACCGGCCTGTGCCTCCGGCCGGACCGGCGGCAGGAGCAGATTGATCGACATCTGCGCCGCGCCGCGCGGCTCGAACAGGACGAAGCGCCGCAGCGAATCGTCGACGCTGTTCAGGTGGACCATTTTTTCCACCATGGTGGCGCCGGGTACGCTCACGACGCCGCCGGTTATGACCTGGCCGATCTCGCCCTCGGCATGCGCGCCCACCAGCGTGATCGTCTTCGACCAGCGCACCCGGATCTCCTTACGGATTTCACCCTATTGGAACGCTTTGCGACGTTTAGTGTAGGTTTCCCAATGGAAAATTGAACGGCACAGACGATTGATTGAAGGAATGCGCCATGGCGATGGAGGCATCAGTTGCACTGGACGCGCTCGCGCCGGGTGTCGATCCGCCCGCCGCGGTCGAGCCGGATATCCGCGTCGGTTTCGTGCTGGCGCCATGCTTCACCCTCATGGCGTTCGCCGGGCTGATCGAGGCATTGCGCCATGCGGCTGACGAGGCCGATAACAGCCGTCAGGTCTATTGCCAATGGTCGATCATCGGCGCCGACCAGGCGCCGGTCCGCGCAAGCTGCGGCATAGAGGTCGGGCCCGTGAGTCCGCTGGGCGATCCCGGTCGCTTCGACTACGTGGCGATCGTCGGCGGCTTGACTTCGGCCTTGCCCGAGCATCATCCCGCCATCCTGGATTATCTGCGCCGCGCTCACGCGGCTGGCGTGCCGGTCGTGGGGCTTTGCACCGGAACGATGATAATGGCACGGGCAGGCCTCCTGGACGGTCGCCGCTGCGCCGTCCACTGGCGACACGAGCGCGAGATGCGCGAGCAGTTTCCCCTGATCCGCCCGGTCGTCGGCGAGCCGTTCGTGATCGACGATACGTTGATCACGTGTCCCGGCGGGGTCGCGTCGATCCAGCTCGCCATTGCCCTGATCCGTCGTCATTGCGGGCGGTCCCGGGCCTTGAAAAGCCTCGCGCAGATGTGCGTCGATCCGGATCACGCGCAGGTGGCGACGCTACCCGACCTCTTCGCCGAGGTGGCGCGTTACGGCGACCGACGCGTGGAACACGCCGTCGAGCTGATGCGCGAGTGCATCGCGGAGCCATACACGATCGAGGAGATCGCCGGCCGGCTGGGCACCAGCGTGCGCCAGCTCGACCGCGCGTTCCGACGCCATGCCCGCATGTCGCCGGCGCAGTTCTGGCGGCGGATGCGCCTCGAGCACGGCCGCGAGCGTCTGGCCAATTCCAGCCGCTCGATCACGCAGATCGCTTACGAGTCGGGCTTTGCCGACTCGGCGCATTTCTCGCGCTCTTTCAAGGACGCCTACGGCGAGACGCCGCGCGCCTACCGTGCCGCGCGTCTGCTGGTGGCGGAGAGCTGAGCCGCCCGCGCGCCTACACCTTGCGCCAGTCCACGCCGGGCGGAGGCGAGTACACGAAGCCGCCGCGCCGCGCCATGATCGCCTCCTTGCCGCCCAGTTCGGCCGCGCGCGCGCGCTGGTCGGCCTTTGCCGCGGCGTCGACCGCCTCGGGGTCGACGATCGTCCGCAGCTCTTTCTCGAGCGTGGCCGCCAGGTCGTGTCCAGTTCCCTCGGCGATCAGGTCGTGGCCCTCGTCCGGGTCGGCCTGCAGGTCGAAGAGCTGCGGCTTCATGCCGACGTGGTAGATCAACTTGTCCTTGCCGCGACGCAGCATGAACGCGCCCGCCTTCGATCCCAGCGCGTGGTACTCGGCGAAGCCGAGGCGCTCCGTCTCGCGCCCTGCGAGCGCGGGCCACAGCGAGACCCCCGGCAACGCCGAGTCGCCCGCATCGGGCTTCACGCCAAGCCCTTCCAGGATCGTCGGGAAGAGGTCGACATGCGAGACGATCTGCTGGACGCTGCGCCCGGCGGGGATATCCGGCCCGGCCATGATCAGCGGCACGCCCACCGAGTGCTCGTACAGATTGAACAGCCCTAGAATGAAGTGGTTGCCGTGGCTATAGCCGTGGTCGGCGGTGTAGATCACCCGCGTGTCGTCCGCCAGGCCGGCCTCGTCCAGCGCACCGAGCACCTTCGCCACCTCGCGGTCGAGATGGGTGATCGTGGCGAAATAGCAGGCGGCCAGGGTGCGCAGCACGGTTTCGTCGATCGTGTCGGCTTGGCCCAGCGTACGCCGCAGATGACGCACTGCGGGATGGTCCGGTCGCTCGTCGAGGCGGAACTGGACGGGCAGCGGCATCTTGTCGAGCGGGTAGAGGTCGAAAAGGTCCTTTGGCACGGTGTACGGCGCATGGGCGCTGACGTAGTGCACCGCCAGCACCCACGGCCGGTCGACCTTGCGTCCGGCGCGGGCCTTGATCCAGTCGACCGCGTGGCCGGTGATCTTGCGGTCGTATTGCTGATAGGAGGTCGCCTCGCCGATGCCGATGCGCCGGGTGTAAAGGTCCCACAGTCCGCCGCGTACCGGCTCCTCGTCCGATCCGCGCAGGAGACCGATCAGCTCGCCGACGCCTTCGGCGATATGCATGCCGGCGATCTCCTCGGAGAAGCCGTTGTCGTCCTCGGCGTTTCGGAAGTGAAACTTGCCGATACCGGCCACGGTCGATCCGGCCGCGCGAGCGCGCTTCATCCAGGTCGGCGTGCGGCCGTCCAGCGCCAGCGAGTTCTCCCAGTATCGGTTCTGGTGCGGATAGAGGCCGGTGGCGAGGCTGGCGCGCGCGGGCACGCAGATCGGGCTCGTGCAATAGCTATTGCGGAACAGCGCGCCGCGCGCCGCCAGCGCGTTGAGCGCCGGCGTCCTGACCAGTTCGTGCCCGTACGCGCCGACCAGGGCGCGGTTGTGGCTTTCGCCGACGAATATCAAGAGGTTGGCGGGACGCATGGCCTGGGAGCTCCCTCGGGTCCGTGGGTTCAGAACAGCAGATCGGGCAGGAACATGACGACCTGCGGGAATGCCGTGATCGCGGCAAGCAGGACGATCTGGATCGTCCAGAACGGCACGCAGGCGCGCGCGACCTCGCCCAGGGACATTTCACCCCGCGTGATCGCCATCACGATGAACATGTTCATGCCGACGGGCGGCGTCAGCAGACCGATCTCGATCAGCACCACCAGCGCCACGCCGAACCAGACTGGATCGTAGCCGATGGCGACGATCAGCGGGAAGGTGAATGGCAGCGTGATCAGCATCATCTCGATCGCTGCCAGCACGCAGCCCAAGACCATGTACATCACGTAGACGCCGATCAGGATCACGATCGGCGGAAGGGCGCTCTCGGTCACCGCTTTGGCCATGGCCCCGGGGATGCCCGAAAGCGCCATGGCTTGGGAAAGAACGGTGGCGCCCACGATCACCATGCTGATGGTCGACATGATCAGCACCGTGTCGATCAGCGCGTCCCACACCATGCGCAGCGAGAATTGCCGGTAGAGGATCGCGAGCACGATCGCCGTCGCCGCCCCCAGCGCGGCCGACTCCGTCGGCGTCGCCAGGCCCATGATCAACGTGCCCAGCACCGCGAAGATGAGCGCCAGGAATGGCCAGGCGTGCATCGATGCCAGGATCGCCCGGCCGATCGGCACCGGCGCTTCGGGCGGCGGGAAGTCCTGCGGCCTGCGCACGGCGCTGACGCCGATATAGAGCATGAACATGCCGGCAAGCATCAGGCCGGGCATGATGCCGGCGACGAACAGCTTGCCGATCGAGACCTCCTGCCACCATCCGTAGATGATGAAGGGCAGGCTGGGCGGGATGAGAATGCCGAGCGTGCCGCCACCCGCGATCGACCCGGCGATCCACCGCCGCGGATAGTTGCGCCGTCTCAGCTCGTCGTAGGCGATCGATCCCACGACCGCCGCCGTCGCCTGCGACGATCCCGACACCGCGCTGAACAGGGTGCAGGCGCCGATATTGGTCTGAACGAGCTGGCCGGGCAGGCGGTTGAACAGCGGCGCGATGGCGCCGTAGATGCGCTGCGAGATGCCGGTCTTGGCCAGGATCTCGCCAAGGAAGATGAACATCGGCAGCGCCGTCAGCGCGAAACTGTTGAAAATGTTCCACAGCGAGTCGCCAAGAACCGAATAGTTGCCGTTGAACTGGAACTCGATGATCAGCAGGCCGAAGAGGGTCAGCGCGATGCCGACCATGCTGCCGGTGGCAAGCGTGGCGCCGAGCAGGCCCAGGGTCAGGGTGGTGCCGAGCATGTCGCGGATCTTGTCTAGTGCGGCGGAAGCCCGGTTTCGTCCGCCGGCGGTCTGTCCGCGCGCCCCGCGGCCAGCGCCAGAATCATTGCCATCGCCCGCAGCAGAATGACGATGCCGAGCGTCCCAAGCCCGACCGGCAAGATCAGCCGCCACGGCCACAGGTTCAATTCGTTCATGTCCGAGCGCGCGCCGATCTCGTAGGTGAACACGGTGACGTCCCAGGTCTCGCGTACCAGGATCACAAGCGCCGGGACGGCCATCAGCAGCCCCAACGCCTCCAGCACGAGGCGCGCGCGGGCCGGGAAGCGGCGCCACAGGATGTCGACGCGCACGTGGCGACGGTTGACGAAGCCGTAGGCCAGCGACAGCAGGCCAAGGCCCAGGAACAGCAGCGATCCCAGCTCCTCCGTCGCCGGCACCGGCGAGTTGAACAGGTAGCGCTTTAGCGAGCTGACGACGAGCAGCGCGGCGATCGCCAGCACCGCGAGAGCGGCCAGCCACCCGAATGCGGTGGCGAGCGCGGCCGTCAGGCGCTCGACCCGCTGAACGAGGTCGTGCGCCCGCTCCGCCCTCGACATCGGCGCCGGCTATTGGGTGGCGACGCCGAGCGCGGTCGCCGCTTGGTTGAACATCTCCAGCGCGTCGGGGCCCAGCTTCTCGCTTTCCTCGCGCCAAACCGCGAACACCGCCTTCTGAAGCGTCTTGCGGTCGGCCACCGAGAATGGCGCCAGGTTGTTCATACCCTTGTCCTTCAGTGTCTTCTCGGCGGCAATGTCGTCGGCCTTGGCGCGCCAGTCGGCCAGGCCCTTTTCCCAATCGGCCTCGCTGGCGTCGCGCATCACCTTGCGCAGGTCGTCCGACACTTTGGCCCAATGGTCCTTGCGGATGATGAATCCATAGGGCGCCCCGAAAGCGGTAAACGGCGTGAATGTCGAGTAGCAGCAGGTCACCTCGTGCATGGACTGCGACGCGGAGTTGGTCAGGCCGTGCACCGCTGCGTCGACTACGCCGGTCTTCAGCGCCAAGTAGAGTTCAGCCTGCGGAATGGTCTGAGCCGGGATGCCCAGTGCCTCCATCGCCTTCAGGCCCGGGCGCTCGAAGTGCCGGACCTTCTTGCCCTTCAGCCCTTCCAGGGTGTTGATCGGTGTGCGCGAAATGAGAATCAGATGCTGACCGCCGCGATTGAAGAAACGCATCGCCATTACCGAGTTCCAGTCCTTGTCCAAGACCTTCTCGGAATATGCGCGCTGGATCTTTTCGATCTTCCAGTTGTCGTCGGGTTCCAGCAGCGCGCCGGACGGCGCGACGTTCGCCAGCTTCGGCGCATCGCGGCCGACATAGTACGGCACGAACAAGCCCATCTCGGCGACGCCCTGGCGGATCACGCGCAACAGGTCGGCCTGCTTGAAGCCGATCGCATCGAGATGGACCATCTCGATCTGCAGTCTGCCGTTGGAGTGTGTCTTGATGTCGGCGAGCAGCGCGATGATCGCGGCGGTCGCCGGATGCTTGTTGGGCCAGGGATTGGCCAGCTTGAACGTGATGTTCTGCGCCATGGCGGCCGGACCGGACAGGCCGATCGTCACGAGCGCCGCGGCGGCGGCAAGCGAAGCGAGACGAAGCAGTTTCATGGTAGAGCTCCTCTGCTGGTTCTTGCGCTCCTGCGTTTCTCGGATTCCGGCCAATGCCTCGGCTGAACGGCATGCCGTGCCGGCGGCGCGACCGCGGTGCCCAGGACACGGGCCGGCGCTTGTCGCGATCCCTCAGAATTCAGTAGATAGCATTGATCCTGGGGGTGACTTGAAGGCGCTAGACGCAAATTTGTTGATTTGCGCCAAACGACGACCATGGATGGCGCTTGCAGAGACGGGCGATACGCCGACCGGCGCGCCCGCTATTCCCGGAACCGGAGCGGTGCCGTCGATGCGCGGCGCGCGATCCTGGTCGGATCCAGGCCATGCGTCGTGCCTGGCACCGGGCAAACGCCCGCGCCTGACGCCAAGTTTCGCGCCGGCACCTGACCCACGACGGCGTCGTGGGACGAGCGAACGCCCCGAGGCAGATCGTGTCGAACCTGGGCCACTCGCGGTCCAAGTATCAGCCGAGCGCCGCGCACGCCCTTTGGACGCGGCGGCAGCCTTCCTCCAGCGTCTCCATCGACGCGGCGAAGGAGATGCGGAAATAGGGCGACATGCCGTAGGCGGCGCCGTGCACCACGGCGACGCCCTCGGCGTCGAGCAGGTAGCGCACGAAGTCCTCGTCCGTCTGGATGACCTTGCCCTCGGGCGTGCGCTTGCCGATCACGCCGGCGCAGGACGGGAAGACGTAGAAGGCGCCGTCCGGCCTGGGGCAGTCGAGGCCGGGCGCCTGGTTCAGCAGCTCGACCACGCGGTCGCGGCGGCGGCGGAACTCCTCGCGGCGCGCGGCGACGCCGTCCTGCGGGCCGTTCAGCGCCTCGACCGCGGCTGCCTGGCTGACCGAGGACGGGTTGGCGGTCACCTGTCCCTGCATCTTGGCCATGGCCTTGATCAGCGGCACCGGGCCGCCGGCATAGCCGATGCGCCAGCCGGTCATCGAATAGGACTTCGACACGCCGTTGACCGTCAGCGTCCGGTCGTAGAGCCGCGGCTCGACCTGCGCCGGCGTGCAGAATTCGCGCCCGTCGTAGAGCAGGTGCTCGTACATGTCGTCGGTCATCACCGCGACATGCTCGTGCCGCAGCAGCACGTCGGTCAGCGCCTTCATCTGGCCGCGGTCGTACGCGGCGCCGGTCGGATTGTTGGGCGCGTTCAGGATCAGCCAGCGCGTGCGCGGCGTGATCGCCGCCTCCAGCGCCTCGGGCTGCAGCCGGTAGCCGTTGTTCTGCGGGCAGCGCACCGGCACCGGCACGCCGTCGGCCATCAGCACCTGGTCGGGATAGCTGACCCAGCACGGCGTCGGAATGATCACTTCGTCGCCGGGGTCGAGCGTCGCCATCAGCGCGTTGAACAGCACCTGCTTGGCGCCGTTGCCGACGCTGATCTGCTCGGGCGCGTAGTCGAGCCCGTTCTCGCGGGCAAACTTGGCGCAGATGGCGCGCTTCAGCTCCGGCGTGCCGTCGACGTTGGTGTACTTGGTCTCGCCCCGCGCCATGGCGCGCGTCGCCGCGTGCTGGATGTTGTCGGGCGTCGGGAAATCCGGCTCGCCCGAAGTCAGCGCGATGATGTCGCGCCCGGCCGCCTTGAGGGTGCGGGCGTGCTGCGAGGCGGCGGCACTGGCCGACGGCTTGAACCGGCCGATGCGCTGGGCGATGCGGATCATGGTGGCTCCTGGGATCGGTGGCGAATCGCGGTGCGAAGCCTAGCCATTTGCGCCCATCACCGCCAGGGCCCGCGCCCCTGGCGCGCGCGAATGCTGCGCCCCCAGAATCCCACCGCGGCCAGGTAGAGGAAGGACACGGCCAGGCACGCCGCCGTGCCGCCCCACACGCCGAACGCCGGAAACGCGACCGGCACGGACAGGGTGTAGAGCACGATCGATCCCACGCCGAGCGGGAAGTTGCGGATGATCGCGTGCGTGTTGGCGGCGCCGTAGGTGCCGTGGATGATCAGCAGGGTCGGCAGCAGGGTGGCCGGAAACCCGGCGAGCAGCCCGGTCCACGCCGCGCCCAGGCTCTCGGCCAGCGCGATGACGCCGACGATCAGCGCCACCGCGAGGCCGCCGCGCAGGAGCAGCAGGCGCGGCGTGTAGCGGACCGGCCGTGTCACCGGCGCGTCCGCGATTCGGCGGAAGACGCCGCTCGTCACGACGATGACGCACAGCGTCAGGAGGGCGCCGGTCGCCAGCGTGAACGGGATCCACGACAGGACCAAGGCGACCGCGGCGAAGGCCGCAATGCCGGCGAGCGGGCCCGCGACGATCGACAGCCGCGGAAACGACGACGAGCCCAGGTAGTAGGCCAGCACGAAGGCGACCGTGGCGGAGAAGGAGGCGGCGCCGTGCGGCGCACTCTCCACCGCGTGCGCGATCCCCATGTCGCGGGCGACGAAGAAATAGACGAGCACGGCGTTCTGCGGCGCGCCCGCCAGGAGGCCCGCGATCCGCGTGCTGACGCGCTCCGCGAGGAAGGATAGCCCCAGCACCAGGCCGGCCGACCACAGGATCTTGCCGAGCAGCGACAGGGCGGAGAAGGGCAGGTCCAAGGGCGCGTGCGTTCGGTTGACACCGGCCGCGGGAAGCGGCGGAGAGGCGCGATCCGTCACTCACCGGCCGGCCGGCTACTTCCGGCGACAATGGACGCAATGACCGGCGTTCGCAAGGAGACGGCGCTTGCGGACGGATACGCCGATCGCGGGGACCCTATGCCGCCGCGGCGGTCTGCGGCTGCGGCCCGCGCGTGGCGATGCGCCGGTCGTAGTCGTCGGCCAGCGCGCGGAGCGCGGCGGCGCCGTCGCCGCGGAACGAAGGGCCGTGCATGAGCGCGAGCGTGCGCGGCGCCAGGCCGGCGAGGCGGCGGATGGTCGCGCCCGTGGTCGGATGCAGGCTGGACGACCGGAACATGTCCTCGGCCGCGATCGCCGGTCCGACAATGTCGCGCTCGGTCAGGCCGGGTCCGTCGCCGAGCTGGCTGAACAGGTCGCCGCACAGCAGCGTTCCCGTCGACTCCTCGTGGAGCACGCCGGCTTCCCAGCCGTGCGGGACGTGCGGCGTGTCGAGGTAGCGCACCCGCCTGCCCTTGCCGAGGTCGATCGTCTCGCCGTCCTCGAGGACGCGCGGGGGCCGGTCGGCCGTGTCGTTCAGCGACACCAGGCAGGCGGTCTCCCCGTGCGCGACCTCGGATCGCGGCGCCGCGGCCAGCCACTCGTTCATGGCGCCGCACTCGTCGGCCTCGTAATGGCCGAAGGCGATCCAGCGCAGCCGCTCGGGCGGCATCAGCCGGGCGACGGCGGCGCGGACCAGCGGGAACATCCGCCGCGGCCCGGTGTGGAACAGCAGCGGGTCGTCGCCGAGCACGAGGAACTGGTTGAAGGTGAAGCCGGACGGCGGCGCGACCTGCGGCACGAAGGTCGAGAGGCGATAGATGCCCTCGGCGATCTCGGTGATCCTGGATTCCATCGGGCTCTCCTTCGGGCCGCGGCAGATGCACGGCGCTGCGCGCCGGTGGATGCCCGGCGAAATTCATGATACGCATGTGTGTATCGAAATAGGGCCTGCCCGTCAATATTGAAAGCACAGATCTGTGCAGCGAAAGCCGGCGACCCGGACCTACACGAAAAGACGCCGCGCCGAGCAGGAGGCGGCGACCAGGCGGCGGATCGTCGAGGCCGCCGTCGCGCTGCACGGCAGCGTCGGCCCGGCGCGCACGACGTTCAGCATGCTGGCGCAGCGCGCCGGCGTGCAGCGCCACACGCTCTATGCCCATTTCCCCGACGAGCGCAGCCTCTCCCTCGCCTGCTCGGGGCTGGCGCTGGAGCGCGATCCGCTGCCCGATCCCGCTGCGTGGCAAGCGGTCGCGGACCGGCGCGAACGGCTGCGCGCCGGCCTCGGGGCGGTCTATGCCTGGTACGGGCGCAACGCCGCGCTCGCCGCCTGCGTGCTGCGCGATGCCGAGTACCACGCGCCGACGAAAGAGATCGTCGCGCTCAGGATGGGTCCGTTCATGGCGGCCTCGATCGACGTGCTCGGCGAGGGCCTCGCCGCGCGCCAGCGCGCGGCGCTGCGCCTGGCGGTCAGCTTCTACACCTGGCGCACGCTGGTGCGCGAGAGCGGGCTGAAGCCCGCCGCCGCGGCCGAGGTGATGGTTCAGGCGATCCTGGGAGGCGGATGAGGCGTCGCGACGAGGCCGGGCGACGCAGACCGCTCACCCCCAGCGTCCTGCCACCCGGTCCCAGCTTCCCTTCCGCAGGTCGTCCTTCTCCGCCACCAGCGCCGGCTTGGCGATCTTCTCCGACGCGGTGCGGGGCAGCGGGGCGTCGCGGTACTCGATGAAGCGCGGCAGCTTGAAGCTGGCGAGGTTGGCGCTGCAGTGGCGCAGGATCAGCTCGGGCGGCAGGGTCTCGCGCGTGAAGCCCTGCTGCAGCACGACATACACCTTGACCTCCTCGCCGCGCAGCTCGTCGGGCACCGGCACGGCGGCGGCCTCGGCGATGCCGTCGAGCGATCCCAGCACGGCCTCGACCTCGTTGGCGGCGATGTTCTCGCCGGCGCGGCGGATCATGTCCTTGGCGCGGCCGACGATGGTGACGTAGCCGCGCGCGTCCATGCGCGCCAGGTCGCCGCTGCGGAACCACTCGCCGTGGAAGGCGGCGGCGGTCGCCTCGGGCTTGCGGTAGTAGCCCTTCAGCATGCCCGGCCCGCGGAACAGCAGCTCGCCCATCTCGCCCGTAGGCAGGGTGTTGCCTTCGGGGTCGGCGATGCGGCATTCGCGCCAGGGCACGGCGATGCCGCAGGAGCCGGAGCCGGTCATGTCGGCGGCCACGATCGGCACGAACAGCCCGGCGCCGATCTCCGTCATGCCGAAGGCCTCGCGCGCGACGAAGTCGAAGCGCTGCTCGAGGTCGGCTTGGGCTCCCTTCGGGAAGCCGTAGGTGCTGACGCGGACGATCGCGTTGTCGCGGTCGATCGGCGACGGCGGCTGCTTGTAGGCGGCGGCGGGAAACAGGCAGAAATCGATGCGGTAGCGGTTGAGCCATTCGACGAACCGGCTGGAGCTCTGCCGCGCCGCGACGTAGAGCGTGCCGCGCGTCAGGAACGCCATCAGCGTCAGCCATTGCGGCGTCATGTAGAAGAACGGCGTCGGCGCCAGCATGCGCGAATAGGCGCGCCCGTCCTGGTCGGCATGCGTCTTGGCGCATTGCAGCCAGTAGCGCTGCGTCAGGAGGCAGCCCTTGGGGAAGCCGGTCGTGCCCGAGGTGTACTGGATGTTGAGCAGATCCTCCGGCCCGGGCTCGTCGCCGAGCGAGAGCTCCGTGCCGGACGGATCGACCAGGTCGCGCCAGCGCCGGTGGCCGGCGGCCTCGCTGCCGGCGACGATCACGCGGCCTTCGATGCGCGGCAGCGGCTGCGGCACCGCGGCCAGCACCGGCAGGTAGCTCTCGTGGATGACCAGATAGTCGGCCGCGCCGTCGTCGAGCGCGTAATGCAGCTCGCGGCCGGTGTAGCGCGTGTTGACCGGCACGGTGACGGCGCCGATGCGCGCGATTGCGAGCCAGGTGATCGGCCATTCCGGGATGTTCGGCAGCATGACGCCGACATGCGTGCCCTTCCGTACGCCGATGGAGAGGAGGCCGTTGGCCAGGCGGTTCACCGCCGCGCGCAAGCTCCGGTAGGTGAAGGTCTCGCCGGAATCGATGAAATGCAGCACCGGCCGGTCGGGCACGGCGTCGGAGGCCTCGTCGAGCAGGCTCCCGAGATTGCGCGGCAAAGGCTCGCTCTCGATCCGGCGGCGGATCTCGTCGAGCGGCGGCACGGGTTCCGCCAGCACACGTTCCCTGCGCATGTGTCAGTCACGGCTCTCGTTGACGATCGATGTCTCACGGCCCGGCCATGCGCCGCGGCCAAGACCGGAAGGGCACGCGGAGACGCGGAGACGCGGAGAGGCGACGCGCTCCGCGTTCTCCGCGTCTCCGCGTGAGACCATAGTGATGGCG
>CAZLBB010000026.1:0-51866 GCA_964557415.1 uncultured Rhodospirillaceae bacterium
GCGCGCCAGACCGCCGCCGTGGGTCCTTCCCCCGCCTACCCCGTGTTCCTGCGCGCGCGCCGCGGCGACCACGACGCGGTGCTGACCATGTTCCACGACCAGGGCCAGATCGCCATGAAGCTGATGGGCTTCGAGCGCGGCGTCACCGTGCTGGGCGGCCTGCCGGTGCCGATCACGACGCCGGCGCACGGCACGGCCTTCGACATCGCCGGCAAGGGCGTGGCCGACCCGACCGCGACGCACCGCGCCTTCCTGCAGGCCTGCGCCATGGGCCGCGCGCACGCGAGCGGAACCAAGGCCGCCTGACAGGGGTCCGATCGTCGCCCCTGCAGCGGGCATGCCAAGCGATTTGACAAGGGGAGGAAACCACATGCTGCGATACGCCTTCGTTCTGGCCCTGGGTTTCGCCGCGACGGCAGCCCAGGCGCAGACCATCGAGCTGAAGCTCGGCAACACCTCGGCGCCCGGCGCCAGCCAGACCGCCGCAGCCGAGGAATTCGCCAGGCGCGTGAACGACAAGCTGGCCGGCAAGGTCAAGGTCGTGGTGTTCGCCAACAGCCAGCTCGGCAACGAGAACGAGCTGCTGCAGAAGCTGAAGATCGGCACCGTCGACTTCTCGCAGCCCTCGACCATCATGTCGACCGTGGCCGGCGAGTTCGGCATGTTCGACATGCCCTACCTCATCAAGGACCGCGCCCACATGGCGCGCTTCCGCGACGAGGTGTTCTGGAAGGAGATGGCGCCCAAGACCGAGGCGCAGGGCCTCAAGATCATCGCGGTGTGGGAGAACGGCTTCCGCCACATCACCAACAGCGTGCGCCCGATCGACAAGCCGGAGGACCTGAAGGGCATCAAGCTGCGCGTGCCGCCCGGCGTGTGGCGCGCCAAGATGTTCCAGGCCTACGGCGCGAGCCCGTCGCCGCTGCAGTTCAACGAGCTGTTCGTGGCCCTGCAGACCGGCGTGATGGACGGGCAGGAGAACCCGCTCTCCAACATCTACAACGCCAAGCTGCACGAGGTGCAGAAGTTCCTGTCGCTGACCAACCACGTCTACACGCCGTCGTTCCTGACCGTGGGCGCCGCTCGCTGGAACAAGCTGGCGCCGGACCTGCGCAAGGAGCTGGAAACGATCGCGCTCGGCACCCAGCCCTGGGTCCTGGCGAACGAGGAGAAGGAGGACAAGGCGCTGCTCGACAAGCTCAAGGGCAGCGGCATTCGGATCAACAACGCCGACCGCGACGCCTTCGTGAAGGCCAGCGGCGCGATCTACGAGGAGTTCGCCAAGCAGGTTCCGGGCGGCAAGGCGCTGGTCGACAAGGCGTTGGCCCTGGCGAAATAGCGCCGTCGTGGCCGGCCTCGCCAAGGCCCTCCGGGTGGGCCTGGAGGCGATCAGCCTGCTGCTGCTGACGGCGTTGCTGCTGATCGTCGTGGTGGCGGTCGGCGCGCGCTACACCGGCCACCTGTTCCCCTGGTACGACGAGCTGGCCAGCATCCTGCTGGCCTGGCTCACCTACTTCGGCGCGGCGCTCGCCGCGCTGAAGCGCGGCCACCTCGGGTTCGACAACGCGATGCGCGCGCTGCCGCCGGCCGCCCGGCGCGTCGCGTTCGTGCTGGCCGAGGCGGTGACGGTCGGCTTCTTCGTCGCCTTGGGATGGGGCGGCTGGGCGCTGCTCGACGTCCTCGTCGGCGAGACCCTGGTCAGCCTGCCGTCGGTGCCGTCCGCGGCCGTGCAGTCGGCGATCCCGATCGGCGCGCTCCTCTTCGTCCTGGCCGAGGCGCTGTCGATGCCCGAGGCCTGGCGGCGCTATGGCCGGGACGCGGCGCCGGAAGCGGGGCATCTGTAGCTCCCATGGCGGCGCTGCTGATCCTGGTGCTCTTTCTGGCGTTGTGCGCGCTGAACGTGCCGATCGCGGTCGCGCTGGGCGCGGTCGCGCTGGCCGCGATGGTGGCGGACCTGGGGTCGGCCGGCCTGATGAACGCCGCCATCGTGATGTTCGAGGGCGCGCGCAAGTTCCCGCTGATCGCCATCCCGCTGTTCGTGCTGGCCGGCGGCATCATGAACGCGACCAGCATCTCGCGACGGCTCATCGCCTTCTGCAACGCGCTGATCGGCTTCGTGCGCGGCGGCCTCGCCATGGTCAGCGTCGTCGCCTCGATGTTCTTCGCCGAAATCTCGGGTTCGGCCGTGGCCGACGTCGCGGCGCTGGGCTCGGTGCTGATCCCGGAGATGAAGCGGCGCGGCTACCCGAAGGAGCTGGCGGCCTCGGTGATGTCGTCGGCCGCGTCGCTCGCGATCATCATCCCGCCCTCGATCCCGATGATCCTTTACGCCGTGATCGCCGACACCTCGGTGGTCAAGCTGTTCGTCGCCGGCATCGTGCCGGGCGTGCTGGGCGGGCTGCTGCTGATGCTCGTGGCCTACTGGCACGCCTGGCGCCTCGGCCTGCCGTCCGAGGCCGCGTTCCACCTGGCCAATGTGCGGAAGACCTTCCGCGAGGCGGGGCTCGCCCTGCTGCTGCCGGTGATCATCCTCGGCGGCATCTTCGGCGGCGTGGTCACCGCGACGGAGGGCGCCGCGCTCGCGGTCGTCGCCGCGCTGGTGATCGGCCTCGTCTACCGCGAGATCGATCTCGGCGTCCTCTATACGGCCCTGGTCGACGGCGTGATGCAGACGGCGGTGGTGATGCTGCTGGTCGCGACCTCGGCGCTGCTCGGCGTCTACCTCACCGAGACGCAGCTGCCGCAGCGCCTCGCGGCGGCGCTCCTGGAGCTGACGCAGAACAAGTACCTGATCCTGGCGCTGCTCAATCTCGCCTTCTTCGTCCTGGGCTTCTTCCTGCACGGCGCGGCGGCGATCATCCTGGTCGTGCCCATCGTCATGCCGCTGATCAAGGCGGTCGGCATCGACCCGATCCATTTCGGCATCCTTGTGACGCTCAACATCGCCGTCGGTCAGCAGACGCCGCCGGTCGCCAGCGTGCTGATGATCGCCTGCTCGATCGCCAAGTCGAACATGTGGGAGACGTCGCGCACGAATGTCGGGTTCGTGCTGGTGCTGCTGCTCGTCCTCATGCTCGTGACCTACGTGCCCGCGGTGTCGCTCGCGCTGGTCGACCTGTTCTACTGAGCGTTCCGGCGCCATAATGGCGTCCCGTGCGCCGGGACGTCAGGGAGGGATGCGATGACCACCTATGTTCTTCTCGTCAACTGGACCGACCAAGGCATCCGCAACGTGACCGACTCGCCCAAGCGCTTCGACGCCGGAAGGAAGGCGCTGAAGGACATGGGCGGCGACATAAGGTTCATGTTCATGACCATGGGCGACTACGACATGGTCGTGGTCTACGATGCGCCCGACGACGCCGTCGCCGCGCGCTTCACGCTGATGCTGGGCCAGGGCGGCAACGTCCGCACCAAGACGTTGAAGGCCTTCCCCGAGCAGGCCTACCGCGAGATCATCAACTCGCTGAAGTAGGCGGACGCTGCGACGGATGACGGATGCATGGCTCCTCGCCCGCGCAGCGGGAGGGTGAGGGCGAGGCTCCGTGTTTCCGGCAGGCGCGATGCATCTGCATGAAGCATCGAGCCGGCCCTCGCCCGCTCGCTCCTGAGCGTTTGTCGAAGGGGCTCGCACCCTCTCCCGGCTTCGCTGGGCGAGGGTCGAGGTTCCGCGCCCGCCGTGATGACGGATGACGGGTTGCCGCGCCATGGCTCGCCATGCGACAGCCCTCCTTCCGCCTTCGCGCTCTGCGCTTCGGCGGACAAGTTGCCCGGCGAGGGTCGAGAGATCCCCCCTGTGCCGATGATGACCGATGACGGATCGTCCGCGGCCTGCGGTTTGCCCTGAGCGCGCCGCAGCGCGAGGCCCGTGAAGCCGCGCTGGCCGGTGCGGCGTCGCTTGGGCTGGAAGCCGCGCGCCTCGAGCGCCTGGCTGAAGCGCTTGTGGCTGCCGGGGTCCGCGCCGCTCTGCCCGGCCCAGCCCTGCCACGCGGCATAGAGATCGCCGGCCGATGCCCAGCAGGCGGGGGATCGTTCGGTGCTCTCTTCGAGCCAGCGCCCGAGCGCGGCCTCCGCCGCGCCCTTCGACCAGCCGAGGGCAAGCTGCGGCGGCGGCGCCAGACCGATGCGGCGCCAGGCCAGCGCGCCCTCGATCGCCCAGCGCAGGATCGCCGGATACTCGGCCGCGAGCCGGTCGGCGAGGTCGAGGTCGGCGGGCATCGCCGACGCCCCCGGCGCGACGCGGTCGCCCGCGAGATGCGCGAGCAGATCGACGAAGAAGCGGCGGTCGTCGGCGCACAGGAAGCCCAGCGCCGGCCCGGGATCGCGCCCGGTCAGCGCCCGTCCGGCGACGCGCTGCAGATAGAACAGAAGGTCCGAATTTCCCTCGGCCATGCGGTCGAGCCAGGCCGACCATAGCGGGCAGGGCGTGCCGGCTTCGGCCGGCGCCGCGGCGGCGATGCGCGTCAGGTAGGCGTCGGGACGGTGCGGCGTCGCGGCGCCGGTGCGCGTGTCGACGATCCCCGCGGGCGTGTTGATGAGGTCGCGGTCGGCGTCGAACCGCTCGGGCGCCATGGCCAGCCGGCGGTCGCTGCCCGCCAGGCGCAGGACCTGGGCGACGAAGGCTGGCGCGCCGAGGAAGCGCGCCAGCCGCGCCGCCACGCCGTTCGCGCACGACCGGCGCAGGTTGTTGAGCGCGTCGCGGCAGGCCCAGCGCGCGAGGTCGAAGGCGTAGCGCGTGTCGTCGGCGCGCCAGCGCGTGCCGTCCCACACCATCCAGCGCCCGGCCGCGGCGACATAGCGCAGCCGCTCCGCGCCGTACCCGGCGACGATGCCGGCGATGGTATCGGGCCAGCACAGCGGCGGATCGAAGTCGAGGGCGCGTTGCCGGACCCGATTGGCTCCGGATGATGAAGACGGTGGATGCCCGGACATGGTCATGCTCCTTTCCATTCGATGGGCGCGTGTGGCCATGCTATCGCACGGCGCCGTCCGGCGGCGCGGGCGGCGGCTTGCCGGTGGCCAGGCTCTCACGCAGCATGTCGGCGAGCAGCTTGTTGTCGCCGGCGATCGCCTCGATCAGCACATCGTCCGGGGCGCGGCGGACGAGGTCCGGGTCCGGCTCGCCGAGGGCGCCGATCGTGCGGCCCTGCAGCTCGATGACGCGCACCGCGGCCGTCAAGTTGGCCTCGTCGAAGGCGAGGTACTTCACCGCCTCCAGGTCGCACAGCACCGAGTCGCGCGTCGGCTCGGCGGTGGCGGCCGCGATCCGCCGCATGGCCTCGATCCTGGGCGGCGCGCCCGCCGCAGCCCCTCTCTCGCCGCTCGTTCGCAGATGTTCACGTTTCGCCATTTCCATGCTCCGCGCACGGCAAATGTCGGCCGCCGACGGAAATTCCCGCCGGCACCGCGCACCGCGCGAAGGACACAATGTTGGAGGATGCCGCCTATCGTGCGTTCGACCGCGCGGTTAGTCAAGGGCGGCCGCGCAAAGCGCGCCCACACGCGAACGCGCGGCCGATGGCGCGCGCGACGCGCCGGCGCTATGAATGGCGCCGCCCCGGCCCGGGGCGCCTGGCACAGGACCGATTCGTTGGAGCTTGCCGTCATCGCGGCGATCCTCGCCGCCTCGCTGCTGCACGCCACGTGGCACGCGCTGGTGAAATCGAGCGGCGATCGCGTCATAGCGCTGGCGGGCATGAACCTGGTCAGCGGCGCGGTCGCGCTCGCCTGCCTGCCGCTGGTCGCGCTGCCGTCGCCGGCCGCTTTCGTCGTGATCGGCTTCTCGGTGCTGCTGCATGTCGGCTACAAGATCGGCCTCGCGGACCTCTATCACCGCGTCGACCTGGGCCAGGCCTATCCCCTGGCGCGCGGCCTGACGCCGATCATGGCGACGGTGCTTGGGCTGCTCGTCCTGGGCGAGCTGCCGGGCCTGCCCGTGATCCTCGGCATCGCGCTGGTCTCGCTCGGCGTGCTGGCGCTCGCCCTCGAGCGCAGCGAGCGGCGCGTGGCGCCGGCGACGCTCGGCATCGCCGCGTTGACCGGCCTTACCGTCGCCGGCTACTCGGTGGTCGACGCCTATGGCGTGCGCCTGAACGGCGACTGGCTCGGTTTCACCGCATGGCTGATCGTCTGCGACTGCGCGGCGTTCCTCGCCTATGCCTTCCTGACCCGCGGCGCGGCAGTGCCGGCTGCCTGGAACCGGGATCGGGGCCGGGTGCTGGTCAGCGGCCTGTTGGGCCTCGGCTCGTTCGGCGCCTTCATGTGGGCGCTGGCCCGAGCGCCGGTCGGCGGCGTGTCGGCCTTGCGCGAAACGAGCGTGCTGTTCGCCGCGATCCTCGCTACCGTGGCGCTCGGCGAAGCCGCCACCTGGCTGCGCCACGCCGCGACGCTCCTCGTGATGGCCGGGGTCATGGCCATCGCCGCGCTCAGGTGATCCGAGGAACCGCTCCTTCATGCCCGACGACAAGCTGCCGCCGCTCATCGCCGACTACCTCGCGCTCGCCCGCCAGCGGCCCGAGCTGTTCCGGACGCCGCCCCGGGGCGTGCGCATCCTGCTCGATCCGGCGGAGATAGCCGTGGTGCAGGCCGAGATCCGGCGCGGCTTGCGCGCGCGCGGCCTGCCGGAGCTGGGCGCCGAGGTCGGCAAGGTGTTCGACGACCCGTGGTTCTGCATCCTGCGCGACGCGGTGGAGTT
Organism: uncultured Rhodospirillaceae bacterium; assembly: GCA_964557415.1. GTDB lineage: Bacteria > Pseudomonadota > Alphaproteobacteria > JAEULC01 > JAEULC01 > JAEULC01. The sequence continues at coordinate 6,695 of CAZLBB010000026.1, forward strand.
TCCCGACGGCTCGCGCCGGCTGCATACCCGTGTCATCAACTACAAGGGCGACGGCGTGGCCGTGCTGCCGGCGTTCGAGGGCAGGCTGGTGCTGACAAGGCAATTCCGCCATCCCGTGCGCGACTTCCTGCTCGAGATCCCGCGCGGCGCGATCGAGCCCGGCCACTCGCTCGAGGATACCGCGCGCAACGAGGTGCGCGAGGAGATCGGCGGCGAGGTCACCGAGCTGGTCAAGCTCGGCTACCTGCACGGCTCGAGCAACCTCTACCAGAACGGCGCGCATCTCTATTTCGGACGCCTCAGCAAGGTCGGCGCGCCGCAGCTCTACGAGGGGATCGTGGCCGTCGAGCAGTACGGCGTGGCCGAGTTCGAGAAGCTGCTGACCGACGGGGAGCTGACCGACTCCTTCACCGTCGCGGCCTACGCGCACGCGAAGGCGCGCGGACTCCTGTAGGCCGCCTGCCGGCGAAGCGCCCCGGGTCGCCTCGATTCGTTGCGCGGCCTGCGGGAAGACCCTAGGCTCGGAAGCGTCACTGCCGGTCGCGCGCATCGGATTCGGCCGGCGTCGTCGATAGAGCGCCCCATGCCATCGCTCCTGCACGGATCGCATCGTATTCGCTACGAGGTCGACGGGCCGGCAAAGGGGCCGGCCTATGTCCTGGTCAACGGCCTGACGCAGTACGCCGAGCTTTGGCGCCCGTTTCGCGACGCGCTGGCCGCCAGGGGATTCCGCGTGGCGACCTTCGACCTGCTGGGGCAAGGCGGATCGGGCAAGCCCAGCCTGTTCGTCCGGCAGGACGACCAGGTGGCGGTCGTTGGCCGCATCGTCGAGATGATGGCAGGCAGGCCGGTATTCCTGGCCGGCGTCAGCTTCGGCGGCGTGATCGCGCTGCGCTACGCGATCGCCCATTCCGACAGGCTGGCCGGGCTGGTGCCGATGAGCGCCTTCGCCGAGCTGTCGCCGCAGTTGCTGCTGCTCGGCAAGGCGATGCGGACCGGGCTGATCCTCGGCGGGACCGACTATCTGCAGGATCTCCTGCTGCCGATGAACCTCTCGGACGCGTGGCTTCGACCCCGCCTCGACAGGCTGGCGGAGATCAAGCGTCGCGGATGGCTGATGAACGACGTATACGCGCTGCAGAACCTGATGGAGTCGTTCCTCGACTTCGAGCCCCTGACGCCGCAGCTCGCCGCGATCCGGGTGCCGACGATGATCCTGAACGGCGAATTCGATTCTCTCACGCCGCGCGCGCTGCAGGAGCCTCTGCGCGCGCAGATCGCGGAGAGCGCCCTGGTGATCATGCAGCAGTGCTGCCACGCCTTCACGCTCGAGAAGCCCGCATTGACGGCCGGCGTGCTGGCGCGTTTCGCCGACGACGTGCTGGCCGGGCGCCGGCGCGGCAAGGGATCGGTCTGGCTCTCGCCCAAGGAGCCCGGCGGGAAGCTCGTGCGCTTCCCCGCCGGCTACGACCATCTGCGCGCGGTGCCGGTGCGGCTGAAAGCAGCACGGGCCGCGCCGCCATGAGCCATCGTCTGGGTCCGCTCGACCGCGAGGGCCGCGTCCCGGCGCAGCAGCAGACCCGGGTCTCGGCTTTTCTCCTGTCGGCCCACGGCGCCCACGCGCGGCGGCTGGCCATTGCGGTGCCGAGCCAGCTGCACGCGGGCTGGCAGGTGGACCTGCACGCGCAGTTCTGCCGCGAGATGGAAATCCTGTCCTTGCTGGCGCGCGCCACCTCGTGGGTGCCGGACCCGATGCTGATTCCCCTGATGCTGCAGTGGGAGGCCGCATGGCTGCCGCGGCCGGTCGAGGGCGTGGCGGATGCGGCGCTCGGCGCGCTGATCGACCTGGCGGCCTTCGGGCACGCGCTGCATGCGGCCATACGTCCGGCCAAGCTGCTGCCCGAGCGCTGCGCCCCGTCCGATCCCTTCGTGCTGGCCCTGCAACGGATCGAGCTCGAGAGCGCGCGGCTGATCCAAGCGCAGATCCTGTTCCTCAAGAGCATGGACCTGCAGGCGGTCCACGACGCCGTCGACGCCGCCGTTGGGCGCCGCCACGGACAGGTCCGCGCGCTGTGGTCGGCGATGCTCCATGGCATCGGCGCGTGAGCCGAGGCGCGGGTTTGGGGAGCGTGGCCGCGCCGCGCGGGGCCCCTGGTCACGCGCCGCTCAGGCGCCCCAGACCTCCTTGAGGATTGCCAGCCAGTTCTGGCCCATCACCTTCTCGATCCGGCGCGCCGGCCAGCCCGCCTTCTCCATGGCGCGCGGCAGGTTCGGGAAGTCGCCGATGCGGCGGATGCCCTTGGGGTTCTGGATCGGCGCGAACTTCACGAGCTCCCGCGCGTAGCCCTTGTCGTGGGTCAGCCAGTCGAAGAAGGCCTGGTCCTGGTCCTGCGTGAAGTCGGTGCCGATGCCGACCTGGTCCTCGCCGCAGATCCGGACCACGTGGTCGATGGTGGCGACGTAGTCGTCGACCGTCGCGGCATTGCCCTTGGCGAGGAACGGCGGGAACATGGTGACGCCGACGAAGCCGCCTTTCCGCGCGATGAAGCGCAGCTCCTCGTCCGACTTGTTGCGCGGATGCTTCTTCAGCGCGCTCGGGCAGACATGGCTGTAGCAGACCGGTTTCTTCGACGCCTTGATGACGTCCTCGGACGACTTCGAGCCGACATGGCTGAGATCGCACATGATGCCGACCCGGTTCATCTCCGTCACGATCTCGTGGCCGAAGTCGGACAGGCCGCGGTCCACCGACTCGTAGCAGCCGGTCGCGCACAGGTTCTGCGTGTTGTACGCCATCTGGGCGATGCCGACGCCCACGTCCTTGAACAGCTGCACGTAGCCGACCTGGTCCTCGAAGGCGGAGATGTTCTGGAAGCCCAGGATGATGCCGGTTTTTCCCGCCTTCTTGGCCGCCAGCACGTCCCTTGTGGTGCGCACCGGCATGACCAGGTCGGCATTGTCCCGGAACATGCGGTTCCAGGCGGCGACGTTGCGCATCGTTCCCTCGAAGTCCTCCCACACCGAGCAGGTGCAGTTCGCGGCGGTCAGCCCGCCCGCGCGCATGTCCTGGAACACGGCGCGGCTGAATCTCGAGATGATCAGGCCGTCGATGACGATCATGCCGGCATAGGCGGGCTTGGCGGGCATCGCTTTCTCCCTTTCTTCCGTCGCCCCGCGCGGGGACGCCTCACAGGTAGATACTCCGCACGATCGCTTCCTGCGACGTCGCGCGCGTGACGTCGCCGCGTTCGGCCACCAGGCCGCTCTTGAGCAGCAGAAAGCGGTCGGCGACCTCGAGCGCCAGCTTGATGTTCTGCTCGACGATCAGCATCGTCGTCCCGGCCGCCTTGAGCCGCGCCACGATCGCCGCGATCTCGCCGACGAAGCGCGGCGCCAGGCCGCCCGAAGGCTCGTCGAGCAGCAGGATCTTCGGCGTCCCCATGAGCGCCCGCGCGATCGCCACCATCTGCTGCTCGCCGCCCGACATGGTGCGCGCGCGCTGGGCCCGACGATCCGCCAGGACCGGAAAGTCGTGGTAGACGCCGGCGAGGAGCGCCGGCATGTCCGCGTCCTTGCGCCGGCTGGCGCCGAGCCGCAGGTTGTCCTCGACCGACAGGTCCGGGAATAGGTCGCGCGCCTGGCTGACCTGCACGACGCCCGCGGCGAAGGCGCGATGCGGCGGCTGGCCGGCGATGTCCCGGCCGTCGAGCAGGATGCGCCCGGCGGTCGGCCGAACGAAGCCGCTGATCGCGTTCAGCGCGGTCGACTTCCCGCTGCCGTTGGCGCCGAGCAGCACGACCGCCTCGCCGCGGCGCACGGCGAAATCGACGCCCAGCAGGATGCGCTGGCCCGGATAGCCAGCCTCCAGCTTCTCGACGACGAGCAGCGCGTCAGGCATGGCCGAGATAGGCCTCCAGCACCGCCTTGTCGGCGCGCACCGCCTCGGGCGCGGCGTCCGCGATCTTCTCGCCGTAGTTCAGCACGACGATGCGGTCGGCCACCGCCATCACCAGCTCGATGGCATGCTCGATCAGCAGCACGCCGATGTCGCGCTCCTTCGCCAGCCGCTTGACGATCGCCGCGAGCTGCTCGCGCACCGGGGGCGCCAGGCCGACCGCCGGCTCGTCGAGCAGCAGCAGCGGCGGGTCCGTGGCGATGGCCCGCACGATCTCGACCATGCGCTGCTGGCCGCCCGACAGGCTTCCGGCCGGCTGCGCCTCGAGATGGCGGATGCCCATCAGGTCGAGCAGCGCCCGGGCGCGGGCGACGGCGGCGCGCTCGGCGCGGCGCGCGCCAGGGAGGCCGAACAGGATGGCGAGCGGGTTGCCCGGCACCTCGGCGTGCAGGCCCGCCAGCACGTTCTCCAGCACCGTCTGCTCGGGGAAGAGGCCGCCGTTCTGGAATGTCCGTCGCACGCCCCTGGTCGAGATGTCGTGCGGCATCAGGCCGTCGATGCGCGCCCCGCGCAGCCGGATGGCGCCGTCCGCCAGCGGAACGAAGCCGGTGATGGCGTTGAACAGCGAGGTCTTGCCGGCGCCGTTCGGGCCGATGACCGCGACGACCTCGCCTTGCGCCACGGACAGGCTGACGCCGGACAGGGCCGTGACGCCGCCGAAGCGGACCGTCACGTCGCTGAGGGCGATGAGCGGATCAGTCACGGAAGTAGCGCTGGCGGAACAGGGGCGAGGCGCGCGCGAGCAGGCTTGCCAGGCCCTTCGGCATCAGCAGCAGCACGACCACCATCAGGACGGCGATCAGCAGCTCCTCGTAGCCGGGCAGGTCGCGGAAAATCTCGGGCGCCGCGGTCAGCACGGCCGCGCCTAGGATCGAGCCGGCCAGGCTGGCCAGCCCGCCCACCATGACGATGCCGAAATGCAGGATGAGCTCGAGGAGGTTGAACGCCTCCGGCGAGACGTGGCGCACCAGCGCCGCGTAGAGGCCGCCGGCCGTGCCGACGACCACGCCCGACCAGGCGAAGGCGAGCACCATGTAGCGCCCGGTCGGGATGCCGATCGAGGCGGCCGCCAGCTCGTTGTCGCGGATCGCAGTGAAGGCGCGCCCGACGCGCGAGCGCAGCAGGTTCGCCGTCGCGGCGACAAGCAGCGTCACGACGGCGAGGAAGACGTAGTACTTGTCGGCGTCCGTGGCGAGCACGTAGCCGAACACCGTAGGCCGCGGCACCTGCATGCCCATCGAGCCCAGGGTCACGGCGTCCGCATTGATGTAGACCCAGCGCATCAGCTCGCCGAAGGCCAGCGTGATGATCGCCAGGTAGAAGGCCCGGATGCCGCGCAGCGCCGGCAGCGCCACCAGCGTGCCGGCCAGCCCGCCGGCGAGCGCGCCGGCGCAGAGCGCCAGGGGGAACGGCACCTTCAGGTGGTACATCAGCGTGCCGGTCGCGTAGGCGCCGATGCCGAAGAACGCCGCGTTGGCGAAGGCGAGCTGGCCGAGATTGCCGAGCACGACGTTGAAGCCGACGCCGACCAGCACGTAGACCAGCGTCAGGTTGACGATGTACTGCACATAGCTGCCGACCACGAGCGGCAGGCCGAGCAGGACGAGCGGTAACAGCCAGAACACGCGCCCGCTCCCCACGAACGGCACGCGACTGGTGCCGCTGCCCGCCGTACCGGTCATCTACACGCGCACCACCGCCGGGCGGCCGAGCAGCCCCGAGGGCCGCAGCAGCAGGACCAGGATGATGATGAGATAGGCCGTGATGTCGATCAGCTTGGTCGACACGTAGGCGCCGACCAGCAGCTCGCCGACGCCGAGCAGCAGCCCGCCGATGACGGCGCCCGGCAGCGAGCCGAAGCCGCCGAGCGTCATGGCGGCGAAGCCGCGGATCAGGGTCGAGGCGGCCATGTCGGGGTAGAGCAGCGTGATCGGCGCGATGAGGATGCCGCCGAGCGCGGCCATCGCCGCGCCGACGCCCCACATGGCGCTGTGGAAGGCACCGACGTCGATGCCGACCAGCGCGGCGCCGCGCGGCGACTGGAACACGGCCTGCGCCGTCTTGCCGACCGGCGTCGCCAGGAAGACGAGGGCCAGGACCGCGAGCGTGACGACGACCACGCCGGCAATGATCAGGTCGCTCGGCGACAGGATGACCGGGCCGAGCTTGATGATGCCCGGCGGGAAGACCTTGGGGAAGGGCAGCACCTCGCGGCCCCACAGCACGCGGGCGCCGCCTCTGAGCGCATAGCCGACGGCGATCGCCATCATCGCCAGCGACAGATGCGGGCCGGCGAGGATCGGCCGGATCAGGCCGGCCTGGATCGCCCAGCCGAGCGCGAACAGCAGCACGAGCGCCAGCACCGCCGCCACCAAGAAGTCGGCGCCGGCGAGGACGACGAGCACGTAGACTGAGAACGCGCCCGCCATCACGAGGTCGCCGTGCCCGAAGTTGACGACCGTGGTCGCGCGGTAGACCACGGTCATCGCGAGCGCGACGAGGGCGTAGAGGCAGCCCTGCGCGAGGCCGCTGACCAGGAGCTGGGCCAGCACCGATCCTCGCTCCCGGGGCGGATGCCCGCCGGGCCGCCTCTCAGACGGCGATCACTGCGCCTTCTTGCCCCACGACTCCAGCACCGACAGCTTGTCGCCGTCGTACCCGACCACGTAGAGCTGGTGCGCGCCCTGGTGGTCCTGCGGCGAGAAGCTGAGCTTGCCGGCGATGATGCCGGTGTCGAAGTCCTTGAGCTTCTCCATCTCCGCGATGAACTTCTCGCGCGTCAGGTCGCGGCCGATCTTGTCGAGGACATGCACGATGGCGACGGCGCTGCCGGGGCCGTAGAAGGTGAAGTCGGTCATCTGCTGGCCGGCCGGCAGGTTGGGCACGATCATGTCGCGCGCCTTCTTCATGCCCGGCCCGTCCGTCAGGTCCTTGTACTGGAACACCTGGAAGAAGCCCTGCATCGGCTCGCGCGCGCCCAGCCGCTTCTCGGTGTTGACGTAGTCGGCGCCCATCGAGCCGACCTTCGGCGCGGCCAGGCCGTACTTGTGGGCGTCGCGCAGGAAGATCGCGAGCTCCGGCTCGTAGAGCGCGACGCCGATGAAGTCGAGATTGGCCTCCTTCAGCTTCAGCACCTGCGCCGTCGCGTCGGTCTGGCCGCGCTCCATGGTGACCTCGACCGCCGGCGCGACGCCCGCCGCCTTCAGCTGGTCGCGCATCGGGTCGAGATAGCCCTTGGCCCATTCGTTGGTGTGGCCGATCATTCCGATCTTCCTGGCGCCGGGCTTCGAGAGGGCGAACTTGCCCATGTTGACGCCGGCGTCGCGGCTGGTCTGCGAGCCGTGGAAGATGTTCTTGGCGACCGGCTCGGTGATCTTCTGGTTGACCGCGGTGGACACGACCCAGGGCACGCCGGACTCCTCGACCACCGGGCGCATCGCGAGCGCCACGCCCGAGCAGATGCCGCCGTTGATCAGGAACACCTTGTCCTCGTGGATCAGCTTCTTGGCGACCGCGACGCCCTTCGCCTCGTTGCAGGCGTAGTCGGCGAGGATCGCCTCGATCTTGCGGCCATGCACGCCGCCCTGGTCGTTGACCCACTTGTAGTAGGCGGCGATGCCATAGGCGGCGGCGCCGAAGCTCGCGTTCGGGCCGGTCAGCGGACCCGGGATGCCGATCTTGATGGTGGTGTCGGTGACGCCGGTGCGGTCCTGCGCAACGGCCGGCGCGACCGCCAGCGCCGCGAGCGCCACGCCCGCAAGCGCGATTGCGAACCTAGCCATGCTCCCCTCCTTTGCGACTGCTGCAAGTAAGCGCAATCAGGCAGTGTCGGCCGGCTTCCCGGCCGGACCTCGATGTTGGGCCAATTCCGCCTCCCCAGCAAGGCGGCTCGTCCGCGCACCCGGGCGAGGTGCGGTCGCCGGGATCGATGCGTGCCGCGCGCCTCACGTCCTTCCGTACAGCTTGCGCAGCTCCTCCTTCGCCGCATTCAGCACCCGCTTGCGTGCCTCGGGCAGGTTCCTTCCGGCGCGGTTGATGTAGAAGTTCAGCATCGACATGGCCGACTGGAAGGCGCCGGCCTTGCGCCTGGTGCTCTCGTCGGCCGAGCGCTTGAGCGAATGGGCGATGGCCTCGGCGCTCGGCAGCGCGAACACGTGGTTTTCGAGGTCGAGCGCGCTGCTCTTCGCGGTCACCTCGGCGGACCAGTACTTGCGTTGCGCCGGCTTGCGCGCCGCCGGCGTCCTGGTGGCGGCCTTCTTCCTGCCGGCTTTGCCGGTTGCTCGCGGCATGGTTGCCTGCCTCCTCGGCCGGGCGTCATGCGTCATGCGTCGTGAACGCGCTGGCCGGCCGGCGGTTGCCGGCGCGGCGCTTCCGCGGTCGCGCGCGACCGGCGCACGGCGATCTTCTCGCTGCGGCCCTTGACCTGCAAGGCCTCGGCCGGGCCGAACCCGGCGTCGGCCGCCGCCGCGACGCTCGCCGCGTCGGCCACGGTCTCCCCGGCGGCGGCGGCTGCGCACAGCCGCGCGGCGATGTTGACGCTGTCGCCGATCACGGTGAAGTCGCGCCGCTCGGCCGGGCCGATCGCGCCCGAGATCACCTCGCCGCTGTAGACGCCGATGCCGACGCGACGCGGAAGCCCCGCTTCCTCGACGCCGGCATGGATGGCGCGCGCGGCCGCGATCGCGCGTGCCGGCGCGCCGGCGCCGTCGAAGCGCGCCAGCACGGCGTCGCCGATCAGCTTGTCGACGTCGCCGTCGTGCCGCCGCACCGCGCCGACCTGGATCGCCATCAGCCGGTTGAGGAAGCCCACGACCGCTTCCGGCGGATTGCTCTCGGCATAGCCGGTGAAGCCGCGCACGTCGGAATAGAGCAGCGTGAGCGCCACCTTGCGCGACGGGATCGCCTCGTCCGGGCCCGTGCCGCGCGCGGCGGCCTGGGCGCTGGCCGACATGAAGGTTTCCAGCCGCCGGCGCAGGGTGTTGAGCGCATCGGTGCGCGCGTCGATGTCGCCTTGCGCGCGCCGGACCAGGTGCCACAGCGCCAGCACGAGCGCCGCCATCAGCACGCCGGGCACGATCACCGGCATGCGGGCGGCGCGCGCCAGGATGGCGTTCAGGCGATCGATCGGCTCGTACAGCTCGAACACGGCCTGCACCTTGCCGTCGGGGCCGATGAGCGGCACGTAGAGCTCGTAGAGCTCGGCGCCGTCGGGCTCGGTCACCGCCACCGCGGAGGAGCGCGCCTGCTCGATGACGCCGCGCAGCGCGGCGCCGGCCTCGACCTTGCCGATGCCCTCCGGCTGCGTGCTGTAGATCGTGCGTCGCTCGAGGTCGTAGACCTTGAGCTTGACGAGCCCGAGCTGCTCGACCTCGGCGGCGAAGGCGCGGCGCAGCGCGGCCGACAGCGCGTCCGCGTCGTCGGCGGCCAGGCGCGCGTCCAGGAAGCGCGTCCACGCCTCCGGCGCGGCCGCCGATACCGCGCGCGCGATCACGTCGGCGCGACGCTGGGCCAGATCGAGGTAGATCTCGCGCATCACCTCGCGCGCGGCGAGCGCCGTCAGCCCGACCAGCAGCAGTACGAACGCCAGCAGCCCCGGCACGATGCGCCGGCGGAACCGCCTGAGCAGCGGGAAGGGGCGGTCGTCGACGATCAAGCTGCCTCCGCGCGCGGCGGGCCGCCCGATCCCGGGCGGCCGCCGATCCTGCCGAGGCTGCGCCAGCCGCCGCCGCGCGGCAAGCCGCGTCGCGTCAGGCCGGCAGGGTCCAGAACTCCTCGGTCGCCAGCAGCTTCGCCACCGCCTCGGCGGCCGCGTCGAGCAGGCGTTCGCCCTTCTCGGCGCTGGCGGCGCGCGGATCGCCGATCGCGCCGTGGCTGGTGCGCGACTTGAACGAGCGGTAGCGGATCGCCGCGTCGGTCCCGATGGCATCCTTCAGCTCGCGGCCGGTCGGGCCGACGGCGCCTTGCGCGCGCGCCATGTCGACCAGGTCGGGCGCAAGGGCAAGCAGCATGGAGGTCTCGGCCTCGCAGGCATGGCGCACGTTGGCCTGGCGCTCCAGGATCTTGCCGAAGGCGTCGGCCGCGAGCAGCCAGTAGGACGTCGTCGCGATCGGCGCGTCGAACTCGATGGCGAAGTCGTTGACGATGGCGGTGAGCGCCGCGATGTTGCCGCCGTGGCCGTTGAGCAGCAGCACGCGGCGGAACCCGTCCTTGAGGATCGAGCGCACCAGGCAGCGCAGCAGCGCGTGAAACGTCGCGAGGTCGAGCGACAGCGTGCCGCCCATGGTCAGGTGATGCTCGGCGAGCCCGCTCCACACCGTGGGCGCGACCACGACCGGCATGCGGGCCGCGACGCGCCGCGCGGCGCGGCGGGCCACCTCGCCCGCCAGCAGCGCGTCGACCTGGGTCGGCAGATGCGGGCCGTGCTGCTCGGTCGAGCCGACCGGCAGGACGACCACGGCGTCGCGCGCGGCCAGCGCATTGATCTCGCCGGCCTTGAGCCGCCACCATTCGACCTCGCTCATCGCGACCTCCTGCTGCCGCCCTCGCGCTCGAGCAGCCGCTCGAGAAACGCCCGCGTGCGCGCTTCCGCCGGCTGGCTGAAGATCTGCCCGGGCGGTGCGCGCTCGACGATCGCGCCGCGGTCCATGAACACCACGTCGTCCGCCACGTCGCGCGCGAAGCCCATCTCGTGCGTCACCACCAGCATGGTCATGCCCTGCTCGGCCAGGCCGCGCATGGTCTTCAGCACCTCGCCGACCAGCTCGGGATCGAGCGCCGAAGTGACCTCGTCGAACAGCATGATGCGCGGCTTCATGGCCAGCGCGCGGGCGATGGCGGCGCGCTGCTGCTGGCCGCCGGACAGGCGCGCGGGATGCACGTCGCGCTTGTCTTCGAGCCCGACCCGGCGCAGCAGCTCGATCGCCAGCGCCTCGGCCTCGGCCGGCGCCATGCCGCGCACGCGGCGCGGCGCCAGCGTCACGTTCTCCAGCACGGTCAGGTGCGGGAACAGGTTGAAGCTCTGGAACACCATGCCGACGTCGTGGCTGGCGCGCACCGCGGCGGCGTCGGGCGGCGGGCCCGGATCGTTCGCGCCCTTGGCGACCAGCGCGCCGTCGATCAGGATGCGCCCCTTCTGGATCGGCTCGAGCCGCGCGAGGCAGCGCAGCAGCGTGCTCTTGCCCGAGCCGGACGGCCCGATCACGACCATGACCTGGCCGGCATCCACGTCGAGGCTGACGCCGTCGAGCACGGTCTCGCTGCCGTAGCGCTTCACCACCCGGTCGATGACGACCAGCTTCCGCGTTTCGCCGGCCATCGCGGTCAGGCCCGGCTCGCCGTCATGCGCCGCTCGAGCGCCTGGAACGCGAGCGCGATCGGGTAGGTCAGCACGAAATAGGCGACGGCGACGATCGTCAGCGTCTCCACCGGGCGGAAGGTCTCCAGCGCGATCAGCTGCCCGACACGCAGCAGCTCCGGCGTGCCGATCGCGGTCGCGAGCGCGGTTCCCTTGACCAGGTAGATCACCGTGGTGCCGGTCGCCGGCAGGACGTTGCGAAACGCCTGCGGCAGGACGACGAAGCGCAGCGTGTCGCCGAGGCCGAGGCCCAGCACCCGCGCCGCCTGCCACTGCGTGCGGTCGACGCCGAGGATGCCGGCGCGGAATATCTCGGCGAAGAAGGCGGCGATGTTCAGGCCCAGCGCGACCGCCGCCGACCAGAACGCGTCCAGGTCGTGGCCGACCAGCGCCGGCAGTCCGTAGTAGAGCCAGACGATCTGGACCAGGGGCGGCGTCGTGCGGAAGAACTCGATGTAGGCATAGGCCGGCCAGTTGAGCCAGGCGAAGCCGGAGTAGCGGGCGAGCGCCAGCACGAGCCCGAGCACGAGGCCCAGGGCGACGCTGACGGCGCTGAGGCCGATGGTCACGACGATGCCGTCGAGCAGATCCGGCAGATAGCCGAGGATCGGCCCGAACTGAAGGTCGGCCATGGACGCCCGCCCGCTCTACCGGAACCGCCGCTAGTCGGCGGCCTTGATCTGCTCGGCCGTCATGAACTGCTTGACCAGCGTGGCGAGCTGCCCGGAATCGCGCAGCTTCTTGGTGAAGCCGCCGATGTAGTCCGCCATCTTCTTGTCGCCCTTCATGTAGGCGTAGCCGACCTTGCAGGCGCGCACGTCGAGCGGCTGGTTGTGGCCCGGGAAGATCTTGATCTTGTCCCCGAAGGCGGCGAGCGCCACCGTGGTCTGGATCGGCGTGTCGAGCACGACCGCGTCGGCGCGGCCGGCGATCACCTCCTGGATCAGGTCGGCCGAGGTCGACTGTCCGAACGCCTTGTGCGTCGCCTTGGGCGCGACCTCCTTGGCGACCGATTCCGACCACGAGCCGCCCGGCACGGCGAACACCACCTCGGGCCGGTTGAACGCCTCGAGCGAGGTCAGGCCCTTGGTGTTGTTCGCCGCCGTGGTGAGAGTCGCGCCGATGGTGATGTAGCTCTCGCTGAAATCGACGACCTCCTTGCGCTTGTCGGTGATGCACAGCGCCGGGACGATGTCCCATTTCTTGCTCTCGATGCCGGCGACCGCCGTGGCCCACTCGGAATTGACGATGTTGAGCTTGACGCCGAGATCGGCGGCCATCCGCTTCATGACCTCGACGTCCATGCCGATGTAGTCGCCGTTCGGCCGGCGCGAGATCAGCGGCCGGTACAGCACGCCGGCCACGCGCAGCTCGCCGCGCTGCTTGATCTCGTCCAGCACGCTCTGCGCCGCGCCCGGCGAAGGCATCGATGCCACGAGCAGGGCGGACGCGGCGGCCGCCAGAACCATGCACCTCTTCATCTCACCAGTCTCCCTTGTTGTGCGGGCCTTGGCCCGCGGTTGCCGGCGGCCGCTTCCCCTTGAGAGCCGCACCGCCTAGTCGCTGCGGAACGCCAGGCTGCTTTGCCGCTCGAGCGCGGCGGCCAGCAGCACCAGCGGCCAGGTCAACACGAAATAGATGAACGCGACCAAGGTCAGCACCTCGATCGGCCGGAACGTCTCGGAGGCGAGTATCCACCCGCGGTTCATGATCTCGGGCATGGCGATCACCGCGGCGAGCGACGACTGCTTCAGCAGGCTGACCAGCGTGTTGCAGGACGGCGCCAGGATGAGCCGCAGCGTCTGCGGCAGCACGACCCACCACAGGCGCTGCCAGGGCGCGAGGCCCAGCACCTGGCTCGCGTCCCACTGGCCGCGCGGCACCGCCAGGATGCCGCCGCGGAAGATCTCGGCCATCTGCGCGCTGGTGCTGCAGGCGAGCGCGCCCGCCACCACCGTGAAGGCGTCGAGCTTGATCCCGGCGACCACGGGCAGCGCGTAGTAGGCCCAGACGATGTGCATCAGCGGCGGCGTGGTGCGGAAGAACTCGATCCAGCCGAGCGCGACCTGCGACAGGCCGGGAACGCGGGCGATGCGCGCCATCGCGATCGGCAGCGCGGCGACGGTCCCGACGGCGAAGGCCGCCAGCGTCAGGGCCAGCGTGAGGGGAACGCCCAGCAGCAGGACGGGGAAGTCGCCGATGACCGCGTCGAGGCGAAACATGGCGGAGTCCCCCGCTTGCGCCTAGCGCCGCGGCCGGCGGCGGCGCCCCGCGAGCACCGCGCGCCCGCGCGCGTCGACCTCGTCCAGCGCGATGGGACCGATTCCGAAATGCGCCTGGATGGCGCGATCGGCGGCGTCCGCGTCGCGCGCCGCGACGGCATCGTAGATCGCCCGGTGCGCGGTCCACGTCTTGGCGCAGGTGTCGCGCGTGAAGCGGTGGTCGGCGCCCTCGGTGCGCACGTCCAAGAGCGGCGCCAGCAGGTCCTCCAGCACGGCGTTCTGCCCGGCGTGGGCGAGGGCGAGGTGGAATTCGCGGTTGAGCGCCTGGCTCGCGCCGTAGTCCGCCGGCAGCGGAACCGCGCGCGCGAGAACGGCGCGCATGGCGGCAAGATCGGCGCGGGTCGCCCGCTCGGCCGCCAGGCGGATGATCTGGCCTTCCAGCAGCCGGCGCGCCTCCCACAGGTCGCGGATGCCGATGCGCTGCATGGCCAGGTGGAACAGCGCCGGATCGTAGATCAGCGGCATCCAGCGGAACGGCCGCACCACCGTGCCGCTGCCGTGGCTCGCCTCGACCACGTTGAGCGCGGCGAGGCGCTGCACCGCCTCGCGGATCACGGCGAGCCCGACGCCCATGGACTGCGCGAGCTCGCGCTGCGACGGCAGGCGGTGGCCGGCCGCCAGTTCGCCGGCGGCGATGCGCGCCAGGATCATCTGCGCCACCTGGTCGGGCAGCGTCTGCACGACCGGGCTCGGCCACGCTTTCGTCATTGCGCCCCTTCCCGCCGGTGATAAAGTCTTAAAGAGTTCGGAACACCCGGTCAATCCGGGTTGCAGGGGAGCGCCATGAAGATCACCAAGGTTCGCACCGTGCCGGTGTGGGGCCGCCGCCGGCGGCCGTTCGGCACGGTGACCCGCACGGCTCTGGGTCCCGCCGCGATTTCCGACTACACGATCGTCTTCGTCGACACCGATGCCGGCATCACCGGGCTGGGCGAGGTGTGCTCGGTGTTCAAGCGGCGCGGCGCGCTGCTGCGCGCCGACGTCGACATGGCGCTGGCGCCGGCGGTGATCGGCGAGGATCCGTTCCGCATCGCCCATCTCGTGCGCAAGATGGACCAGGCGCTCGACGGCGTGGAAGAGGCCAAGGCCGGCATCGAGATGGCGCTGTGGGACATCGTCGGCAAGGCGCTGAGGACGCCGGTGTACAATCTCCTCGGCGGCAAGGTGCGCGAGCGCATCCCGCTCAGCTATTCGATCCCCTTCGGCACGCCCGAGCAGATGGCCGCCTTCGCCGTCGAGCGCGTCAAGGCGGGGCACCGCACGATCAAGGTCAAGGTCGGCAGCGAGGACGGCGCGCGCGACGTCGCGGCGGTCAAGGCGATCCGCGCCGCGATCGGGCCCGACGTGAAGCTGCGCGTCGACGGCAACATGGGCTGGCCGACCGCGAAGCACGCGATCCGCATGATCCGGGCCATGGAGCCGTGGGACATCGAGCTGGTCGAGCAGCCGCTGCCGGCGCACGACCTCGACGGCATGGCCGAGGTCCGCCGCAACATCGGCGTCCCGCTGATGGCGGACGAGAGCATCCGCGACCCGCGCAGCGCCATGGAGGTGATCCGCCGCGGCGCCGCCGACATCGCCAACGTCTACGTGACCGAGGCGGGCGGCCTGCTCAACGCCATGCGCATCTTCGCGATGTGCGAGGCCGCCGGCATGCCGTGCATGATCGGCAGCATGCCGGAGTTCGGCATCGGCACCGCGGCGCAGATCCATCTCGGCGTGGCGATGACCAACCTGGGCCCCGACAGCGACACCTGCGGCGTCCTCTACCACGAGGAGGATCTGCTCGCGACGCCGCTCAGGATCGAGAACGGGTTCTCCTATCCGCCGGAGGGCCATGGCCTCGGCGTCGAGATCGACCAGAAGGTGTTCGAGCGCTGGCAGCGCAGCCAGCCGGCCGATGCGGCGGACTGACGGGAGATTAAGAACATGGCTGGGCCCGAATCCTGTGACCTGATCGTCCGCAACGGCTGCGTGTTGACCATGGACGCGCAGCGGTCGGTTCTCTGGCCGGGCGCCGTCGCCGTCCGCGGCCACACTATCGCCGCGGTCGGGCCGGAGGCGGACGTGCTCGCCAAGTGGCGGGCCGCGCGCGTGATCGACGCCGGCGGGGCCGCGGTCCATCCCGGATTCATCGACGCCCATCTGCACGTCAACGCCCAGACCTGCCGCGGCTATTTCCGCGGCGACGCGAGCAAGGGCGGCGGCGGGGGCCCAAGCTACGCCGACTGGAAGGCGGCGCTGACGCCCGAGGACGAGCAGGCGGCGGCGGCCCTCGCCTCGGTCGAGATGCTGCGCCACGGCATCACCGCTTTCGTCGAGCCGGGCAGCGCCTTCGATCCCGACGCCGTCGCCGCCGCGACGCAGGCGGTCGGCGTCCGCTGCACGCTGGCCGATCCCTATCTGTGGGACGACACCGAGACGATGAAGACCATCCCGGGTCTGCTGAGCCCGAGCCTCGCCAGGCGCGTGCCGCCGGAACGGGACCGCTGCTTGAAGCTCCTGGGCGGCCAGCTCCACCGCAATCGCGACAAGGACGGCATCACCCACGGCCACGTCGCGCTCTACGGCGAGGGCACGGCGTCCGACGAGCTGCTGCGCGCCGCGAAGGCGCTGGCGGATCGCGAAGGGGTCGTCTGCAACAGCCATATCGGCTTCGACATCGACTTGGCCGAGGCGATGGAGAGGCGCTGGCGCAAGCCGCGCTTCGTCTATCTGGCCGAGCTGGGCGTGCTCGGGCCGAACACCACCTTCGTTCACATGAACCTGATCCGCGACGAGGAGGTCGAGCCGATCCTCTCGTCCGGCGCCAACAGCGTGTGGTGCCCGTTCGCCTACGCGTCCCGCGGCACGGTGCTGCGCCGGCCGACGCGGCTGCCCGAGATGAAGCGCAAGGGCGCCACGGTCGCGCTGGGCACCGATTCCGCGCGCCAGAGCTCGGCCGGCGACGCCGGCTTCCTCGCCTTCGTCATGTCGGCGGAGGTCGGGCAGACGCTGGCGGCCGAGGAGGTCCTGGAGATGCAGACGCTGGGCAGCGCGCGCGCGGCTGGGCTGGACGGCCTCGTCGGCAGCATCGAGCCGGGCAAGCGCGCCGACATCGTCGTGCGCTCCTCGCGCCTCGCCGAGCTCGGCCCGGGCATCGACCCGGTGCACCAGCTCATCGCGGTCGGCCACGGCGCCACCGCCGATACCGTCCTGGTCAACGGCCGCATCATCCTGCGCGGCGGGCGTCCGACGCAGGTCGACGAGGGCGCGGTGATCGCCGCGGCGCAGGCGTCGGCGCGCGGCGTGGCGCAGCGGTTGAACATCAAGCCGCCGGGCATGTGGGCCGGGCGGGCCTGATCGCGCGGCCCGATCCGACGACCGGCTAGATTCCCGCGGGCTTCCGGTCCTTCCAGGGCTGGGCCTGCTCCAGTTGCGATGCCAGGCGCAGCAGCAGCGCCTCGTTGCCGAAGGCGGCGCCGAGCTGCACCCCGACCGGCAGCCCGTCCGCCGTCCGGTGCAGCGGCAGCGCGATCGCCGGGCAGCCGGAGATGTTGTAGATCGGCGTGAACGGCAGCTCGGACGCCAGCTCCGCGGCGTAGGATTCGACGTCCGGGTTCTGCATCGAGCAGCGGCCGAGCGGCAGCGGCGGGTTGGCCAGCACCGGCGACAGCAGCACGTCGAAGCGCTGGAACATCTTCGCCACCTGGCGGCCGAACCCGTGCATGGTGATCAGGGCGCGCGCATATTCCGCGGCCGGGAGCTTGCGTCCGCGCTCGGCCGCGGCGAAGGTCAGCGGCTCCACGTCGTCGCGCCGCGCCTCGCGGCCGACCGCCTTGCCGCGCATGGCGAGCGCGTTGGCGACGTTGGCGGCGATGATGGTCCAGATCGTCTCGCGGAAGGCGGGGAAGTCGTAGGCGAACTCGGTCTCCTCGACCGCGTGCCCCAGGTCGGCGCAGAGCTTGGCCGCGCCGACGGCGGCGGCGACGCAGTCGCGGTGCGGCCGCGACCCGTCCGGCCCGGCCGTCACCAGGCCGATCTTCAGGTTTCCCGGATCGGCGCCGACCTCTTTCAGGAACGGCCGCGCCGGCGGCGGCGCGCAGTAGGGGTCGCCGGGCGCGGGCCCGTGCGTGGCATCCAGCAGCGCGGCCGAGTCGCGCACGGTGATCGACACGCAATGCGCGGTCGCCATGCCGCTCCAGCCCTCGCCGACGTCGGGACCGGTCGGGTTGCGCGCGCGCGTCGGCTTGAGGCCCACCAGCCCGCAATTCGCCGCCGGGATGCGGATCGAGCCGCCGCCGTCGGTCGCATGCGCCATCGGCAGGATGCGCGCCGCCACCGCGGCCGCGGCGCCGCCGGACGAGCCGCCGGCGCTGTGCGCGCGGTTCCACGGGTTGTGGCAGGGGCCGAGCGCGGCCGGCTCGGTGGTCATGGTCAGGCCCAGCTCCGGCGTGTTGGTGCGCCCGATCATGACCAGCCCCGCCGCCTTGTAGCGCTCGACCAGCGTCGTGTCGTGGTCGGGCACGAAGCCGCGCCAGAACCTGCTGCCGTTGGTGACCGGGTGCCCGGTATCCAGCGCGTAGAGGTCCTTGAGCAGGAACGGCACGCCGGCGAAGGGGCCCGGCCGCAGGCCCGGCGCCACGGCCTTGCGCGCCTCGTCGTCCATGCGGTGGACGATCGCGTTGAGGCCGGGGTTCCGCGCTTCGACCCGCTCCAGCGCCGCCTCCAGCACCTCCGCGGGCTTCACCTCTTTGCGCGCGATCAGGTCCGCCAGCCCCATCGCGTCGTATTGCTCGTACTCGCGGAACGCCGCCATTCATCTTCCCCCGTTGGAACGCATTTCCCGGAACGCCGGTGCAGCATGGCACGCAGGCGCCGCGGCGGTCCATCCGCGCCGGGCGGCGAGCGCGTTGCGGCCTACCCGGCGTTTGGCCATACTCGACGCGACGCAACCGAAACTCGGGGGAGTCGGATGTCGAAGCGCGCGCTGTTCCTTGCCACCGCGGTCCTCGCGGCCGCGATCTCGCCTGCGGGAGCGCAGACCACGCTGCGCAACGTGATGCATTCGGATCTGAAGATCCTCGATCCGATCTGGACCACGGCCTACATCGTCCGCAACCACGGCTACATGGTCTACGACACGCTTTTCGCGATGGACGAGAAGTTCGAGGTCAAGCCGCAGATGGTGGAGAAGTACGAGGTCAGCGCCGACAAGCTGACCTATACCTTCACCTTGCGCGACGGGCTATTGTGGCACGACGGCAAGCCGGTGACGGCCGAGGACTGCGTCGCCTCGATCAAGCGCTGGGGCGCCAAGGATTCGATGGGGCAGAAGCTGCTCGGCGTCACCGCCAGCCTCGACGTCGTCGACGCCAGGACCTTCAAGCTGGCGCTGAAGGAGCCGTACGGCCTGGTGCTGCAGTCGCTCGGCAAGCCCAGCTCGAACGTGCCGTTCATGATGCCGAAGCGGGTGGCCGACACCGACCCGAACAAGCAGATCGAGGACAACACCGGCTCGGGCCCGTTCGTCTTCAAGAAGGACGAGTGGAAGCCCGGCGACAAGACCGTCTACGTCAAGTTCGCCCAGTACAAGCCGCGCTCCGAGCCGGCCTCGGGCCTCGCCGGCGGCAAGGTCGCCAAGGTCGACCGGGTGGAGTGGCTGGCGATCCCCGACCACCAGACGGCGGTGAACGCGCTCATCGCGGGCGAGATCGACTACATGGAGGCGCCGCCGCACGACCTGCTGCCGGTGCTCAAGAAGGAGAAGTCGATCGGTCTGGTCGACTGGAACCCGCTCGGCAACCAGTACACCTTCCGCTTCAACTGGCTGCACAAGCCCTTCGACAACGAGAAGGTGCGCCACGCCGTCATCACCGCTTTCAACCAGGAGGACTTCCTCAAGGCGGTGATCGGCGACCCGGCCTACTACAAGGTCTGCAAGGCGATGTTCCCCTGCGGCACGCCGCTGGAAAGCACGGCAGGCATGACCGGCCTGCTCGACTCGAACTTCGCCAAGGCCAAGGAGGAGCTGAAGGCCGCCGGCTACGACGGCACGCCGGTCGTGCTCATGCATTCGACCGACCTCGTCGTCCTGGCGAACCTGGCGCCGGTCGCCGCCGACCTGATGCGCAAGGCGGGCTTGAATGTCGACATGCAGTCGATGGACTGGCAGACGCTGGTGGCGCGCCGCACGAAGAAGGAGCCGCCGGGCCAGGGCGGCTGGAACGCGTTCCTCACGTCCTGGGTCGCCGCCGACATCCTCAACCCGGTGATGGCCGGGTTCCTGAACTCCGCCTGCGACAAGGCCATGTTCGGCTGGCCGTGCGACGCCGAGGTCGAGAAGCTGCGCGACGCCTTCGCCAAGGAGTCCGACCCGGCCAAGCAGAAGGCGCTCGCCGAGCAGGTGCAGACTCGCGCCATGCAGGTGGGCACGCATATCCATCTCGGCCAGTGGTTCCAGCCCGCCGCCGTCCGCAAGGAGGTCATCTCCGGCCTCCTGACCTCGCCGGCGCCCGTGTTCTGGAACGTCGCGAAGAAGAACTGAGCCGCACCTCCGATCGATCGCGCGCATGGCTCGCCCTGACCCCGCGATCGTACGACGAGGCGAGCCGTGAAATCCGCCGACGCCTGTCCCTCCGTCCCCCCTCCCCTCGCGGGAGGGGGGCAGGGGGAGGGGGCGTTCATGCAGACGCGGACGCCCCGGAATCGTCCCGAGATCGGGATCGCTTCGAGCGACGTGACGGTTCCACCGTGGTGCACGACCCCTGCCCCTAACCCCCTCCCGCAGGGGGAGGGGGGACAGAGAAAACAGTAGCCGCCGCATGCTCGCCTTCATCGCCCGGCGGCTGCTCGCCACCATTCCCGTCCTCGCCATGGTGGCCGTGTTCGTGTTCCTGATGCTGCGCCTGACGCCCGGCGACCCGGCGGCGATCATCGCCGGCGACAACGCCAACGCGCAGCAGGTGGCGGCGATCCGCACCGGGCTCGGCCTCGACCGGCCGCTGGCCGAGCAGTTCGCCATCTGGGTCGGCCGCATGCTGCAGGGCGATTTCGGCGAGTCCTACTTCTTCAAGCGCACGGTCGCCCAGCTGATCGCGCAGCGCCTGGAGCCGACCATCGCGCTCGCCACCGTGACCATCGTGCTTTCGGTGCTGATCGCCGTGCCGCTCGGCGTGATCGCCGCCTATCGCCACGACACCTGGGTCGACCGCTTCGTCATGGCGCTGTCGGTCGCCGGGTTCTCGCTTCCCGTGTTCGTGATCGGCTACATTCTGATCTACGTCTTCGCCATCCAGCTCGGCTGGCTGCCGGTCCAGGGCTACCGCTCGATCGCGGGCGGATTCCCGGGATTCATCGAGCGGCTGATCCTGCCCGCCTGCACGCTGTCGGTCATCTATATCGCGCTGATCGCGCGCATCACCCGCGCCTCGATGCTCGAGGTGATGAACGAGGACTACATCCGCACGGCGCGTGCCAAGGGCCTGACCGAGCGCAGGATCCTGGTGCGGCACGCGCTGCGCACCGCCGCCGTGCCGATCGTAACCGTCATCGGCATCGGCATCGCGCTCCTGATCGGCGGCGTGGTGGTGACCGAGAGCGTCTACGGCATCCCCGGGCTCGGCCGCCTCACGGTCGATGCCGTGCTGGCGCGCGACTACCCGACGATCCAGGCCGTGATCCTGCTGTTCTCCTTCGTCTACGTGCTGATCAACCTGGCGATCGACCTGATCTACGTCTTCCTCGATCCGAGGATCCGCTATTGACCGCGCTGGAGCAGGGCACCCAACCGCTCGACGCGCCCGTCACGCCGGCGCGACCGTCGGCCTTCGCGCGGCTGGCGCGGAGCCCGTCGGTGCTGTTCGGCGGCTTCGTCCTCGCCGTGATGCTGCTGATCGCGCTCCTGGCGCCGGTCATGGGCACGGTCAACCCGGCCGCGATCGATCCGACCTCGCGCAACAAGTATCCGGGCACCGAGCTCAGCCAGCGCGACGCCGAGGGCAAGCGCGTCACGCGCACCGCCTGGATGGGCACCGACAGCCTGGGCCGCGACGTCTACAGCCGCGTGATCTACGGCACGCGCGTGTCGCTGTCGGTCGGCGTCGCGGCGACGGCGGTCAGTGTGGCGATCGGGCTCGCCATCGGCCTTGTCGCCGGCTACGTGCGCTGGCTCGACGCGGTCGCCATGCGCTTCATGGACGGCATGATGGCGATCCCCGGCATCCTGCTCGCGATCGCGCTGGTGAGCCTGTGGGGCGCGGGGCTCCTGACCGTGATCCTCGCGGTCGCCGTGCCCGAGATCCCGCGCGTCGTGCGCCTGGTACGCGCGCTGGTCTTGAGCATCCGCGAGGAGCCCTATGTCGAGGCCGCCATCTCGCTCGGCACGCCTATGCCGCTGATCCTGATCCGCCACGTCATGCCCAACACCGTGGCGCCGCTGATCGTGCAGGCGACCTTCATCTGCGCCTCGGCCGTGCTGGTCGAGGCGCTGCTGTCGTTTCTCGGCATCGGCATCCCGCCCGAGATCCCGACCTGGGGCAACATCATGGCCGAGGGCCGCGCGCTGTTCCGCCTCTACCCGCACAACATCCTGTTTCCGGGGATCTTCCTGTCGCTGACGGTCCTCGCCATCAACATCGTCGGCGACGGCCTGCGCGACACCCTCGACCCGCGCATGAGCAAGCGGGTGTGAGACGATGAGAGAAGATTCACCACAGAGACACAGAGACACAGAGAAGAAGGAAGAGGGATCTTTTCCTTTCGCGGCGGAGCCGCGTCCATCCTTCCTTTTTTCCACTTTCGTGCCTTCGTGCCTTCGTGGTTGGTCTCGTGAACCACGAAGACACGAAGGCACGAAGGGAAAAAGCGAAGCGGGGACTCGTTGCGGCCTTCGGCCGCGAAGAATCCTCTCTTCCTTCTTCCTCTCTGTGTCTGTGTGTCTCTGTGGTGAATCTTTCATTCCGAGCGCGCCGGCATGAGCGAAGCGCCGGTGCTCGAGGTCCGCAACCTCACCGTGGCGCTGCCGCCGGGCGCGGACCGGCGGCATGCGGTGGAGAATCTCAGCTTCGACGTCAGGCGCGAGGAGATCGTTTGCCTGGTCGGTGAATCGGGCTCGGGCAAGTCGGTTGCGGCCTACAGCGTCATGGGGCTCTTGCCGGCGACCTTGAAGCCGGTCGCGGGCCAGGTGCTGCTCGCGGGCGAGGACCTGCTGAAGGCGACGCCGCAGCGGCTGCGCGACCTGCGCTGCGCGCGCATGTCGATGATCTTCCAGGAGCCGATGACGGCGCTGAACCCCGTCATGACCTGCGGCGACCAGATCGACGAGGTGCTCGAGACCCACACCAGGCTCGACGCCCCGGCGCGACGCGCGCGCATCCTCGAGATGCTCAAGCGGGTGCACCTGGACGAACCCGAGCGCATGGCCGGGGCCTATCCGCACCAGCTCTCGGGCGGACAGCGCCAGCGCATCATGATCGCCATGGCGCTGGCGCTCGAGCCCGTGCTGGTGATCGCCGACGAGCCGACCACGGCGCTCGACGTCACGACCCAGGCGCAGATCCTGGTGCTCATCAAGGAGATGCAGCGCCTGTTCGCGACCGGCGTGCTGTTCATCACGCACGACTTCGGCGTGGTGGCCGAGATCGCGCAGCGCGTCGCCGTGATGCAGCACGGTCGCATGGTCGAGTTCGGCACCACGCAAGAGGTGCTGACGCGGCCGCGCGCGGACTACACGCGCATGCTGATCCGCGCCGTGCCGGGCATGCAGCCGCCGGCGCGCCCGTGCGTCGCCGATGGCCCGGTCGTGCTGGAAACCCGGGGGCTGGACAAGACCTACGTCACCGGCGGCTGGCTCGCGGCGCGGATGAGCGTCCACGCCGCCCGGGACGTGCATCTGCGGATCCGCCGCGGCGAGACGCTGGGCATCGTCGGCGAGTCCGGCTCGGGCAAGTCGACCGTCGCGCGCTGCGTGGCGCGGCTGGTCGATCCCACCGGCGGGCAGATCGTGATCGGCGGCCAGGACGTGGCGCGGCTGCCGTCGTGGCGGCTGCGCCCGTTCCGGCGCAAGGTCCAGGTGATCTTCCAGGACCCGTATCGCTCGCTCAACCCGCGCCGGCGCATCGGCCAGTCGCTGATCGAGGGACCGGTGAACTACGGCCTCGGGCGCGACGCGGCGTTCCAGCGCGCGCGCGGCCTCATGGAGCTGGTCGGGCTCGACCCGGCCGCGCTCGACCGCTACCCGCACCAGTTCTCCGGCGGCCAGCGCCAGCGCATCTGCATCGCGCGCGCCCTGATGATGGAGCCCGAGCTGCTGATCGCCGACGAGCCGGTCTCGGCGCTCGACGTCTCGGTGCAGGCGCAGGTGCTCGACCTGATCGAATCGCTGCGCCGGCGCCTGCAGCTCGCGATCCTGTTCATCACGCACGACCTGCGCGTCGCCGCGCGCGTGTGCGACCGCGTCGCCGTGATGCGCAAGGGCGTGGTGGTCGAGGAAGGCCCGATCGCCGAGGTCTTCGCCGCGCCCGGCCACGACTACACCCGCGCGCTGCTCGCCGCGGCGCCCGGGCGCGAGTGGCGGTTCGGTGACGCGATGTGTGCTCCTTAACGTACCGAGCGCGCCCTTAACCGATCGTTAGTGGATCGAAAGGTATAGACCACGATTTGTAGAGCAGACCGCACGGAATGCCGCGCTCGATTGGTGCGGCCGACGCGAGGGAAGCAGGACGCGAACCATGCAGGCGGTTTCTTGCGCAGGGCGCGCGAGCGGTGCAAGTGCGTTGCGGTCACCGATCGACGCATTCATCGCGCGCGGCACCACGGTTCCGTTCACCACGCCGGCGCTGCACCAGGCGCGATTGCGCATCGACGCGGCCGGCGAGCTCGAGGCCCTGCTGCCGGCCTTCAGCGGCGCCGACGGCACCTACGTCGTTCCCTTCCGCACCTTGCCCAGCGTCGCGACCCTGACGGTCCATGACCGGGCGCTGCTCTCCGCGATCGTCGACCGCCATGCGCGTTCCCCGGAAGCGCTGCATGCGGCCGCGTTCGACGTCGCCCGCTCCGGCCTTGCCGGCGCCCGCGCGGCGGACACCGCCGCCAAGGCCCTGGCGCGCGAACAGGACGAGACCGAATGGGCCAAGGCGTGGCTGATCGCCGGCGCGATCGCCCAGGCGCCGGCCGAAAAGGCGAATGGCGGCGGGGCGACGGGCGACCGAAGCGCGATGCCGCTTGCGCCCGCCGCGCTGATGCAGCCCGACGGCCGCGACAAAGCGCGTGCGCTGCTGCGGCCGGTGGCGGCGATCCTCCGCGCTTCGGTCGACGAGGTGCTGCAGCGGCTCGACGAATGGGGCGCGCTGATCGGCGCGATCGGCGTCCGCGGCATGCAGCGCCCGTCGCGCCTGCGGCGCGCTGCAAGTGCGGTCGGCGAATTGGCAAGCCAGGTGCAGCGCTGGTCCGAGGACGACATTTCCAGCGACGGCGACATCAGCCGCGAGCTGGTCGTTCTCGCCGCCGGGGTCGCCAGGACATGCGGCGCGCTCATCGCGAGGCTCGACGAACTGGCCGACGGTCCGGCTGCCGTGCTCGCCGATTGGGACCGCCGGCGCAACGAGATCGGCATGCTCGCCGATTCGGCGTCCTGGGTGCTCGACGGCTGGGACATCCATGTTCTTTCCTGGCGCGACGCCGCCGGGCAGTCGCGCTCGTCCCAGGCTGCGACGATCCGCGAGATACGCTTGGCGTTTCCGCGCAAGCTCGCCCATGTGTTCGAACCCGCCGCCGGCAGGCCGAGGGAGACGACCAGCCGCAAGGCCGTGCGCCTCAACCAGAACTGGCGATCGCCCGGCGGCGACAGCGAGTTCCGCCGCCGGCTGGAGCGCCTGAAGGAACGCACGCTGTGAGCGACGACGCCAAGCCGGGGTCGGGCACGCGCCTGGCGGAACTTTCCGACGAGCAGGTCGTCTCGCTCGCCGCCCTGCTCGACCAGGTGCGCGATACGCCGGACGGCGACATGCTGCGACGCTCCGTGCTGGAGCGGATGCGGCCGCAGCTGCGCGTGGCGCGGCCGCCGCGGCCGTTGACCCTGGATCGCCTGTTCTGCCTGCCGTTCGAGGATCTGCTCCACGACGAGGCGCCCGGCGCGCGCCCGGGCATGATCGCGCGCGCCGCGATCGTGCCGGCGTGGCGCCTGGTCCGACAGAACGGCGACGCCGAAGCGCTGGAGGCGCTCAGGCGCGCGGCCGGCCCGCGCACCATGCGCGACCGCGCGGCGGTGGCGGAGCTGGGAAGCAGGCTGTGGCCGATGGCCGCGCGCGCGATCGCCGCGCATCGGGCCGGGAACGGCCGCGAGGACGCGGCTCTCGCCGCCGAGGTCGCCGAGATCGGGGCGATCATGGAACTCGCCGATCGCGCCGAGGAGGTGCGTTCCCTGCTGGCGCCGAAACTCGTCCCCGCCGTCGCCGAAGAGACCGCCGCTGCCCTGTCGAAGCTGTTCGCTGCCGTCGCCGCCGAGCCGCCCGATCGCCTCCTGCGGCTGGCCCGCCTGGCCATGGCGCGCGTCGCCGAACCGGTCGAGCTGCTGTCCCTGCTGCCGGCCGGGACGGCCGAGATCATGCGTGAGCAGATCGTCGCCGACATGGAGCGCCATGTCGCCGCGGTGACCGGCGCCGGACGGCAAGCCGGCCCGCCGCCGGATCCCGGGCTCGTCGCCGAGACGGCGGAGACGATCGTGCAGCGCATCCGGCGGCTCGGCGCGCTGGGGCAGAAGGCCGACGACGATCCGGTGCTGCGCCGGCTGGTCGGGCGCGTGGCGACGGCGGTCAAGTCGCGCGTCGTCGACGGATCGGAGGAGGCGATCCTCGCCGCCATCAGGTCCGACGCGGGCAAGGCCGGGCCGGGCGATGCGCCCGTCGTCGACATGGCGGCGGCGGCCGAGGCCGAGGATCGCGCCTGGTCGCTGAAGCGCTGCGAGCGCATCGCCGGCGCCATGGGCATGGCCGCCGACATCGGCGGCGCCGTCAAGCAGGCGGCCGCTTCGGCCGAACGCACGGCCGAACAGCTGGTCGCGACGCTGAAGGCCGCGCGGCCGGCCGCGGCCGGTTCTCCCGCGGCGCGTCCGGACGAAGCCGGTGAAACCGCCTTCTATCGCGCCGTGCGCCTGCTGGAGATTCTCGTCGGCCCCGATCGCGCCGACACGCTGCGCCTCCGGGGCGAGGCGGCCATGAAGGCCGCCATCGCCGCGACCGTGCCCGGGGAATCGCCGCAACGGTCCTGATCGGCCGCGCCGGCGGCTGGCGACCTCGTTCGCATCTCGATTCCGCCTCCCGCCGCGCGCGTCGGCGTCCGCGTCATGTCGCGCTTTGACAAGGCCATGGCGGGGTTTCTATAGCCAAGGGCGGCGCGTCTGAGGCCGGATCGTGCCGGCGGCGCGAACAGGGCAGTCTCCGGGGGGGGCAACATGAAATCGCAGGCGCGCGTGGTGATCGTCGGCGGCGGCATCGTCGGCGTGTCGATCGCCTATCACCTCACCAGGTTCGGCTGGACCGACGTGGTGCTGGTGGAGAAGAACGAGCTGACGGCGGGCTCGACCTGGCACGCGGCCGGGCTGCTGCCGCTGTTCAACATGAGCTACTCGGTCGGCCAGCTGCACAAGTACTCGGTCGACCTCTACCAGTCGCTCGAGGCCGAGACCGGCCAGCCGGTCGGCTTCCACAAGACCGGCAACCTGCGCCTGGCGACGAACAAGGAGCGGATGGACGAGTACCACCGCTACTGCAGCACGGCCAACACGATCGGCGTGCCGTTCGAGGTGGTCGACGTCGACCGCGTCAGGGAGCTGTGGCCGCTCTGCGCGACCGACGGCATCGTCGGCGCGCTCTACCATCCGCAGGACGGCCACGTGGCGCCGGCCGACGTCACCATGGCGCTGGCCAAGGCCGCGCGCACGCGCGGCGCCGAGATCAACCGCCAGACCAAGGTCACGGGCATCGAGCGGCACAGGTCCGGCGACTGGCTGGTCCGGACCGACAAGGGCGACATCGCCTGCGAACACGTCGTCACCGCCACCGGCTCCTGGGCGCGCCAGGTGGCGGCGATGGTCGGGCTCGACATCCCGGTGATCGCGGTCGAGCACCAGTACATCGTCACGGAACCGTGCGAAGAGCTGATCAAGCGCAAGGAGCAGGGCCTGCCCGAAATGGCGGTCCTGCGCGAGAGCGACCAGTCCTACTACCTGCGCGAGGAGCGCCAGGGCCTGATCGTGGGTCCCTACGAGAAGGGCGCGCCGGCCTGGGCCGTCGACGGCGTGCCGGACAGCTTCGGCCAGGAGCTGCTGCCGCCCGACATCGACCGGCTGCAGGTGCATATCGACGCGGCGATCCGGCGCGTGCCGATGCTGGGCAGGGTCGGCTTGAAGGACTGCATCAACGGGCCGATCCCCTATACGCCCGACGGCGGCCCGCTGATCGGCCCGGCGCCGGGCTTGCACAATTACTGGCTGGCCGAGGGCTTCAGCTTCGGCATCACGGCGGCGGGCGGCGCCGGCAAACTCCTGGCCGAATGGATGATCCAGGGCGAGCCGCCGATCGATCCGTGGGACGTCGATCCGCGCCGCTTCGGCGCCTACGCCAACAAGCGCTACACCAAGGTCAAGAACGAGGAGGCCTACGAGCACATCTTCGTGCTGCACTACCCGCTGGAGGAGCGCCCGGGCGCGCGGCCCGCCAAGACCAGCCCGATCTACGACCGGCTGACGGCGATGGGCGCGGTCTGGGGCCAGAAGTTCGGCTGGGAGCGGCCGAACTGGTTCGCGCCCCAGGGCATGGAGCCGAAGGACGCCCTGAGCTTCCGGCGCGGCAATTTCTTCGAGCCGGTGCGCGAGGAATGCCGCGCCGTGCGCGAGCGCGTCGGCGTGCAGGACCTGACCGGCTTCTCCAAGTTCGAGCTGAGCGGCCCCGGCGCCGAGGCGATGCTCGACCGGCTGGTGGCGAACAGGCTGCCGCGCGGGCTCGGCCGCACGCAGCTCTGCCACGTGCTGAACGACATGGGCGGCGTGGTCAGCGAGTTCACGATCACGCGGCTGGAGCCGCAGCGCTTCTACATCGTCAGCGCGGCCGCGGCCGAGGCGCACGACCACGACATCCTGTGGCGCGCCCTGCCGCAGGACGGCAGCGCTGTCTTGCGCGACGTGACGCTCGACCGCGGCGTGCTGGTGCTGGCGGGCCCGCGCGCGCGCGACGTGCTCGGGAAGCTGACCGACGCCGACCTGTCGAACGAGGCCTTCCCCTGGCTCTCGGGCAAGCCGATCCTGGCCGGCGTCGCGCCGGTGCTGGCGCTGCGCGTCAACTTCCTCGGCGAGCTGGGCTGGGAGCTGCACCATCCGCTTGCCTACCAGGTCGGCCTGTTCCAGGGGCTGATGGACGCCGGCCGGGCGTTCGACATCCGCCCGGTCGGCATCCGCGCGATGGACAGCCTGCGCATCGAGAAGGGCTACCGCTACTGGCGCTCGGACCTGACGACCGAGTACACGATCCTCGAGGCCGGCATGGAGCGCTTCGTGCGCCTGGACAAGGGCGACTTCACCGGCAAGGCGGCGCTGGTCGAGCAGAAGAGGAAGGGCCTGCCGCGCAACTTCGTCACCGTCGCGGTCGAGGCCAGGACCGACAACGATCCCTGGGGCAACGAGCCGCTTTACGCCGGCGGCAGGATGGTCGGGCGCACCACGTCGGGCGCCTATGGCTACACGGTCGGCAAGAGCCTGGCACTCGCCTATGTCGATCCGGCGCATGCCGGGCCCGGATCGCGGCTGGAGATCGAGCTGCTGGGCGCCCGGTATCCCGCCGTCGTGATCCCGGAGTCGCCCTGGGATCCCAAGAACGAACGCATCAGGGCGTGACGCCGCGCCTCCGGTCCTGGCTCGCCAACGCCGCGCTGGTCGCCTGCAGCCTGCTGGTCGGCGCGGCGGCGATCGAGGGCGTCATCGCCTACGCGCTGTCGCACCCCGAGGTCCTGGCGTCGGCGGACGGCCCGGTCGGGAGACCGCTGGCGCTGGCGCGCAACTACTACATGCGCAAGGACCGCAAGATCGTGCAGTACCTGCCGGATTGCGCTGTCTGGGACCCCGCGGTGACCTACACGCTGAAGCCGAACGCCCGCTGCGTCGTCGCCAACCGCGAGCATACGGTCGAATACGCCGCCAACCGCGCGGGCCTGCGCGACGACGATGCCGCGCTGGCCGACCCGCGCATCGTCGTCCTCGGCGACTCGCACGCGATGGGCTGGGGCGTCGCCGCCGGCGACGCCTTCGCCAAGGTCGTCGAACGCGACCTTGGGCTGCCCGTGCTCAACGCCGCGATGTCGTCCTACGGCACGGCGCGCGAGCTGGCCCTGTACGAGCGGCTGTCGCCGAGGAACGTCCGGGCGCTGGTGATCCAGTACTGCGACAACGACTACGAGGAGAACCGGCACCTGGCCGAGCGCGGCAGCCTCGACATCACGCCCGAGGCCGGCTACCGCCGGCTGGTGCTGGAGCACGCGCGCGACACGCGCTACTACCCGTTCAAGCACCTGCGCAACTTCTTCAGCATCGCGCGCCTGGCGCTGCCCTGGCGCAGGCAGCCCGCGCCGCCGGCGGACAGCAACGTGCCGGAGGCGCGCGCCTTCCTCGACGTGCTGCTGCACTACCGCGCACTCGTCGCCGGCACGCCGATCGTGGTGCTCGAGCTCAACGAGCACAACCGCAACGACCGCCGCTTCGTCGACGCGGCGGGCCTGCTGCTGCACGAGCCGCGCTACGCCGCGCTGAAGCCGCTGGTCAGCCTGATCGACGTCACGCCGCTGCTGACGCAAGCGGACTTCTACGTGCTCGACGACCACATGCGCGCGTCCGGCCACGCCAAGGTGGCCAAGGCGGTCGCGGCGGAGCTCCGGCGGCGCGGGATCGCCGCGCCCTGACGGCGCTTGCCCCGTCGCCGCCGATCGGAGAGGGTGAGTCCCTCGCCGCGTCGAAGAGGGTGGCCATGACGGTCGAGCGGATCGAGGCGCAATGCTGCGTCGCCGGGGGAGGCCCGGCGGGGATGGTGCTGGGCCTCTTGCTGGCCCGCGCCGGCGTGGACGTGGTGGTGCTGGAGAAGCACGCCGACTTCCTGCGCGACTTCCGCGGCGACACGATCCATCCCTCGACGCTCGAGGTGATGCACGAGCTGGGCCTGCTCGACGAGCTGCTGAAGCTGCCGCACACGCGCGTCGAGCGCATGGCGGGCCAGATCGGCGACGACCGCTGGCCGATCGCCGACATGCGCCACCTGCCGACCCGCTGCAAGTTCATCGCCATCATGCCGCAATGGGATTTCCTCGATTTCCTGGCGCGCAGCGCGGCGCGCTATCCGGGGTTCAGGCTGCGCATGTCGGCCAAGGCCAAGGCGCTGATCGAGGAGGGCGGACGCGTCGCCGGCGTCAAGGCGCAGACGGCGGATAGCAAGCTCGAGGTGCGCGCGCGGCTCGTCGTCGGCGCCGACGGGCGGCATTCGAACATTCGCCAGGCAGCCGGCTTCGTGCCGCAGGAGATCGGCGCGCCGATGGACGTGCTGTGGTTCCGGCTGTCGCGCCGCCCCGGCGATCCAGCCGAGACGTTCGGCCGCTTCGCCGAAGGCCGCATCATGGCGCTGATCAACCGCGGCGAGCACTGGCAGCTCGGCTTCGTCGTTCCCAAGGGCTCGATCGAACAGCTGCACGCGCGCGGCCTGCCGGCGTTCCGCGAGGAGGTCGGCCGCATGGCGCCCTTCGCGCGCGGCCGGCTGGACGAGATCCGCGCGTGGGACGACGTGAAGCCGCTGACCGTGCGGGTCGACCGGCTGCGGCAATGGCACCGGCCGGGCCTTTTGTGCATCGGCGACGCGGCGCATGCCATGTCGCCGGTCGGCGGCATCGGCATCAACCTCGCGATCCAGGATGCGGTGGCCACCGCCAACCTGCTGGCCGCGAAGCTGCGCGAGAACCGCCTGAGCGACACCGACCTGGCGCTGGTGCAGGCGCGGCGCGACTTCCCGACCCGCATGACCCAGCGCTTCCAGGTCTTCGTGCAGAACAACGTGATCTCGAACGTGCTGAGCAGCAGGACCGAGATCGCGGCGCCGCTGCCGCTGCGCCTGTTCAAGGCGATCCCGTGGCTGCAGCGCTTCCCCGCGCGCCTGATCGGCATGGGCTTCCGGCCCGAGCACGTCGAGGTGGCGGAGGCGCGCTGACGATCTAGGCCTTGGCGCCGATCGCGCGTTCGTCCGGGTTGCCGCGCGGCAGCAGCTTGACCGCGGCGGAGACGAGGGAGGGGATCAGCCGCGGCCGCAGCAGGCGCGGATCGTAGGGCTCGAGCCGGCGCTCGTTCTCGGCCAGGCACAGCTCGAGGAAGGATCTGAGCGCGAAGCCGCCGCCGGCGAACGCTTCCCGCTTGCCGCCACCGTCCTTGTCGCCCTCGCTGCCCTTCAACGCGAAGGCGACCCTGAGCCGGCTCCAGACCGACACGGCGAGGCCGGCGCCGCAGTGGGCGCGGTGCACCGGGCGGTGCGCAAGCGGCCGGTTGGCGCGCACATAGGCGATCCAGTTCTGGAAAAACAGGATGTGGCGCGCCTCTTCCTGCACGATCGGGTCGAACGCCTCGACCAGCGGTTTCGGGAAGAAGCCGGAACGCTCGGCGAAGCGGAACATGCCGAAGGCGAAGAACGAGTCGAAGCACTCGCCGTAGCCCAGCTTGATGAAGGCCCATTCCGGGTTCTTCGGCGGCACGGTCGCGCGCACGGCGTCGACCGGGATGTCGTAGGCGCGCAGCATCGCCTCGATGATGCGGGCATGGCGGCCTTCCTCGCGCCCCTGCAGCGCGATGGCTTCCGCCAGCAGCTTGTCGGTCTGCGCCGCCGCCAGCATCTCCAGCTTGCGGTTGGCGTTGCGCTCGTCGAACATCGCGTCGTTCCAGAACGGCAGCTCGGTCACGCGGCGGCGCGACTCCGGGTCGAGCGCCGGCCACGCGATCGTCGCCGGATCGTACGGGTCGTGCGTGTCGATGAGCGTCCGGCAGAAGAGCCGCTTGTGCTCCTCCGAGCCGGCCGCCACGGCGGCGGGCGTCGTCGTCACGGGTCCCCCCAAGACCGCAAGAACGAGGCCGACACATATCACAGGCGCGGCGATCAGCCGGAGGAATTTTCGCCGCAGCCCCCGGGGTCGCGCGGGCCTTCGGCCGCGTCTGGCCTGCAAGCCGCGTCTGGACTAGGCTTGCCGCCAGACGCCGCAACCTGATTCGAGCCGATCACATGCACCGCCGGTTGTTATTCCTGGCCGCCGTCGCGCTCGCCGCCGGGCTCCCGCGCGCGGCCGATTCGGCCACGGCGCACGACTTCGCGTTCGCCACGATCGAGGGAGCGCCGCTCAGCCTCGCCGCGTTCCGCGGCAAGGCGGTGCTGGTCGTCAACACCGCGTCGTTCTGCGGCTACACGCCGCAATATGCCGGGTTGCAGAAGCTGTGGGAGCGCTATCGCGCACGCGGCCTGGTCGTGCTGGGGGTGCCGTCGAACGATTTCGGCCAGCAGGAGCCGGGCACCGCCCAGGAGATCAAGCGCTTCTGCGAGGTCAATTACAGCATCGATTTCCCGCTGACCGAGAAGGTCGCGGTCACTGGCGCGGCGGCGCATCCGTTCTATCGCTGGGCCTTGGCCGAGCTGGGCGCGGCGGCGGCGCCGCGCTGGAACTTCCACAAATACCTGGTCGGGCCGGACGGCCGCCTGGTCGCCTGGTTCCCGACCCGTGTGGCGCCCGACGCCGAGCCGCTGGCCCAGGCGATCGAAGCCGCCTTGCCCCGCTAGTCCCGGCCAAGCGCGTGACCGGCTACGCCGCGCTCGGCCTGAGCGCATTCCTCGCCGCGACGCTCCTGCCGATGTCGTCGGAGGCGGTGCTCGCCGGGCTGGTGGCGGCGCGCGAGCACGCGCCCTGGGGATTGTTCGCGGTCGCGCTCGTCGCCAACACGGCGGGCAGCGCGGTCAACTGGTTGCTCGGGCGCTTCCTGCTGCATTTCCAGGACCGGCCCTGGTTCCCGGTCAAGCCCCCGGCGCTGGCGCGCGCGCACGACCGGTTCCAGCGCTGGGGCAGCTGGACGCTTCTGTTCGCTTGGGTGCCGCTGGTCGGCGACCCCCTGACGCTCGCCGCCGGGGTGCTGCGCGTCGATTTCCGCCTGTTCCTGGCGCTGGTCGGCCTGGGCAAGGCGCTGCGCTACGCGGCGGTCGTCTGGCTCGCGGACAGCGTGGCGCCGCTGTAGGCCGCGGTCGGTGGGCGCTAGCGCCGGCGCCGGTTCGGACCGTCGTAGCCCTCGCCCCCGCGCCGGCGCCGATCGGGGCCGACGAACTCCGCCGCCTGCACGAACGGCCGCGGCCGGCCCATGACCGAATCGATGCGCGAAACCAGGGCCTTGACCGTGATCGGATGCACCAGCACCTCGTTGACGCCCGCGTCGCGCACGCGCGCCAGGGCGTCCGGCGGCATCGGGTCGCTGACCAGGATGACCGGCAGGTCGGGCTTGGGCGATTCGGGATCGCGCCGTATCGAGGCCGCCAGCATGGCGCCTTCGCCCGGCGCCAGCGCGGCGATCACGAAGTCGGCGGAGAACTCCCTTAGGCGCAGGAACAGGCGCTGGGCATCGCCAGCCTCGCGGATCATGGAGACATTGAGCATCTGCAGCGCGGCGCGGATCATCTCCAGCCGCCGCTTGGCCGGGTCCGCGTCCACGATGATGACGCGCAGGTTTTCCATCCGGTAGTCGCCCATTTGGCCACCATAACGAGATTCGCCCGAAACGGGCAACGGCCGCCGGCGGCGTTTGCCCGAGGGACGGTAGCTGAGGCATGATCCGGCCGCCGCGTCTCCTGACAGAGTTCCTCGACGCCGCGGTAACACCCCAGCCCGAAGCCACGGCCATGAGCGCAACCCCGGCGGCCCGCGTGTTCGTGCGCGACCTGGTGCTCGACGCCAATATCGGCGTGCACGAGCGCGAGCAGGGCAGGCGCCAGCGCGTGCGATTCAACGTCGACCTGTGGGTGCGCCTGCCGGAGGGCGGGCCCAAGCGCGACCAGCTCGACGAGGTGCTGTCCTATTCGACCATCGTGCAGGGCATCCGCGCGATCGCCGAGGGCGGCCACATCAACCTGGTCGAGACGCTCGCCGAGCGCGTCGCCCGGATGGCGCTCGCCGATCCGCGCGTCGCCCGGGTCGTGGTGCGCGTGGAAAAGCTCGACGCCTATGCCGACGCCACGGTCGGGGTCGAGATCGAGCGGCGGGCGCCCGCCGCCGCCGGCGCAAGGCATCCGTTTCGCGCACTCTCCGGCGAGTGACTCCCGGAGCCCGGGCTTCAAGCCCCCTTGTAGCTCTTCTCTTCCACGAGCTCGGAGCCGAGCAGCGCGTTGATCTGGCGCTTGAGCGCGGCGCGCCGGTCGTTGTTGCGATAGACCGAGCGCGCCAGCTCGACGAAGCGCGGCCCGAACTCGCCCTTGGCCTCGCATTCGCGGATGTCGTCCTCGATCGTCCACAGCGCCTGGTTGACCGCGCGCAGCGCGCCGACGAGCGGCGCCAGCGCCGCGGGCGGCGGATCGCCGCGGTCGCGCACCGCCGAAAGCGCCTCGAGCTCGCGCGCCACGTTGGCGCGCTTGACGGGATCGGCGATGCGTTCCGCCTTGATCTCCAGGATGGTGATCTTGTCGATCAGCTCGCCCCAGGACACGGGCACGACGGGCGTCATGCGTTTGCTCCGGCGTTCAGCGCCGCCAGCGCGTCCGCGACGCGGCGGAACACCTCGTCCCAGTCGCCGCGCCGCGCCTGGCGGAACAGACGCACGCTGGGGTACCACGGCGTGTCGCTGCGATGGAGCATCCAGCGCCAGTCCGGCACGCTCTTCAGCACGATCCAGCACGGTCGGCCGAGCGCGCCGGCGAGATGCGCCACCGCCGTGTCGGCCGTGACCACGAGGTCGAGCCCCTGCATCACGGCGGCCGTGTCGAGGAAGGCGTCCGGTCCGGCGTCGAAATCCGGGCCCAGGTCCCCGACGGCGGGCAGCGCCGCCAGCTGCTCGCGCCCGGCGCCCTTCTGCAGCGCGATCAACCGCACGCCCGGCAGCGCTGCCAGCGGTGCGAACGTCCCGAGCGGCAGCGAGCGGCCAAGATCGGCGATGCTGTTGGGATTGCCCTGCCACACGATGCCGACCTTGAGGCCCGGCCGCCCGTCGAGAAGGGCGCGCCAGCGCGCCACGCGCTCGGGCTCGGCGCGGAGATACGGTATCGCCGCCGGCACGTTGCCGGCATCGAGACCGAGAAGGCCAGGCAGGTCCAGCAGCGGCGCCTCGAGATCGAGTTGCGGCAGCGCCGCGCCGGTCGGCAGGATGCGCTCGACGCCGGCAAGCCCGACGAGCAGCCGCACGAGCGCCGGCTGCACTTCCAGCGTGATCGCCGCGCCGCGCGCCGACAGCACGGCGGCCAGGCGGCAGAACATGATCGTGTCGCCCAGCCCCTGCTCGGCATGCAGCAGCAGGCGCTTGCCCGCGACCGCGCCGCCGTCCCAGGCCGGGAACGGAAATTGACGGCGCGGGTGCCAGCGCGTGTGCCAGCGCCAGCGATACGCGGCCCAGCCCTCGGGGAAGCGGCCCAGGAGCAGCAGCAGCATGCCGAGATTGCGGTGCGCGTCGGCATAGTCGGGGCGGAGCGCGATCGCGCGGCGATACGCGGCCTCGGATTCAGCGAGCTTGCCCAGGTCCTGCAGCGCGAGGCCGAGGTTGCCGTGCGCCATGGCCTCGTCCGGCTTCACCGCCAGCGCGCCGCGATAGGCCTCGGCCGCCTCGTCGGGCCGGCCCGCTTGGCGCAGCGCATTGCCGAGATTGACCAGCGCGGCAATCGAGCGCGGATCGAGCGCGAGCGCGCGGCGATGCGCGGCGATCGCCGCATCGACCTGACCCAGCTCCAACAGCGCGCTGCCGAGGTTGTTGTGCGCGGGCACGAATTCGGGCCTGAGCTCGATCGCCCGGCGCCAGCACGACGCCGCATCCTCCATGCGCCCGAGGGCGCGATGCGCGATTCCCAGGTTGTAATGCGCCTCGGCGAGCCCGGGCTCGGCGGCGATGGCGCGCTCGTACGCGCCGACGGCGTCGGCCAGGCGGCCCTGCCGCGCCAGCTGGACGCCCTGCTCGACCATGGCGCGTCCGCGGTTCACATCGCGTCGCCGCGGTCGAGCGTGAACAGCTCCTGCGGCCGCGCCACGCCACGCAGCGCGTAGCGGCCGAGCGAGACCAGCCTGACACCGCTCTCGGCGGCCGCGCGCGCGAAGGCGGCAGAGAGGATGATCTCGCGGTCGATCGAACGCGACAGGGCCTCGATGCGGCTGACCTCGTTGACCGCCGGCCCGACGACGGTGAAGTCCAGCCGATCCTGCGAGCCTATATTGCCGTACAGCACCTCGCCGATATGCAGTGCCATGTAGAACTTGGTCGTCGCCAGGCCCGCGGCGGCGCGCCGCTGGTTGAGCGCGTCGAGCCGCTGGTAGGCGGCGGCGGCGGCGGCGAGCGCGCGGCGGCAAGCGGCGCCCGGATCCTGGCCGCGGTCGATCGGGTAGATCGCGAGCAGCCCGTCGCCGACGAACTTCAGCACCTCGCCACCATGTTCGTGGATGGCGCCGACCTGGCATTCGGCGTAGTCGTTGAGCAGCGGGACGATCTGATCGGGCGACACCGTGTCGGCGATGCGCGTGAAGCCGACCAGGTCGCTGTACCAGAGCACCGCGTCGATGCGCTGGGTGATGCCGCGCTCGACGTGGCCGCGCAGCACGCGCGCGCCGGCGTCGCGCCCCAGATAGGTATGCAGCATGTTGCTGGCGCTGCGCGCGATCGCGCGGCCGCGGAACGCGAGCCCGAGCGTCGGCACGAGGTGGTCCAGCATCGCCAGGTGTTCATCGCTGAAGCCCTCCGGTCGCTCGGTCGTCCAGGACGAATAGAGACGGTCCTGGTCGGTCGCGCGCGCGAGGTCGTCGTAAGTGACGCAATAGGCGACGTAGTCCCGCGCCCCGTCGGCGAACAGCTTGTCGATCATCTCGAACTCGCCCTGGCGGTAGTTGTCGCCGATGCGGCGCCGCAGCCGTGTCTGGTTCTCGGTCAGGAGCCGGTAGAAGGGCGAGCGCAGCCAGTCGTCCGCGTGGTCGGCCAACACGTGGCGATCGTAAGGGCGCATGGCGGCGTCGCCGACGTCACGCCGCCACTCGACCACGTGGCCTTCGACGGTCGGGTGCAGCTCCTCCATGCCCATGACCGCGCGCCGGACCGGCACACCCATTGCCGTCAGCCGGTCGCACACGGCGTGCAGCAATGCCCGCTCCTCCGCCCCGGCCAGGGCGTTGGCGATGATCGTCTCGTGCAGTTCCAGCAGGCGGTCCCGGTCCATCGCGTCCTTGGAGTCTGGGCAGCACTATAGCGTCGCACGCGGGCGGCCGGCAGCATGGTGATGGCCGGCGCCGGCGTTATATGATCCCGGGCCGACGAACCCCGGAAGGAGACGCCGCCATGGGCGCACGGGCGAAGGAACGCACCTACAGCGACCCCGAAATCGAGGCCCGGCTCAAGGCCGAGCTGCCGCAATGGTGGCTGGAAGCAGGCTTCATCCGCCGCAAGTACCGGACCCATTCCTGGAAGGGGACGCTGATGGTCATCAACGCGGTCGGGCACTTGGCCGAGGCCGCCTGGCACCATCCGGAGATCAACGCATCCTATGCCTGGGTCGAGGTGCGGCTGCAGAACCACGCCGCCAAGGGTATCACGGACAAGGATTTCGAGCTGGCGCGCATGATCGAGCAGGTCGTGCAATGGCAGCCCGGCAAGGCCGGCGGCGCGCTGGAGGGCCCGCCGCCGAACGATCCCGTCGCCGCCTATCTGCACTACGATTGATGCCGGCAGGCCGATGACCCAGATCTGCCTGGCGCTCGGCAGCAACCTGGGCGACCGGCTTGCCAATCTGCGCGCCGCGCTGGCCGCGCTGGCGCCCGATGTGCGCGTGACCGCCGTGTCGCCGGTCTACGAGACGGCGCCCGCCTATGTCGCGGACCAGCCCCGCTTCCTCAACGCCGCGCTGCGCGGCGGGACCGCGCTCGATCCCGCGGCGCTGCTCGCCCACGTCAAGGCGATCGAACAGCGTGTCGGGCGGCGGCCGGCGCGCCGCTACGGCCCCCGCGTGGTCGACATCGACATTCTGTTCCACGGGCAGACCGTGCTCGCGACGCCCGAGCTGACCATTCCGCACCCGCTGATGGCCGAGCGCCGCTTCGTGCTGCAGCCGCTCGCCGACATCGCGGGCGACTGGCGTCATCCCGTGCTCGGCCGCACCGTGGTCGAGCTCCTGGCCGCGCTGCCCGCGGATCCGACGATCAAGAGGATTGAGGAGAGGCTCGAGTAGGTTCGCCGGGAGACGCGGAGGATGAATGTCATCTCCGGGCCGCTGGGCTCGTCGAAGGGCCGCGGCTCCGCGTGCGTCTCCCCTTCCGATGAACCGGAAAAGCACGGGTAGGCGGCACCAAGCGTCTTCATCCTTCGACAAGCTCAGGATGAGGCCATGGGGAGGACCGGCGAAGCATGCGACATCAAGACGAAAAGCCCTCGTCCTGAGCCTGTCGAAGGATGAGTCCTAACCTCTTCCCCTTCTGACGATCGCATCCGTCATGCGCGCCACGCGGACCATCTCGCGCACGTCGTGCACGCGCACGATGTCGGCACCCCGCGCGATCGAGATGGCGACGGCGGCGGCGGTGCCCTCGACGCGCTGGTCGGGCGGCAGGTCGAGCGTGTAGCCGATGAAGGACTTGCGCGACGGGCCGCTGAGCAGGGGATAGCCGAGCGCGCGGAACTCGTTGAACCGGTCGATCAGCTCGAGATTCTGCTGCGTGTCCTTGCCAAAGCCGATGCCGGGGTCGAGCACGACGTTGCCGCGGGCGATGCCGGCGCCGAGCGCGGCTTCGGCCATGACGGCCAGCTCGCGCTTCACGTCGCCGATCAGTTCGCCGTAGCGCGCCCCCGTGTAGCGCTTGCCCAGGCGCTCGGCCTGGCCCGAATCAGCCGGAGTGCTGCGGTTGTGCATGAGCACGACGCCGGCGCCGCGCCGGGCCACCAGCCCGGCCATGTCGGGATCGGCGCCGAGCGCCCAGACGTCGTTGACGATCATGGCGCCGGCGTCGAGTGCGGCCTCGGCCACGCGCGCCTTGAACGTGTCGACCGAGATGGCGATCCCGGGCAGGGCGCGCGCGACGGCAAGCACCGCGGGGGCCACGCGCGCGATCTCGTCCTCGACCGGGACCGGCGCGGCGCCCGGCCGGGTCGACTCGCCGCCGATGTCGATGATGTCGGCGCCGTCGGCCGCGAAGCGCCTGGCCTGGGCCACGGCCAAGTCGAGCCAGCCGCCGCCGGCGCGCACGACGCCGTCGCCGGAGAAGGAATCCGGCGTGACATTGAGGATGCCCATCACGAAGCTGCGGCTGCCCCAGGCGAAGCGGTCGGAAAGCATGGCCATGCGGCCATTCTGCCGCAACCCCGTGCGGCCGTCAGTTCTTCGGCGCGGCGGGCGGCCTCAGTCCAGCACGCCCATCCAGCGCGGCAGCCACAGCGCCACCGACGGGAAGATCATCACCAGCGCCAGGCCGGTCAGCTGCAGCAGCACGAAGGGGATGATGCCGCGGTAGATATGGCCCATGGTCACGCCGGGCGGCACCGTCCCCTTCATGTAGAAGAGCGTGAAGCCGAAAGGCGGCGTAAGGAACGCAGTCTGCAGGTTGGTGGCGCACAGCACGGCGAACCAGGTGAGGAAGGCGCGCTTCTCGCTGCCGATGTAGTCGGCGAAGCTGACCTTCTGCAGGATCGGGGCGAAGATCGGCAGCACGATCAGGCAGATCTCGACCCAGTCGAAGAAGAAGCCGAGGAAGAACACCAGCACCATCAGGAAGACCAGGATCTCCCAGCCGGTGTTGATGCCCATCCGCTCGAGCAGCTCGACCACCAGGTGGTCGCCGCCCAGCGCGCGGAACACGTAGGAGAACACGGTCGCGCCGAAGAAGATGAAGAACACCATGCCGTTGGTGAGCGCGGCGCTCTCCAGCACCTCCTGCAGCGTCTTCAGGCTGAGGCGCCGCTTGGCCGCGGCGATGATCAGGGCGCCGAGCGAGCCGACGCCCGAGGCCTCGGTCGGCGTGGCGAAGCCGAAGAAGATCGAGCCCAGCACCATGAAGATGAGGAAGGTGGGCGGCACGAAGCTCTTGCCGATCATCGCCCAGAATTCGCCCGCCGTCTTCGGGCCGATGTCGGCCGGCAGCGGCGGGGCGAAATGCGGCATGATGAAGCTCATGACCCCGATGAAGGCGATGTACAGCAGCGACAGGCTGAGGCCCGGCAGGGTGGACGCGGCGAACAGCGCGCCGACCGGCACCTGCAGCAGGTCGCCCATGATCACCAGCATGATCGAGGGCGGGATCAGGATGCCGAGCGTGCCGGCCGAGGCGATGGTGCCGACCGCCAGCTCCTTGTTGTAGCCGCGCGCCATCATCGCCGGCAGCGCGATCAGGGTCAGCATCACGACCGAGGCGCCGACGATGCCGGTCGAGGCCGCCATGATCGTGCCCATCAGCGTCACCGACATGGCTAGCCCGCCCGGCACGCGGCGCAGCAGAACCTGCAGGCAGTGCAGCAGGTCGTCGGCAACACCGGTGCGCTCGAGCATCGTGCCCATGAAGATGAACATCGGCACGGCGACGAGCACCTGGTTGGCGGCGACCGAGCCGAAGATGCGCGGCAGGATGTTGAAGAACTGGACGGCGTTGAAGACGTCGAAATACATGCCGACCACGCCGAAGCCGAGGCCGACGCCGCCGAGCACGAATGCCACCGGGTACCCGCAGAACAGGATGAACGCGAGCACGAAGAACATGATCAGCGACAGATGGTCGATGATGAAATCGGTCATGATGAAAGCCCCTGTGGCCGCGCGGCGGGATCAGTGCTTTTCGACGGCGGGCCTCAGTGCCGCTGGGCCGAACAGGTAGACGATCCGACGCATCGCGACCGAGGCCACGCCGCCGGCCAGGAGCAGCAGGCCGATGAACAAGACCAGCTTGATGATCCAGCGCATCGGCAGGCCGGTGGGCGCATCCGACGCCTCGTTCTGGTCGTAGGCGCGCAGGAAGAAATCCCAGCCGAAATAGATCACGACGGCGCAATAGGGCAGGGCGAAGACAAAACAGCCGATCAGCTCGATCCACTGCCGCGTGCGCTCCTTCAAGCCCGTGACGAACACGTCGATGCGCACATGGCCGTCGCGCACGTAGGTGAGGCCGAGCCACATGGCGAACAGCGCCGCGTGCAGGTGCCATTCCATCTCCTGCAGCCGGGTCGATCCCATGTCGGGCAGCTGGTAGCCGATGCGGCGCGTGATCACGTCGAAGCAGATCACGAGCATGTTGGCCAGGAACAGCCAGCCGGCGATCTTGCCGATCATGGTCAAGGTCGCATTGATGCCGTCGCTCGCCTTCAGCAAGCCGTGCATGAGGTCCCCCTGTTCGTCCCCTCTTGACGCACGCGGGCGGCGGCGGGTTGTCGGACCTGACCCGCCGCCGCCCGATCGCGGCCGTTCTTCTCTTCGTGGGCGCCGGCTACTGCTTCAGGTAGCCGATGTCGCGCCAGATCGCGTAGTTCTTGCGGAAGGAGGCGTAGGAGTCGTAGACCTTCTTGAACTCGGCGCTCTTCTCCGACTGCTCCTTCACCACCTCGTCCCAGGCCTTGCGCATGGCGGCCAGGATCTCGGGCGACCACTGGTGGATCTGCACGCCCTTCGACTTCAGCTCCTCCAGCGCCTTCACCTGGATCGCCTCGCCCTCGGCGAAGCCCTCGCGGATGTTGTCGCCGCAGACCATCTGCACCTGGTACTGCTGCGTCGGCGACAGCTCGTTCCACTTCTTCTCGCTGAACATCAGGTCGAACAGCGTCGACTGCTGGTGCCAGCCCGGGAAGTAGTAGTGCTTGGCGACCTGATGGAAGCCGAGCGACAGGTCGATCGCCGGCATCGAGAACTCGGTGGCGTCGATGGTGCCCAGCTGCAGCGCCTGGTAGATCTCGCCGCCGGCCAGGAGCTGCGTCGACACGCCCAGCTTCTGCATGACGTTGGCGCCCAGGCCGAAGAAGCGCATCTTCAGGCCCTTGAGGTCCTCGACGGTCTTGATTTCCTTGCGGAACCAGCCCGAGGCCTCGGGCGCGATCAGGCCGCAGATGAACGACTTGATCTTGTACTTGCCGTACAGCTCGTCCAGCAGCTTGTGCCCGCCGCCGTAGTAGATCCAGGCCAGGTACTCGCCGGCGCTGGGGCCGAACGGCACCGAGCCGAACATGGCGAAGGCGATGTCCTTGCCGGTCCAGTAGCCCGGTGTCGACCAGCCGGCGTCGAGCGCGCCGGTCGAGATCGAGTCGAAGATCTGCAGCGCCGGCACGAGCGCGCCGGGCTCGTTGAACTTCATGTCGATGCTGCCGTTCGAAACCTTCGCCAGCTTCTGCGTCATGGCGATGCCGAGCGTGCCGAGCTGCGTCATGCTGCCGGGATAGGTGCTGGCGAGCGCGACGCGCACCTTCTTGTCCTGCGCGTCGGCTCCCGGGGCGCCGAGCGCAAGAACGGCGGCGCCGGCAAGCGCCGCCGACAGGAATCCACGACCAAGTCTCCGGAAACTCATCGATCCATCCTCCCCTTGACGCCGGTCTTGGCGACTCGCGCGGTCTTGCGCCCTGCGACGGCTACGCGTGCAAGTCGCGGCCAGCCCGGCATGGAGCGCAATGCATCCCATATCGAGACAGCGCAATCAAGCGCGGGCG
The DNA here is from genome assembly GCA_964557415.1 of uncultured Rhodospirillaceae bacterium. GTDB lineage: Bacteria > Pseudomonadota > Alphaproteobacteria > JAEULC01 > JAEULC01 > JAEULC01. The sequence continues at coordinate 50,152 of CAZLBB010000026.1, forward strand.
CAGGACGCGCTTACGCGCGGCTTCTGAAGACGGTCAAAAAAGAGGCGGGAGGCCCGCCGCCGATCCGGCCGCTAGCCTGTACAGGCCGCCGCGGAGCGCGGCAGATCGGCCATCTTGGCGAGGAAGTATTCGAGGTTACCCGAGCCGAACTCGGGAATCAGCTCGACCTGCGTCACCATGCGCTCGATGGCGCGCCGGGCGCGACGCTCGCGGTCGGCGTCGGCGCCGTCGAAGTCGGTCTCGCGGATCACCTGCAACCCGGCGTGGAAGGCGGGATAGAGGTTGTCCGGCATGCCGGCGGCGCGGCACAGGGCGGCAAGGCCGCGCGGGCCCGCGTCGTGGATCAGCCGGCTGGCGTTGAGCCAGGGAATCCCGGCCAGCGCCGCCATCGCGGCCTCGAAGAAGCGCAGATCGCCCTCGCACAGCGCGCGCAGCAGCAGCGACGGCGTCAGGCGGCCGTTGGCGCGCAGATGATCGACGATGCCCTCGACCTCGGCATCGTCGATGCCCGGGGTCAGCATGCCGACGGTGACTTTCTCGCGGCTCTGGCGCGCCAGCTGCTCGGCAAGCCAGTCGGCGAGGTTGTGCCGCTCGACCAGGCGCCGGCGCATCTCTTCCGAGGCGCGGTGAACCAGCTTCTCGGCCACGGCCAGCGGCAGCTCGCTGCGGTCGATCAGCGAATGCATCACGGCATCGTCGGCACCGTGCGTCTCGACCAGCTTCAGCAGGTCGTGTTCCTCGATGGCGGCGCCGTGGTTGGCGACCAGCTGCGCGGCCACCTCGGCGTCGCCCTGGTCCACCAGCGCGGCCGAAACGGCCGTCGACACCAGCGAGCGACGGGCAATGGCGCGCTGCTTGGCGCGGCTCAGGCTGGCGATGATCTCGATCAGGTCGCCGTCGGTCAGGACGGTCGAGTACTCGAGCATCGGCAGCGCCACCTGCTCGACGTCGTTGGCGAGCGTGCGGGCCACGTCGCGCGGCAGGTCGGCGCAATACTTGAGCTGCTCGCTGAGCGTCAGGCGGACGCGCAGCTCGGCGTCCTGCACCATGATGCGGAAGATCTCGACGGCGATCGCGCGCTCGCGCGCGCCGAGACGGCCGTTCACGAACTCGCCCGCGATCTTTCCCGCGGTCACGACGCGCGTCTCCGCGGACCGGTCCGTGAGCAACCGGGCTACGTCTGCTTCGCTGAGAACATGCTCCATCAGCAGAGACATTCCCGCTCAAGCCCTCCTGGCGAACCGCGGTCGCCGATACCGGCGGGCCCGGCGGTGTCGACCGATATGGAGCCCTGGCATCGATAGCATCGCCGGGATGCTACCGGTTGGGGCCTTAATGAAGGTTTAAAGGCGCCCTGGCGGCCACGGCCGGAAGCAGGCCGGCTTTGCCCGGTGCCCGTCGGGCGATCGCAGCCAGCCTTGCCTTGCCGCAGGCCGTTCCCGATAATGCCCGCCCAGATTCGGGGTGAGGGTTGAAAATGAAGACTTTTCTGATTGGAACGGTGGCCGGCGTGGCGGTGGGCGCGGTGGCGGGGGTGGTGATCCAGACCTCCGGCGTGCACCACGAGATGCACATCTATACCAAGCCGCCGGAGATGGTGGCGACGGCCGGCCTTCAGCCCTTGTCGCCTGAAGCGGCCAAGCAGGTCTTTGCCAAGCCGCCGGCCGCCGGCCCCGCCGCCGCCGCGCCGGTCGCGCCGGCGGCGAAGCCCGCGG
>CAZLBB010000027.1:0-51589 GCA_964557415.1 uncultured Rhodospirillaceae bacterium
GAGGGGCAGATCGCCACCATCATCTGCGGGTGCGCCGTGAGCAGGCTGCTGTAGAGGCCGCCGCCGGAGCGCGCCAGGCCCGTGCCGAAGATCGGTCTGGGTGAAGTCATGACACCTTGTGTTCGTTCCTGCGGCTGGCCGGCTCGCCGGCCAGGATGGCAATGTGCTTGAGCACGGGATGGATGATGTAGTGGACGCGGCCCGCGCCTTCCGGCTGGGCGCGTTCGGCCAGCCCCTGCGGGCCGGCCAGCGCCCGCAGCACGTCCTCGAGCACGGCGGCGCGGATCTGCGGATCGAACTCGCGGTCGATCGTCCTGCGGTCGGCGGGCGGCGCGAAGGAGCGCGCGAGGAGAACGGGGCCGGTGTCGATCCCCTCGTCGAGGCGAAGCGCGGTCGCATGGACCTCGCCGCGTTCGAGCAGGGAATAGTAGATCGTGGTGCTGCCGCGATAGTCGGGCAGGAGTCCGGGATGGACATGAACGAAGCGGCGTCCGGTCTCGAGGAGCGGCCGGCGGAGAATGGCGCCGGGCGGGCTCGACACCACGACGTCGCGCCACGCCGAGGCCGCGACCGCGTCGATCACGGCCTGGGCGTTGATGTCGGCCGTCGCAATCCGGGTCGAGGGAATCCCCAGATGGCCGAGCGCCGCGACCAGCTCGTCCGTCAGGGAAGCACCGGCGTCGAGCACGATGGCCGCCCCGGGGGCGATGCCGGCCCGGTCCATGGCGGCGACATAGGCCATCGACCGCGAGGTCCCCGCGGCGAGGAAGCCGACCGCCGGCAGAAGGCGCATCGTCATCCGGGCGTGTCCAGGCCGAGGCGGGCGCAGAGCGCTGCCACGGCGGCCGTTTCGCACGCCGCTGCGACGGCCAGGCATGCCGAGCCGATCCGGTCCAAGCCTCCGGCGGGAACGGACAGGGCGAGGTCGTTCGCCTTGAGCAGAGCATTCAATCGGCGCATGTCCCGGTCGAGCGCGGCGCCCGAGGCAAGGAGGTAGCCCAGGCGAGGGTAGACGGACCAGTCGGCATGGCCGCCCTGGCCCTTCAGGTCATGGCTGTACCCGGCCCGCAGGCGTTTCGCCACCTCGAATTTGCGGTGGAACACGTCCAGCCAGCGGTCGAAGCCGGGCCCCCGCTCGGCCCGGACGGCCAGGGCCACCATGGCGTCGAGGATCGGCAGGGTCGCGATCGCCCGGCGACCCGGCCCCTGGCGCACCGCGCCGGCGTCGTCGCCCCCGGCCGCGCCCGCCGTGGCGGCCAGCAGCCCGGCGGTCGCCGCGGCCGCCCGCTCCGGGTCGAACCCCTGCCGGCTGGCGCGCCAGGCGTCAAGAAGGGCGGCGCCCCCGTACGGCGAGAACATGTAGTGCTCGGAACGCTCCAGCATCGCCGGGCCGCAATAGGGATAGCCGGTCATGGCCGGCCGGCGCGCGCATCGATGGCCGCCACGATGCGGGCGGCCATGGCGCGGAAGTCGGTGGCCGGCGCCGAATTGTCGATCAGCAGGTCGGCGCGCACCGGTGGGTCGAACGGCAGGTCGACGCCGACGACGTTCTTGATCCGGCCGGCGGCGGCGCCCGAGTACAGCCCCTTCTGGTCGCGCGCCCGCAGCACGTCGAGGTCGACGGTGATCGCCACCTCGAAGTAGTCGCTGCAGTTGGCGCGGCACCAGTCGCGGTGCTCCTGGAACATGGAGAGCACGGAGCAGACCACGTCGATGCCCTGCCGGTCGAGATAGCGGCACAGCCGGCAGATGCGCCAGGCGTTGCGATAGCGGTCATCGCGCGTATGGCCCAGGTCGCCGCCCATGATCTCGCGCACGTCGTCGCCGTCGAGGAAGGCGGTGGCGAGATTGCGCGCCCGCAGCAGCGCGTGGACTTCGCGGCCGATCGTCGTCTTTCCGGCACCGGCGAGGCCCGTGACCCACACGATCATCGCGCCGCCTCCCGCCGGCCGATGAAAACCAGCACGTTGCACATCTGGTAGGGCGCAAGCCGGCGCAGCAGCCCGTCCAGAAGGCGCCCGACGGCGTTGAGGCGATAGCCCATCGAGCGCCGGTCGGTTTCCGACCCGCGCCGCGCGGTGCGGTCGCGCAGGAACGGCAGGCGGTAAAGGATCGACATGTTGCGCGCGAAATGCACGCTTTCGACCGCCAGGCCGTGGCGCGCGAGGAGACGCGAGAAGGGGCCCGGCGGCGTCAGCCACTTGTGGAAGCGCGGCTCGGACCTGCCGCGTCCGTGCGTGCGCAGGCGCCACACGTGCTCGTTCAGGCGCATCTCCAGGTTGTCCGGCCGCATCGACACGCAGAACCTGCCGCCGGGGCGCAGGACGCGCGCCAGCTCGGCGATCGCCGCCTCCATGCCGTTCTCGATATTGTGATATACGCCGAACGCCAGCACGATGTCGAAGCTGCCGGCGGCGAAGGGCAGGGCCTCGGCCGAGGCCTGGAGCACCTCGATGCCCGCGCGCGCGTCGGCGATGCGATCGACCGCGACCTTGCTGCGCTCGATCCCCACGATCGAATGCCCGCGGCTGAAATAGTGCTTCAGCACCCGGCCCAGACCGCAGCCGATCTCGAGAATCCTCGGGCCGGGGGCACCCACGACCATCTCCGCGTAGCGGATCGGATAGATCGACAGGTCGGCGAAGTCGCGGTCCTCCGCGGCTTCGCGCCACCGCCGGTCCCAGTAGCCGGCGTTGTCCTCGTGCCGGAAGACCTTGCGCATCGCGTTCATCCGTCGAGCCGTCCCGCGCGCGCATACGCCTCGGCGACGTCGAGGTCGCGCCGGCTGTCGATCTCGACCCAGCCGCCGTCGATATAGACCGGCGTGAGCGCGAAACCGCGCCGGATCAACTCCTGCAGGAAGTCGGTCATGTAGGCCTTCGTCAACGGGCGGCCCGACAGCCGCGCCTGCGGCCCGGCGGCGAGCAGATCGTCGTAGGTTTCCGTCAGCGCGCGCACGCCGCTTCGGTCGAAGCGCATCAGGCCGATGTATTGCGCCTGGATCTCGTGATACCCGGCGGGCTTGCGGCCGATGTCGCAGATCGTGCCGTTCGAGCCGATGCCCAGGGTTTCCGCGTCGCTCAGCGGGTCGTCGAAGCGCCGCGACCAGTAGGCGCGCCAGTCGCGATCGACCGCGACGGCGATGGCGCCATCGGCCTCGTTGACGGCGCGCAGCACGGCCGCGCGATAGGCGATGTCGCCGTAGGCCAGCAGGAACCCGTCGCCGAACTCGGCGCGCGCCGTGAACAGGCTGTGCACCATGTTGGTGGCGGCATACGCGTCGTTGACGACGACCTTGAAACCGCGCCCGGGCAGGCGGTCGGCGCAATGGCCGCCGACGACGACGATGTCGCGCACGCCGGCGCGCCCCGCCGCTTCGATCTGCCAGTCGAGCAGAGGCCGGCCGAGCAGCGGCACGAGGCATTTGGGGCGGTCATCCGTGAGCGGGCGCAGCCGGCTGCCCGTGCCGGCCGCCAGGATGATCAGCCGGTCAGTTGCAGGCATTCGTTGAACAGGCGCCGGTCGAACTCGGTATCGGACTGCGCACGCTCGGGATGCCATTGCACCGCCGCGATCGGCAGCTCGCGATGGACCAGGCCTTCGACCACTCCGGATTCGGTGGACGCGAGGCAGGACAGGCCCGGCGCCAGGTCGTCGCCACGGACGCCCTGGCGGTGGAAACTGTTGACGCGGATCGCCGTGCCGGATTCCCGGCCCAGCCATGGGCCGGACAGGCGGACCTCATGGCACTGCGCCACGTGCTTCTCCCCGGTCAGGCTCTCGATGTCGGGCCGGACGGCGCCGCCGAAGAACAGGTTGATCGTCTCCAGGCCCCGGCACACGCCGAGCACCGGCAGGCGGTGCGTGAGCGCGTGAGCCAGCATGCGCGCCTCGGTCCAGTCGCGCTGGACGCGTGGGTCGCCGCCATCGGGCCGCGGCGATTGCGCCATGCAGGCCAGTGCCGGGTCCGGATCGTCGCCCCCGATCAGGATCATTCCCCGGGGTGCCATCGACGCCAGAAAGCGCTCCGGTTCCGGCAGCATGTTCGGGACGAGGATCGGCTCGATGCCGACGGCGGTCAGAAAGACGATCCAGTCGTGGCTCACCGCGTCGCGCCACTCATGGTAGCCGGCGTTCTCGACGACGCGCATGGAAACCGCGATTCTCATTGATTTGCCGGGACGATCTTCCGGTTGGCGCAATCCAGCTCGATTGTAGCCGCCTTTGCCAGCTGGTTGAACAGGCTCGCGCCGCAGCCGATGGCCGCGGGCAGGTCGAATTCCATCGCCCGTATGGCCATGTGCGACGCCACGCCGCCGAACTGCGTCACGAGCCCGGCCAGGCGATAGGAGAAGATCCAGTCGAATCCCGGATCCGCCGCCTGGATCAGCACGATCTTGCCGCTCAGGTCGCCCCGCGGCATGCCCTCGACCACGGCCGCCGGCGCGACGACCCGGTGGCGCGTGATGAAGTTCGGCTGCCCCTCCGGATACTTGAACGAACCGACCGAGGATTCGCCGAGAATCAGATCGGGCATCCGCAACGCCTTTGTGATGCGCCATTTCTTCTCGTTGAACGACGCGTTGCGGCGAAGCTGGCTGATTTCCGCCTTGCCGTGCCCGTCCGTGGCGAGCCGCAGGATCGTCTCCACCGGCAGGTGCGCCATCGTCTCGCGATCGAGGCCGAGAAAGGCGCCTCCCTCGGCGATCCGCTCCAAGGCAAAGCTCAGGTTCTTGGTGAACTCGAACTTGGCGCGCTCGCGGCCGCTGATCGCGGCCGCGGCGAAGCCGGCGAGCTGGCGATGGTCGAACTCGAGCCCCGCGGCTGCCAGCGCACGGTCGACCGCGGCCGCGCGGCGCTCGAGGATGGCGATCGGCTCGGCCGGGTCCTGCTCGCAAACAAGGGTGTCGGCGCCCTGCCGGGTCGCGAAAAAGAGGTCGGGTGCTGCGGCGTAGCACGGCGACGTGATCTGGTAGGTGCTGGGCCGCAGGTGTCCGTAGCGGGCGATCATGACGTCGCGCGGCACGCGACCGCAAGCGAACGCCCGTATGTCGCGGGAGAACTCGCCGGCGACGGTCGGCACGGCGCGCATGAACGACTCGACGTCGTCCTCGCCCAGCGCCCCGACTGCCCGCAGCGAGCGGAGCAGCGCGAGCGCCACGAACGCGTAGCGCGCGAGGACGGCGAACGGGACGACCCCGTCCGTGCGACATCGCTCGAGCAGAGCGCGGGCCGAAGCGAATGCCCGGATCGGGTCGCCGGGCTGCGCCAGCAGGCGCCGCCGGGCGCTCTCGAGGCCCATGACGCTGCCGAGCCGGGCCGAGATCGACGCAGGCGCATCGGCCACCACGCGGTTCGTCAGGGCCCGCAGCGCCGCCGCGAAGTGCGCGGCGTCGCCCGAGGTCAGCCCGGCCGCCTCGAGACGGTGCATCGCCCTTGCGACGTCCGCGTCGAGACAGGTCAGCGTGACGTCGAACTCGAGCTTGTCGTGAAGCCACGGGCAGGCTTTCAACCTCGCCATGCAATTGTCGATCCACGCGGCGCCGATCGCGTCGTCGAGTCCGGCTGGAAGCAGCGAATTCAGGCTTGCGCGGATATCCACGTAGGGAATGCCGCCGACCGATACGACCAGCGGAACCGGCCGCACGTCGCGGTAGCCGATCGCCGCTCGCGCCTCTGCCCAGCTGAGATCGCCGATCAGGCGCTGGTACAGCGACAGGGCGAGCGCCGTCGGCGCCAGACCGATCATCTCCGCGGGATTCCAGTCGGTCATGGTCCCCAGGAGCGTCGAGCGACCGAGGAGGAACGGCGCGGGCGACGATGCGACGCGCACAAAGCGGCGTGAATCGTCCACGGCGTCGAGCAGGTCGTCGTCCGCAAGAGCGAAGGCCTGTCGTACCGCGAACGGCCTGACCTGAAGGAGGTACAGCTCGTCGTCGCGCGACAGGGCGAACTCGATGTCCAGGGCATCGAGACCCGTGAGCCGCATCAGCTCGCGCGCCAGTTCGATCGCCTTGCCGACAGCCGGCGCTGGCGCCGACGCGTCGGCGTTCCAGGACGTGTAATGGGTCTCGATTCGCGCGTCCGCGCCCGACGTGACCGCGTCGGCGCGGCCCGTCGTTCCGTCCAGGCTGACGACGAAATACGGCGCGGCGGTGTCGATGTCGCGCGTCAGCAGCACGCCGGACGCCGCCAGGCCGGAGACGAACGGCTGAACCAGCACCTCGTCGTCATCGCTCGGGACTCGGTTCGACCGGCCGTAGCTGGCGACCACCTGGTCGATGGCCGCCGCGAGCGCGGCGTCGTCGTCGCGCGGCACGCCACCGACGCTCAGGAAGTGCCCGGCCTGCGAGCTGGTCAGCGAATCCTCCGCGGCCGTGCTGCTGCGGACGATCAGGACGGGAGCGGCGAGGTTGTTGCGGATCGCCGCGAGACAGGCCTTGCGGTCGGCATGCCAGCGCGCAACCGCGAGGCGGACAAGGTCGAGCACGGTCGCGCCCTTGAGCAGCGGCCGGATCTGCTCCAGCGTGCGGCCCTTGCCGGCGAACACGATCCTGTAAGCGGCCATCTGGTCGTCGACAGGGGCGGCCAGGTCCGAGAGGTCGACGTCACGGCACGTCACCGCGTTCTGGCCGCGGATCGCGAGCAACAGGCTCGTGCCGGCCGGCTGCTTCGCCTGCGCGGCGATCGCCGCCTTCAGGCGCGCGATCGCGTTGCGGCGGATCAGAACGATGCGGGCGAACTGCGCATTCTTGCCGTACGTGGCAACGACGGCCTCGCCACTGCTTGCCAGCACTTTGGCAATGGCGGCGGGCAGCGCGACCAGATCGCCCTGGACCAGCAGTACATCGCCCGCCGGCTGGTCGGGCAGCAGCCGATGCGCCAGCGCGAGCTCGCCGATTGTCGCCCAGTCGGGCACGAACTGGTAGGACAGCTCCGGATAGCGCGCGATCACCTTCTCGATGTGGTAGCCGCCGGCATAGGTGATCTGGGTGATGTCGTTGTCGTGCAGGGCGTGAAGCAACCAGTCGAGGATGGTTTCGTCGCCGGAAACGCCGCGCAGCGCCGGTGGCGCGCTCTGGGCGTTGTCGAGGCGTCGCCGGCCACGTTGCGCTCCGACGACGAACGCCTGGATGCCGTTGCCACCGCGATTCATCGGGTGCCCGGGACATCCCCGACGCCGGGTCGATCGAGGAGCGCCCGCAGCGTGAACTTGGACGACGGCTCTCGCAGGCGCTCGACAAGGATCGGCAGCATTCCCGCGCGCGCGGCAAGCTGCGCCAGGGAAGCCGTCGAGAACACGTGATGGTGCTCGATGAAGAACTCCTCCCGCTCCGGGCCCTCCGAAGCCGCCGCCTCCGCGTCGGGCAGCTCGACATAGACGAATCCGCCCGGCGCCAGCAGCGGGCGGGCCGCGGCCAGCATGGCGACGGGATCCTCGACGTGCTCGAGCACCTTGTTGAACGTGATCGCGTCGAACCGGCCGGCGGAGCGCGCATCGAGCGCCTCGATCGGCGTCGTCAGCGCCTCGACGCCCGCCACGCGGCGCAGATGCTCGGCATTGCGCGGGTCCGGCTCGAGCGCGACGACGCTCCATCCGGCCGCCTTCATCGCCGCCGGGAACACGCCGATGCCGGCGCCGACGTCGAGCAGGCGAAGCCTGGAAGCCGATCCGCCGAAGCGCGCTGCCGCGAAGGCCTGAACGCGGGCAACGCGGCCTGCGTTGTCGGACCGGTCGGCCGGCAGCGCGCTGATGCGCTCGAAGCGGGCGCGCAAGCCCTCGGGTCCGCCATAGGTGGCGTCGACGTAGCTCTGCGCGTAGAGCCGGCGAAGATCGAGGTCGTGGCGCGAGAACCAGTGCCCGCACAGGGTGCAGCGGTCGTAGCGCCGGGCGTAGCGCGCGCCGCCCAGGTCGAAGCGCGTCTCGCCCGGCGGCGGCGCGTCATAGGCGAACGCGGCGGCCAGATGCCGGTCGCCGCACGGGCAGCGCAGCGTCGGCCTGGGTCCGCTCACGCGCCGCCCCGCAAGCGGGCCCGCAATGCGTCCAACGCCGCGGTGCTGTCGAGCCAAGCCACGACTTCCAGCCGCTCCTGCGCCGCATAGGCGTCGAACGACGCCTCGCGGCCGCGCTCGACCAGGAGGACGAAATAGCGGCCGGTCGCGACGTTGCGGATCAGCACGCCGCGCAGCCCGAAGGCTTCGAGCCGGCCGTTCAGCGACGGCGTGGCGTAGAAGCCCCAGTCCTTGCGGGCGACGTCGTACTCGGCGCCCTTGTCGGTGACCAGGGTGACCTGCTCGTCCGGATCGAGGGACAGCGTGCCGCAGTCGCGCATCTCGAACCGCACCGCATTGCCGACGGCGAACCGGCGCGGCGGCGATTTCTCGGTGAACTTCATCCCCAGGCCCAGTCCTCGATCAGGAATCCGGGAATGTACCACACGCCGTCCGGGCGCCGCTTCCACACCGCCGGGTTGCGGAACCTCTCGGCGATGGCGTGGAAGCGGTCGACTCCGATCCCGGCATAGGCGCAGAACGCGGCGATGTCGCGGTGAGGCGTCTGGTCGCCCGCCGCCCGGACGCGGGTCACGGCGTCGCTGCGGCTCAGCCGGCCGTTGCGGATCTCGAGCGACAGGTTGTCGAACAGCCGCGTGAAGCCGAACTTGTACCACTTCATCCAGTGGTGCAGCGAAATGAACTCGTCGTCGATGTCGGCGAAGGCGTAGTGGCCGGTGCGCGGCGCGTCGTCCTCGCGGAAGCCGTGGTCGCGGGCAACGCGATAGGTTTCCTGGGGATCCCAGGGCAGGTAGTAGCCGAGGAAGATCGCGCGCACGCCGGCGGCGTCGAGCTCGCCGTCGCTCGGCCAGGCGTAGGCGGCGAGGTCGCGGGCGCCGAGCCCGTCGCCGACCCAATCCGCCGCGGTCGTGCCGTGCGTCACCCCGTAGGTCCTGAGCCACGTGCCGTCCAGCGCGAAGCCGGTATGCGCCTCCGCCGCATTGCCGTACTCGAAGGCCGAGTTCTCGCCCCAGACCACCAGCGGAATGCCGAAGCGCACCGCGATGTTCATCGGGATGGCGAACAAGGCCAGGTGCATGGCGATGGCGGTCGACCCGCATCGTTCGAAGCCGCGCAGGGTCAGCGCGCGCTCGACCCGCGGATTGACGGTGAAGTCGATATGGTCGACGCCGAGCGAGACGAGGTTGTCGAGGTTGCGCTGCCCGATGGCGGTCCGCCCGGGCGGACGCCAGGTGACGGCAAGGGGCTTCAGGCCGAGTTCGATGCACTTGACGGTCTGCCACGTGCTGTCCTTGCCGCCGGAGACCGGGACCACGCAGTCATAGCGGGACGATCCGGCCCGGGCCGCGGCGACGACGTCCTTGAGCGCCGCCCCGCGTCCCGCCCAGTCGATCGAGTCTTTGCTCTGGTGGTTGCGGCAGGCGTTGCACTGGCCGGTGGCATCGAGCACAAGGTTCGGCCGCGTGTCGGGCAGGATGCACGTGCGGCACCATCTCATGCCGCGAAGTCCTCGAGGAAGAGCCGCGCGTTGATGAAGTTGAACAGGAACTTGCTTTCGCTGTTGGCGAGGCTCGGCCGGTCCAGCAGCGGCTCGATCGCGTCGCGGCGGATCAGGTCGAACACGGGGCCGTCGGCCAGCAGCTCCTGCCGCACGCTGTTGGAGCCGAGGTCGAGATAGTCCAGCAGCGGCGCGTTGAAGCCGACCTTGCGCGGATTGTCGAGCACGGCGTCCGGCACCAGCCCGCGCGCCGCGTCGCGCAGCACCGCCTTGGCGCGTCCTGCGCGCACCAGGTGGCGCGTCGGGATGCGCTGGCACCAGTCGAACAGGGCGGTATCGAGGTAGGGCGAACGGTTCTCGATCGAGAAGTACATCGCGTTCAGGTCGTCGTCGTGCAGGATCACCGGCACGCTCTCGTGGAACAGCTCGTTCGCCATGCGGTTCCGGAGCAGGGGGCTGGTGTAGAAGACCTCGGAAAACCCCTCGTGCCAGGGCCGCACCAGCATCGCCGCGAAGCGGTCGGCATCCAGGTAGATGTGGTCGCGGGCCAGCGGCTGCCGGATGAAGTAGTCGGGATCCTGCAGGTACGGGTTGCGCACGATCGGCGCGACGTCCGCGCGCCATTCGCGCAAGGCCTCTCCATGGCGTAGCGGATCGCTTGCGGCCATGGCGGCAAGATAGGCGTTGTGATGGTCGTAGTAGCCGCTGAACAGCTCGTCGGCGCCGGTGCCGCTGATCGCGACCTTGTAGCCCGCCGCCTTCACCGCCGACATCAGGCGCCACTGCGCGTAATAGGTGATCGTGTGGACCGGAGAATCGTGATAGCGCACCAGCTCGCGCAGGTTGGGCAGGAAGTTCTCCGTCTCCAGCGCGATCGGCGTGTGGCGCAGGGCAAGGTCGCGGACCACGAGCTCCACCATGTCGCGCTCCTCGTAGCGCGCATCGGTGTTCATGATCGTGAAGCCGTGGACGTCGTAGCCCAGCAGGCGCTTGGCGATGGCGATCAGCGCCGGCGAGTCGACGCCGCCGGACAGGCAGAAGGCGATCGGCACGTCCGCGCGCAGGCGCAGCTCGACCGAGCGGATCAGGCGCTCGCGCGCGCCGGTGACCGCCTGTTCATAGGACATGGGGTCGGGCGGCGGAAAGGACGGGCGCCAGTACGGCCAATGGTCGGTCCGCCCGCCCGGGCGGACGGTAAGGCAATGGCCCGCCGGCACCTCGGCAGCGCCGTGGAAGAACGTCGCCCGGGTCTTGTAGAGCGCCTTGTAGCCGTTGACGAGGTAGCGCTTCAGGTGGTCGAGGTCCACGGGCAGGCGCCGGCCCATCAGCGCGAACAGGAGCTTGATCTCCGAGCCGAAGTAGATCGCCTCGCCGTCGCGGCAATAGTAGAGCGGCTTCTCGCCGAAGCGGTCGCGCGCCAGCACCAGCTCGGATGTCTTGGTGTCGAACCAGCTGAAGGCCCACATGCCCTCGCAGGCTTCGAGCGCCTGGGGACCGCCCTGCGCCAGCAGCAGGGCGAGAATCTCCGTGTCGGACGTCGTCGCGAGCGGGACGCCTCGGGCCAGGAGCGGCGCGCGCAGCTCCTGATAGTTGTAAAGTTCGCCGTTGTAGGACAGGACACCCCGGCCGCAGGCATAGGGCTGGTTCGCGCGGGGGTCGAGATCGATGATGGCGAGGCGCGTGTGCAGGAAGTGGACGTGCCAGCCTTCCGGCGTCGCGTGATGCCATTGGTCCGCGGCGTCGGGGCCGCGGCGCCGCATCAGCGCGAGCGTGGCGCGGAGCTTCTCGTCCGCAAGCTTCTTCGGGCCGAAGTAGCCGGCAATCCCGCACATGGCGTCAGTCGAGCAGGTCGGGCGTCAGCCGGGTGCCGGCGGGGACCGCCCGCCGCAAGCGCCGGCCAAGGACGGTCCCTTCGCGTCCCGGCGCCAGGCCGCCCGCGGGCCGCAGCCAAGCCAGGTCGCCCCAGGCGACGACATGCCCGGCGGTCAGGTCACGGCTCGCGACGATCGATCGCCGGGCCGCCCGGGCGGTGTCGGTCTCGGCCGGCATCACGCGCTTGACACCGTCGCCCAGCAGCGCGTTCGCCTCGCGCACGCGCTCGACCAGCTCGCGCATCTCGGCGGGATCGGCCGAGAGCTTGTGATCGCGGAAGTCGGAATGGTCGTGGGCGATCGTGAAATGCTTTTCGATCACGCGGGCGCCCAGCGCGACGGCGAGCGGGGCGGCTCCCACGCCGATCGTGTGATCGGAATAGCCGACGGTTTCTCCGAAGGCCGCCAGGGCCGGAATGGCGCGCAGGTTCGCCTCGTTCGCCGGCGTGGGATAGGCCGAAACGCAGTGCAGCAGGACCAGGCCCGGATCGGCGTTCGACTCGTGCCAAGCGCGGCGGATCACGCCCATCGATGCCGCGACAACGGCAAGGTCCGCCATCCCCGTCGACAGCAGGACGGGTTTGCCGGTGGCGGCGACCGCTTCGAGCAGCGGGACGAAGTCATTGTCGCCCGAGGCGATCTTGAAGGCCGGCACCAGCGGCTCGAGCATGGCGACGCTGCCGATGTCGAACGGGGTCGACAGGAACAGGACGCCGGCGGCCTGGGCGGCGCGGGCCAGCCGGCGATGATGCTCTTCCGACAGGGCGAAGCGCCGGAGCTGCTGCAGCCGCTGCGTCTGGTCGGAACCGACCAGACGCTCCGGCACGATGGTCTGGAACTTGACCGCCTGTGCGCCGGCGCCTGCGGCCAGGCCCACCAGCTCCTCGGCCAGCACGATGTCGCCTTCATGGTTGTTGCCGATCTCGGCAACCACCAGCACGTCCCTGGCAAGGTCGATATTCCCGATCATCATGGCTCAAGCGCCCGCTGGGTAGGGGCCTCCGCGGCCGTGATGATGTAGCACGAATTGCGACTGTTTCAGGCGGAATCCGAGCGATTCGTACAGCCGCGCCGACGGGATGTTGGCCGCTTGCGTGCCGACCGCCAGCGATGCCGGCCGCCGGCCGTCGCCGGTGCCCCTCGCCGCGGCAAAGCCGATCATGGCACGCGCCAGACCTTGGCGCGCGGAGTCGCGGCCAACCGCGATCAGGTCGATCAGCAGCTGGCTCCCGTCGGCCGACCATAGAAGCTGGAGAAACCCGGCGATGGCGCCGTCCCGTTCCGCCACGACCATCCCGTCGCCGCGGCCGCCGTCGAAATAGTTGCCGGCCCAGGTCGCCTTGATCCGGTCGGCAAGCGGGCCGGGAATGGCGGGGTCCAGATGGAAGCGGGTGTACTGGAAGGCGCTGCCGGCAATCCGGGTCACGCCATCGCGGTCGGCCGGCCGGGCGAAGCGGACGCGCGCATCGGCGCCGGGCGCAGCGACCGCGGCGGCGTCGAAGGTGAGAAGGACATCGACCGTGCGAAAGCCGAGTGCCTGCAGCGCAACGGAAGCTGTCACCTCGCTGGTCGCCAGCTTCGCGGTGACGAACAGCTCGTCGACGGAGAGGCGATCGATCCAGCCGGTCGCGGGCCTGTCCGACCTGGCCAGGCGCAGGGCCGGCCGCCCCAGCAGGGCGCCGAGCCAGTGGTCGGGCAGGGCGTCGAACCCGACGCCACAGATGGGAATCGCCGTCAATTGCGCGCTTGTTGCGGATTGTGCGGCAGGTCGAACAGGTGCGGCGCCTTCGCATAGAGCGCCTTGTACCACTGGATATAGGCGACGTAGCCGCGCTCCAGCGGGAAGGCCGGGGCATAGCCCAGAAGCTCGCGCGCCTTGCCGACGTTCAGCGTGCCGCGCTCCGGCATCAGCGCATCGCGCGGGTGATGCACGACCTTCACGTTCGGGAAATGCTGCTTCAGGATCTCGGCCATCTGGTTGAGCGAGCGCGCGCTGCCGTAGGTCAGGTTGAACGTCTGGTTCTGCGCCGCGTCCTTGCGCATGCAAAGGACGATGCCCGCGATCAGGTCCTCGATGTTGGTGAAGTCGAGGCTGTCGGTTCCGTCGCCATTCACGGTGACGACTTCGCCGCGCAGAGCGTTCTCGATGAAGGCCTGGCCCACGCGGCGGCTCACGCAGCGCTCGCCATAGAGCGCCGAGGGCCGCACGATGGTGTAGGGCACGTTGAACACCTGGTTGTAGGCGATCACCAGCTTCTCGCCGGCGTACTTCAGGGCGCCATAGATGCCGAGCGGATTGCACGGGCGGTCCTCGGTCACGGCTTCCCCGTCGAAGTTGCCGTACACCATCGAGGACGAGAAATAGATGAAGTGCGGCTTGCGGTCGCGGACGCAGTCCAGCGCGTTCTCCAGCGTCCGCATGGAATGGTCGAACGTGCTGTACGGATCCTTGTTGGCTCGGTTCGCGTGCGCGATCGCCGCCAGCTGGACCACGACCTGCGGCTCGATCACGTTGAGATGGCGCGACAGCAGCTGATAGTCGCGCGCGTCGACGATGTGCACCGGGATGTCGGCGCGCCGCAGCAGGTCGAGCCGGTCATTGATGAAGCTGACATAGAGCTTGGCGTTGGGGTTGTCGTTCAGGTTGTGGGTGAACGCGCCGAGATTGTTGACCTGGAGGCTGTCGACCACGTGCGGTTCCGCGCCCAGCTCGCGCAGCCGGAGCGCCAGGTTGTGTCCGATGAATCCGGCGCCGCCGATCAATGCGATGCGCTTGCCTGCAAGTTCCATCAGGTCCTCTTCGTCCTGGCAATCGCATCCTTGAACGTGTGCGCGATGTAGCGCATGTCGTCCACGTCGGCATGCGGTCCGACGGTCAGTGCGATCGAGCGGTTGCTGATGCCCGATGCGACGGGATAGTCCTCGGGCTTGGTGCGGTACTTTTCCCTGTAGTAGCTCATATGCGGCACGGCCATCGGATAGTAGATGCTCGTTCCGACGCCTGCCTTGTTGACCTCCGCGATGATGCCCTCGCGCCGGCGCGCGGTCGGCTCGTTCAGGACGGCGGCGATGCAGTAGTTGCTGTGGGTGTACTCGTTCGCGCCGGCTTGCAGCAGCGAGACTTCCCCGACGTCCGAGAGCGCCTCGCGCAGCACGCCGGCATTGCGGGCTCGCCGCTCGAGGAAGCCGTCGACCCGCTTCATCTGCTCGATGCCGATGGCCGCGGCCATCTCGTTCATGCGGTAGTTGAACCCGAGCATGGTGACGTCATAGACGCCCGGGATCTTCCGTTCCGCGACCGTCCGGTCGACGCCGAACGCCTTCTGGCGCTCGATCTTGCGAATCACGTGCTCGTGTCGGGACACGACCATGCCTCCTTCGCCTGTCGTGATGTGTTTGACCGGATAGAAGGAGAAGCAGCCGATGTCGCCCAGGAGACCGGCATGGACGCCGCGGTAGCGCGAGCCGATCGCAAGCGCGCAGTCCTCGACGACGAACAAGTCGTGCTTGCGCGCGATCTGGTTGATGCGGTCCATGTCGAGCGGCATGCCGAGATAGTGCACGACGCAGAGCGCGCGGGTGCGGGGCGTGATGCGCTTTTCCACCTCGCCGATCGCAATGTTGCCCGTCATCGGCTCCGAGTCGACGAAAACGGGCGTGGCGCCCGTCAGTTCGATCGCATGCGCCGTCGCCACGTGGGTCTGCGCCGGCAGGATCACCTCGTCGCCGGGGCCGATTCCCAGATAGAAATAGGCTAGGTGAAGGCCGGCGGTGCACGAGGAGACGCTGGTGGCGTAGCCACCGCCGACGTAGCGCGCGAAATCGGCCTCGAACTGCTTTGCGACCGGTCCGTGCACCAGCTGCGTCCCCATCAGCACGTTCATGACCGCCGCGCGCTCCGAATCGCCGATCATCGGCTTGCCGAAGGGCACCTCTCGCCTGGGGCTCATGCTGTCGCTCCGGTCACGTTCCAAAGCTCGCGGACCGGCTCCGGCCGGCCGCTCGCGATCGCTCTGTCGATGGCAAAGCACGTCGCCAGGGCTGCAAACACGTCTCGTTCGCTCACGACCGCGCGCCCCCTCCGCAGGACCGCATCGACGAAACCCGGCACGAGATCGCCCTTGCCGACGGCCGGATAGCCGGCGGAAATCCGCTCCGGCGGGGTGGCGGGGTCGCGGGATACATAGCGCAAGGCGTCCGGCAGCGCATTCTCGAAAGTTGCCTGGGTGCCGTAGACGAGGAGGCGGTGGAAATGGGGCGTCACACAGCCGAAATTGGCGGCCACCTTGGCGACGGTCCCGTCGGCAAACCGCAGCAGCGCCGCCGATAAATCGTGGCCGGCAAAGCCGCTTCCGGCCGCGCGCCCGGCGATGGAATTGCCGTAGCCGCAGACCTCCGCGACCTCCGTGCCCAGCAGCCACAACAGCAGGTCGACCAGGTGGATTCCGCCGCCGAGCATGACGGAGTAGTTAAGAATCCTGCCGCGCCAGCCCTCGGTCAGCTTGTGCAGGCGGCCGTAGTTGTAGTCCGCCTCCGCATAGAAGACCTTGCCCATCCTGCCGCCGGCGATCTCGTCGCGCAGGGCGCGGAACCGAGGCGACATGCGCAGGATCGTGTTCGAAGACAGGCGGAGTTCCGGCGCGCGTTGCAGCGCTGCGCGAATGTCGAGCGCCTCGTTCTCGGACAGGCACAGCGGCTTCTCCGCGAACACGTGGCGGCCGGCCTTGAGCGCGCGCAGGACCTGCGGCGCATGATGGTCGTCGTAGCTGGCTACGACGACGATGCTCACGGCCGGGTCGTCGATCAATGCCTCGGCCGAGCGGTGCCGCCGGGCCCCGGGGTAGCGGGCGCCGACCTGCGCCAGGCGGCCCGCGTCGAGATCGCACAGCGCCACGACCGCGCAATCGGCATGCCGGTTGAAGGCCTCTGCCAGGCTCTCCCCGACGCCGAGGCCGATCACGCCCACACCCAATGCGCCGCTCATGCCCCGGCACCCAGGTTTTCGAGTTCCAGGGCCGCGGCCACGATCGTGTCGAGCCCGTGGGAGCATGCCGCCCCCCCCAGGCGCGCCAGGATGGCCTCGACGCGGCGCAGGTCCTCGATGGTATCGACCGAGAGCTGCAGGGCGCCGTGGGGCGGGTCGGCTTCGAAGCCGACAATGCGTACTTCGTCCGGGTGGGCGTAGAACCAGGGCGTCACGTGCTCGCGCTCGCTGTCCGCGGTCATCCGCGAGCAGGCGCGTCTCAAGGCCGCGACGGCGACGACCTCCACCGACTGGCCCTTCGGAAAGGTCCGGCGCACAACATTACTCACCAGATCGGGACGTTCGGCGCGGAACATCCCGACGGCGCGGTCGACAAGGGCAGGGTCGATCAGCGGACTGTCACCGCTGATGCGGACCAGCCCATCCGCCCGTGCGGCGATGGCCGCATCGAGGAGGCGGCCCGCGACGTCGTCCAGTGACCCGCGATGGACCGCCACGCCCTCCGCTGCGGCGAAATCGCCAATCGGGGCGTCGGAGGGATGCGCGGACGTCGCGATACGGATGCCGTCGAGCGTGCGGCACCGCCGCAGCCGGTCGATGACATGGCCGAGAAGCGGTCGCCCCTGGATGGGATGCAGCACCTTTCCGGGCAACCGGTTCGAGCTCATGCGCGCCTGGATCAGCGCGACGACGACCATCTTGCGCACGGGCGAAGCCATTCCTTCAGGCCGTGAAAAGCGTCGACGTCAGGCCTTCGCGCAGGCACCGAAATGGCGGCAGGCGCGATTGCCGACCGAGGCGGCCCAGATCCGGCAGCAACGCGACGGGCTCGGGATTGCCCGTCCGCTCGAAGACTGGAGCAACTCCGAGCAGCCCGCCCAGCACTTGGCCGATCTCGCGAATCGAGGTCGGCAATGGGGAGGCGACGTTGTAGATCCCAACCCAATCCGCGTTCTCCACGGCGGCCACGAAGGTCGCCGCCACGTCGTCGACATATGTCGTGGCGAGCCTCAGCCCATCGGGACCATCGAGCGAGATGGGCGTTCCGCTGCGCACGCGTTCGATCAGTGTCGGAATCAGGCGCCCGCGCTGGCCGGGCCCGTACGGGGCGAACAGGCGCAGGGCGCAGGTGCGGAAATATGGGCGGTACGGCGGCAGCATCGCTTCCGCTGCCACCTTGGTCGCGGCGTAGTAGTCGTGTGGACGCACCGGAGCATCTTCCTTCATCCGGCCCGCGCCGCCCGAATACACGCTGCCGGTCGATGCCAGCACGAAGCACCGCACTCCCAGCTTTCGGGCCATGCAGAGTAGGCTGGCCGTGGCTGCGACGTTGACATTGAAGATATCACCCGCCTGAGCGGGAAAATCGCGGTAGCGCGACGATTGAGCCATGTGCACGATCGCATCGACCGGTTCGGCAAAATCCTCGATCGTGCCAGTTCCAAGGTCTGCGAGAACCGGGACGCTGCCTTCGGGCGCGTCACGGCCTGGACGGATCGTACAAAACAGCCGGTGACCCGCTTCCGACAGCGAGCGGGCAACGACCCTGCCGATGAAGCCGGTCCCGCCGGTCAGAAGGATGCGCATTCCTGCTCCTCGACGCCTGAGTTGGCCTTCCGCATTGGTGAATGAAGCCGGCGTAGGCCCGCCCTTTCGCCCCTGCCTGATGCGTCGACGTCGAGCATTTCGCGACAGCGAAGCGTTGCTTGCAACACTGAACTGAGATATGCGACATTGATGCCGCCATCAATCAGTTTTTCCATCTAACATATTGAGATGGTTGAGCGATCCTGGCGGTTGCCCCGTGTGCCGGGACTGCTTCCGGGGGGATAATGACACGAGTGGCGGTCATAGGCTGCGGCTACTGGGGCAAGAACCTCGTTCGCAACTTCCATCAACTCGGTGCGCTCGCGGCGATCAACGATGCCAACGCTCAACTCGCCCGCGAATTCTCGCAGAAATACGAAGTTCCTTGCGACGAGCTGAACCGCCTGCTGCGTGCCGACCACATCGATGCGGTCGTCATCGCCGCTCCGGCCGTTGAACACGCGAAGCTTGTACGGGATGCGCTCGAGGCGGACAAGCACGTGTTCGTCGAGAAGCCGCTCGCGCTGACGATCGGCGACGCCGAGCGTTTGTGCGAAGCGGCCGAGCAGCGCGGCCTCGTGCTGATGGTCGGTCACCTGCTGCAGTACCATTCCGCCTTCCAGAGACTGAAGCAGCTGGTCGCCGGAGGAGAGCTCGGCAGGCTGCAGTACGCCTATTCCAACCGGCTGAACCTGGGAAAGGTCCGTCGCGAGGAGAACATCCTGTGGAGCTTCGCTCCGCACGACATCTCGATGATCCTGTCGCTTGTCGGGGCAGAGCCCGAGACGGTGCTGGCGACTGGCGCATGCTACCTCAACCGCTCGGTCGCCGACGTGACCACGACCAATCTCGCCTTCGCCAACGGCGTCAATGCGCACGTGTTCGTCTCCTGGCTCCATCCGTTCAAGGAACAGAAGCTCGTGGTGGTCGGCGACCGCGCCATGGCGGTTTTCGACGACGGACAGCCCTGGCAGTCGAAGCTTCTCCTCTATCGGCACACGGTCGAATGGCACGACCAGCTCCCGGTAGCCAACAGAGCGGAGCCGACGGCTGTGCCGGTCGAGCAGGTCGAGCCCCTGGCCCAGGAATGCCGCCACTTCCTCGATTGCGTGGCCCGGGGAACACGCGCGCGCACCGACGGACGCGAGGGGCTGGATGTGCTGCGCGTGCTCGACGCGGCGGAACGCTCGATGAAGTCGGGACAGGCCGAGCGCCTGACGCCGCGGCAGGCGCCGGCGCGTTACTCGGCGCATCCCAGCGCCGTCATCGACGAGGGCTGCCATATCGGCGCCGGCACCCGGATCTGGCACTTCAGCCACATCCTCGGCGGCAGCCGCATCGGCGACGGCTGTACGATCGGCCAGAACGTCATGATCGGACCGGACGTCGCGATCGGGAAGGGCTGCAAGATCCAGAACAACGTCAGTATCTACAAGGGCGTGACGCTCGAGGACGGCGTCTTCTGCGGGCCGAGCTGCGTGTTCACCAACGTGAAGACGCCGCGCGCCGAGGTAAACCGCAAGGAAGAGTTCCTGCCGACGGTCGTCGAGCGCGGCGCCAGCATCGGCGCCAATGCGACGATCGTCTGCGGCTCGCGTCTCGGCGCCTACTGCCTGATCGCCGCCGGTGCCGTCGTGACGGGCGACGTCCCGCCGTTCGCGCTGATGGCGGGCGTCCCGGCGCGCCGTATCGGCTGGGTCAGCCGGACCGGCGACCGGCTGGGCGACGACCTGGTCTGCCCGCGAACGGGCAAGCGCCACCACCTGTTGTCGAACGACATGCTTGAGGAGATCTAGATTGTCCGAGCGTACCCCGCAGTGGAACGCGACCGCGCCGGCGCCGATCCCCTTCGTCGATCTGCAGGCGCAACGCCGGCGGCTGGGCGACCGCGTCGAGCAGGCCATTCGGCGCGTGTGCGAGCACGGCCAGTTCATCTTGGGGCCCGAGGTGGCGATGTTCGAGCGCCAGCTCGCGGAATACTGCGGCGTGCGGCATGTATTGTCCTGCGCGAACGGAACCGATGCGCTGGTGATCAGCCTGGTGGCGAAGAATGTCGGCCCGGGCGACGCGGTGCTGTGCCCGACGTTTACGTTCGCCGCGTCGGCGGAAGCCATCGCCCAGGCGCGCACGACGCCCGTATTCGTCGACGTGCGCGAGGATACGTTCAATGTCGACGTGCGGAGCATCGAACGGGGACTCCGCGCGGCGCGCACCGCAGGGTTGCGCCCGGTCGGCATTCTCGCCGTCGACCTGTTCGGGCAGCCTGCCGACTACAAGGCGATCCAGCGTGTCGCCGCCGCGAATGGTCTGTGGATCCTGGCCGATGCTGCGCAGAGCTTCGGGGCGCGTTACGGCAATCGCCGGGTGGGGCAGATCACCGAGATCGCAGGAACGAGCTTTTTCCCGTCGAAGCCGCTCGGCTGCTACGGCGACGGCGGCGCCATCTTCACCGACGACGACGCAACGGCCGCGGTGATCGACTCGCTGCGCGTGCACGGCAAGGGCGCGCACAAGTACGAGAACGCCCGGATCGGCTACAACAGCCGCCTGGACAGCATCCAGGCCGCCGTCCTGATCGAGAAGCTCGCGATCCTTCCCGAGGAAATCGAGAAGCGCCAAGCGGTCGCCGACCGCTATACGCGCGGCTTGCGCGGCCATATGGAGACGCCCGTCCTCATTCCCGGGACGACATCGGTATGGGCGCAATACACGGTTCGCGTGCGGGGCGGCGGGCGCGACGCCATGGTGGCAATGCTCAAGTCGGCGGGCGTGCCGACCGCCATCTACTATCCCATTCCGCTGCATCGCCAGGAGGCCTACAGGCACTTTCCCTGCGCCGAGGGTGGTTTGCCGGTTTCGGAAAATCTGGCGAATGAAGTGTTGAGTCTTCCGATTCACGCCTATCTGGACGAAGCGACGCAGCAATACATCATCGACGAAGTGATCAAGGCTGCCGCCGTTTGTCGGCAGTAAGGACACCGCGGGAATGGACATCAGGGGCAAGAGACTGGTCGTCGTCGGCGGAGCGGGGCTGATCGGCTCGCACACGGTCGACGCGCTGCTCGGCGAGGACGTCGGCGAGATCGTCGTCTACGACAATTTCGTCCGCGGCACGATCGAGAATCTTGCCGGCGCGTTGAAGGACCCGCGCGTGCGCGTCTTCGAGGTCGGCGGCGACATATGCCAGACCGACATCCTGGCCAAGGCCCTTGCCAAGGCCGACGGCGTGTTCCACTTCGCAGCGCTGTGGCTGCTGCAGTGCCACGACTTCCCGCGCTCGGCGTTCGAGGTCAATGTCCGCGGCACGTTCAACGTGATCGAGGCCTGCGTGCAACAGGGCGTGGGCAGGCTGGTCTATTCCTCGTCCGCTTCCGTCTACGGCGACGCCGTGGAGGAGCCGATGACCGAGGCGCATCCGTTCAACAATACGAATTTCTATGGTGCGACCAAGGTCGCCGGCGAGCAGATGTGTCGCGCGTTCCATCATCGCTACAAGATGAACTACGCCGGCCTCCGGTACATGAACGTCTACGGGCCGCGCCAGGACTACAAGGGCGCCTACATTGCGGTGATCATGAAGATCCTGGACGCGATCGACGAAGGCCGGCAGCCGACGATCTACGGCGACGGGACGCAGGCTTACGATTTCGTCTATGTCGGCGACTGCGCGCGGGCCAACGTGCTGGCGATGAAGGCCGACACGGTCGACCGGTTCTACAATGTCGGCACCGGCGTGCGCACCACGATCAAGGAGCTGGTCGACATCCTCCTCGAGCTGACGCAGTCGCGCATCCCGCCGAAATACGAGCCCGCCGGGCTGATTTTCGTCAAGAACCGCATCGGTTCGCCGAAAAAAGCAGCTGAAGAGATCGGCTTCACCGCCCAGGTCGGCCTACGCGACGGCCTGCTGCGGCTGATCGAATGGCGGGCCGCGCACAAGCGGCGCGCCGTCGTTGGACGGAGTGCGTAGGATGTGCGGCATTGCCGGTTTCCTGGCCCTCGACGGCGCGCCCGCGTCGCCCGTCGTCCTCCAGTCCATGACCGATGTCATCCGGCACCGCGGTCCGGACGGCGAGGGGCACTTCATCGACGGCGCGCTCGGCCTCGGCCACCGGCGGCTTGCGATCATCGACCTGAGCCCTGCCGCGCACCAGCCGATGCTGACGCCCGACGGCCGGTACATCCTAACCTACAACGGCGAGCTCTATAATTTCCGCGAGCTCAGGGCCGAGCTCGAGGCCTGCGGCTGGCGCTTCCGCTCCGCCGGCGATTCCGAGGTCGTGCTCTATGCCATCGCTCAGTGGGGCGATGCCGCGTTCCGCCGGTTCAACGGGATGTTCGCCCTGGCGCTGTGGGACCGGCGCGAGGGGACGCTGCTGCTGGTGCGGGACCGCTACGGGATCAAGCCGCTCTACTATGCCGCGGGGCCAAGCGTTTTCGCCTTCGGATCCGAGATCAAGGCGGTCCTGGCGCATCCGTCGGTGCGTGCGGCGCTGGATCCGGAATCGCTGGTCGAGTACTTCACCTTCCAGAACTTCTTCACCGACCGCACCATGTTCGCGGGCATCCGCAGCTTGCCGGCCGCCACGATGCTGAAGCTCGGGAGCGACGGCCGCTTCCGCCAGACCCGCTACTGGGACTACGCCTTCCAGGAGCCGGCAAGCGTCAGGCGCGAAAGCGACGTCATCGACGAGCTCGACTTCCTGTTCCGCCAGGCGGTCAACCGCCAGCTCGTCAGCGACGTGGAGATCGGCGCCTATCTCAGCGGCGGCATGGACTCGGGGGCGATCACGGCGATCGCGTCCGGGCAATTCCCCTATCTGAAGTCGTTCACGTGCGGTTTCGATCTGAGCTCGGCCTCCGGCATGGAGCTGAGCTTCGACGAACGCGCCGCCGCCGAGCGCATGTCCTACCAGTTCAAGACCGAGCACTACGAGATGGTGCTGAAGTCCGGCGACATGGAACGCGTGATGCGCGAGCTGGTGTGGCACCTCGAGGAGCCGCGCGTCGGGCAGTCATATCCCATCTACTACGCCGCCAAGCTTGCCGGAAAATTCGTGAAAGTGGTCATGTCGGGCACCGGCGGCGACGAGCTGTTCGGCGGCTATCCCTGGCGCTATTACCGCGCCGTCCGCAACCACAACTTCGAGCACTACGTTTCGCAGTACTATGATTTTTGGCAGCGGCTGATCCCGGACGCGGAAAAGACCGCGATCTTCCGGCCGATCTGGTCTCGGATCGACCACGTCTCCACGCTGAACATCTTCCGCGACGTGCTGGCGCCGCTGCGCACCGAGCAGCTCACGCCGGAGGACTACGTCAACTGTTCGCTCTACCTCGAGGCGAGGACGTTCCTCCACGGCCTGCTGGTGGTGGAGGACAAGCTCGGCATGGCGCACGCGCTCGAGACGCGCGTCCCGTTCCTTGACAACGACCTGGTCGACTTCGCCATGAAGCTGCCGACCGCGGAGAAGCTCGGCGACCTGGACAAGGTCGTGCGGCTCGACGAGAACGACATCGCCGGTAAGCGGTCGCAGTATTTCAGCCGCTACCGCGACGGCAAGCTGGCCCTGCGCAAGATGATGCGCAACTACGTCCCGGCGGACATCGCCAACGGCGAGAAGCAGGGCTTCTCGGGGCCGGACGGCAGCTGGTTCAAGGGCGAGAGCATCGAGTACGTCCGCGGCGTCCTGCACAACCCGAAGGCGCGCATCTACGACTACCTCGATCGCCAGGCGGTGCTGGCCGAGGTCGACCAGCACCTGAGCGGGCAGGTGAACAAGCGCCTCTTGATCTGGTCGCTGATCTACGTCGAGAACATGCTCGAGCTGTTCTTCGCCGGAAGGCCGGCGCAGCGGCCGGAGCCGCGTTCGATCCGCGCGGCCGTCCCGCCATTCCGGGGCGATGCCGCGTCGGTCGCGCGCCGGCAGGCGCCGGCCCAGGCGGGACGATGACCGAAGCCAGCAAGGCGGCCGCGCCCCGGCTTTCCGTCAGCGTGGTCGTGCCCGCCCTCAACGAGCAGGCGACCGTCGGCGAGGTGGTGGAATGGACGATGCAATGCCTGGCGAAAATCACCGACGACTACGAGATCGTGCTGGTCGACGACGGCAGCACGGATGCGACGGGGCGGATCGCCGACAAACTGGCCGCGCGCTTCCCGCAGGTGAGGGTCATCCACAACCCGCGGCCCTCCGGCTATGGCGGCGCGCTGCACACCGGGTTCAGCGCCGCGACCAAGGACGTGATCGGGCTGATCACGGCCGACCGCGAGTTCCACCCGACCGACCTGCCAGACTTCGTCGCGGCGATCCGGGACGCCGACGTGGTGACGAGCATCGTGCCGAACCGGCCGATGCCCGCCTATCGCAAGCTGCTGTCGTGGGGATGGCGCACCTGCATGGCGGTGATCCTGGGCGAGCGGCCGGTCCTCGAGGGCACGTTCATGATCCGTCGCGATCTGCACCATTCGATGCGGATCGACAGCCGATCGGGCATGTACGTGATGGAGATGCTGATCAAGGCCCGCCGCCGCGGCGCCCGCATGCGGGTGATCTCGATCGACGTCCATCCGCGGGCGGACATGAGCCAGTCCAAGGTCGCCAACCTGCGGACGATCATGGCGCATTTCCGCGAGATCCTCGATCTGCGTCGGCGGCTGCAGTCGTCCTGAGCGATACCGCGGCGATGAGGCGGCACGCCATCCGCATTCTCAGCATCGTCCTGACCGGCGCGTGCCTGGCGCTCGGGGCTTATACGGTCGACCTTGGGCGGACGGCCGAAGCCATCGCCGGCGCAAACCGCCTGCTGATGACCCTTGCGGCGGGACTGCTTGTCGCAACGTTGGGGCTCTTCGCCCTGCGCTGGCACCAGCTGATCCTGAGCCAGGGGCGCCTCCCGCGGCGGCGGGTGTTCAACTTCATGATGATCGGCTATCTGGCGAACGCGGTCTTCCCGGCCCGCCCGGGCGATCTGGTTCGCGCCGTCCTGCTCCGCCAGTCGCAGAAAATCAGCTTGAGTTTCGGGTTGGCGAGCATCGTGATCGAGCGCCTGTTCGACCTGATCGCCATCTGCGCGCTGGGCGTCGCGGCGTCGCTCGTGGTGCCGCTGCCGGAAGTGGTCAGCACCGCGCTCTACACCGTCGCGGCCGGCGGGGGCGGGCTGATCCTTGCGCTGCTGATTTTCAGCCTCAACCGCCCCCTGCTCGAGCGGTTCCGGGCGCGCTATCCGCAGCTTTTCCGGATCTGGATCGCCAAGTTCGCGATCGAATGGCTTGATCGCTTCGCGTCCGCCGTTGGCGTGATGCATTCGCCGCGACGTATGGTTGCCAGCATTGCGCTCACATTTCTCGGCTGGGCGACCTTCGGCGCGAGCGTGATGGCGCTGGTGATCGCGTTCCAGCTTCCCGCACCGGCGGCGGCGGGGCTGATCGTCGTGGTGACGACCAACCTGGGTGCGGCGATTCCGTCGTTGCCGGGGTCGCTGGGCATCTATCATTTCATGGCGGTGCTTGCGTTGTCGCCTTGGAACGTCGATACGTCGCTGGCGGTGGCATTCGCCATAGGGACGCACGCCATCGCGATCGCGCTGCACGTCCTGCTCGGCCTCGGCGCCGCCTGGATCGAGGGGGTCGGGCTGATGCGGCTGTCGCAGGCGGCGCACTCCGTCGACTTGGCGCAGGCCATCGGCGGCGGCGAGCCGGAGAAGCGCGATGCCCATTGAAAGCCTACGACAGAAGCAGCACTACGAAGCCATCCATGCCGAGTACGAGGATCACTACTACGATCCCGAATCGATGCGATATCGGGAGCGCTTCTTCTTTGCGCCCTTGTTCGAAGGGCTGGACCTGAACGGCAAGAGCGTCCTGGATATGGCCTGCGGCAGCGGCCACAATTCTTTGGCTCTGCTGCAACGGTTCCCGTCAGCAAGAGTGACGGGTTTCGACATCTCGTCGGCCGCCTGCGCGGACTACCGGCGCAATCTGGGGCAGCGCTGCATCGAGGGCGATCTGACGGCTCCGCTTCGCGAGGCGGCGACGTTCGACGTCGCGATGGTCCTGGGCGGGCTGCATCACTGCGTCGTCGATCTGCAGCAGGCTCTGGACAATGTCGCGCGGTTCCTGCGTCCCGGCGGCCTCTTCCTGATGCTCGAACCCAACCGAGAATTCGTTCTGGAAGGCGCGCGCCGGCTCTGGTATCGCGCGGACCGCTATTTCGATGCGCCGACAGAGGCCGCGCTGGCGCATGCGGAGCTGCTGCAGCGTGCCGGTGCGCGCTTCGACCTGCGCCGCGTCCGCTACCTGGGCGGGCCGGGCTATTTCCTGATCTCGCAGAGCCTGCTGTTCCGGATGCCGAAGCCGCTCAAGCGCGCGATCGCCTCGCCGCTCATGGCGGTCGATGCGATCTACAACCGGCTGGGGATCAAATGGCTCCACCCGTATTTCGTGGCTCAGTGGGTGCGCAGTTCCGAAGATTGATTCCCAGGCGCAGCGGGGCCGGGAGCGACCGCATTCCGCAGCCGCCGAGCAACGAGACGCGTAATGCTTCCGACGGCGAGCACGAGTACCAGCATGGCCACGACCTGGGTCATTATGACCTGCTCCGTCATGACCATCAGGTAGGGGAGCGTCAGGAAGCTGATCCCGAGGCAGGGCAGCAGAGCCAGCCCGGCCCAAAAGCAAAGCCGGCGCAGGCGCTCTAGTTGCGACGGCCAACGCGCGGCAGCCAGCCCGGTGGCGAAGACGGCCAGGAAGAACGCGGCGATCCACCGACGCGGCCGACCATTGAGCAGTTCGCTCTCGACGGCGTCATAGATGGTTTTCGCCATCAGGCGCGGCTTCACGTAGAAAAAGGTTTCCAGCACGAACATGGGCTCTAGTCGAACGAAATAGAAGAAAGCCTTGCGTCCCAGCTGCTCCATCGCCTCGTTTCTCAGCGTCTTGCCGGCAAGATAGAGTTCCGGCTTGTCCTCCTCCGGGTACGCCTTCAGGTACTCGTCGATGACGGCGAGCGGCATCTGGTCGCCCTGCGTGCGATCGAACCTGTCATAGTAGAGCTTGTTGTACCGAGGATTGAACTGGAGCGAATAGATCACGCTATGCCAGAAGGCGTGGTGCTTGAGCCACCCGCCCTCCTTGTAGGAGCGGTGCAGCGACAGCGACACCGCGTTGATCCCGATCGCGAAGACGGCGACAAGCGCGAGCGCCGGCCAGGCCAGCGTGAACGCGGGGTGCCACAGCTTCCGCAAGCCTTCGCGCCGTCGCGACCATCCCATCGCCAGGACGGAAGCGCCCGCGGCGAGGACGACCCCGACGGGGATCCATGCGCCGGTGGACCGGATGTGGAAGACGGAGAACGCGACGAAGGACTGCAGGACTACCGCAACCAGCCTTCCCGCGCTGAACGGGCTCCTGTCGCTCAGGATGAGCAGGAAGTGAAGCGCCGGGATGATGCCAAGGGCTGGTATGAAGCGCGGATTGCTGACGCTGCCCAGGCTGAACGGGGCATCGGATATCATCCCCGACCAGTAGGTCGCCGCGTGCAGGACCGCCATCGCGCCGACCACCAAGAACTGACCGAATATGTCGTTGCGGCGTTCGATCAATGCCGTTGCGACGGTCAGGGCGTGGATGACGAAAAAGAGATAGTAGAGTGATCGAACGTGCCGTCCGAAGAGGCTGAAGGCGACCTTGGTGTAGTCGACCAGGCCGATGTCGTCAGCGCCGAATCCACGGAAGTTCGAATCGGGCAACTTGTGAAGATCGCGCCAGACCGAGCCGATCACGCTGTCGATGAAAAGGGCGGATCGAATGTGGTTCGGAGGCGCCCCCACCTTCTCCAGAACCGCCGGATCGGTCGTCAAGCCGCGATTCTGCAGCTCGTACATGATCCAATCGGCCACCGCGTAGCCTCTTTGCTTGTAGCGCTCGACCGTCATGAGCGATGCGATCGCGGTGACGTGCCGGCCGAGGGCGTCCGCGCCAAGCACCTGCTCCAGGCCGCGAACGAGGCCGGCGCGGTAGGTCCCGAGCAGAAGGATCGTGGCAAGCGCGGCGACGAAGAGGCGCGCGAGAAGAACGCGTCGCGATCGTTGGGCAGCCGGCCTCGGTTCTTCAGTCGCGGCGAAAAGGCGAGCGACGGTTACGGCGACGAAATGCGCCGCTCTTTCGAGGTTCCAGCGCCAGCTCCGATCTCTCTTCGGCGTTTCGATCGCGATCGAAATGCTGCGCTGTCGAGTGGTCGCCGACTCGGGAGCGGTTCGCGTTTCGGTGCGGCGGCTGAACTGCCCTCGCAATATGCGCCGCTTGCTCTCCGAGTCGAGGACGAGCGAAATTCCCACATATGGCTCTTGGTCGGGCGGAGCGCCGACCTTGCCCCTGTCGTTTTCGCTCGTCATGCACCCTATTCCACGGTGGCGCCGGAAGCTACCTGTGCGATGTGCGGTTGTCTAGAAGCTCGATGGGCGCCGGCGTCGCGACGAGTGCCGGAAGTCGCGGGCGGGGGCGGGGATCGCGGTTGCGGGCCGACGCTGGCGCGGCAACAGCCGTTGTGCGGACCGGGCGGCGGCGCATTCGCTTCTTCGACCGCCGGGTCGCCCCGGCCCGTGCGATGGCGTCGCTCTACTGCATGCGGCCCGAACGGAAATCCGCGGCCATCACACGCATCGCCGCCTCCATCGCCTGACGGGATGTGCGCCCGCAGCGCCAACCGATGCCGCGGATCCGGTCGGTGGCGATGCGCACGATGGGAACGTCGCCCTTCCAGCCGCGATCGCCGCCGGTATGCTGGAAGCGCACGCTGCCCGCCGGCAACCCGAGCACATCAAGCGCGAGTTCGGCGATCTCGTTCACGGTGATGTAGTCGCCGGTCGCCACGTTGTAGATGTCGTACGCTCGACCGGCATTGCGGTGTGCGGCGAGGACGCCACCGATCACGTCCTCGACGTGGATGTAGGATTTGCTCTGCCTTCCATCGCCCAAGATCCGCAATTGGGTGGGATCCGCAAGCAGCCGCTTCACGAAGTCGTACCCGACGCCATGCGTCTGTCGACGGCCCACGACGTTGCCGAAGCGGAAGGCGCGTCCGCGCAGGCCGAACATATGGCAGTAGGCGCTGATCAGCGCCTCGCCGGCAAGCTTGCTGGCGCCGTAGGTCGACACGGGCAGCCCGATGGCATCGGTTTCCTTCGCCTCCGCCTCGCCGAGATCGCCGTAAACGCCGCTTCCTGAGGCATACAGGATCGTCTCCGCGCCTGTCTGGCGCATGGCCTCCAGGACCTGCTGGGTGAGCAGCGTGCCCTCGTAGAAATCGATCGTCGGTTCGCTCTGCGCCTTCGCGATATCCGGGTTCGAGGCTAGGTGGATGACCGTCGCATGGCCCTGCATGGCCTGCGTGAGCGCCGGCAAGTCCTTCACATCGCCTTGGACCAGCCGCAAGCGGCGGTCGTTGGCATGCTCCTGGAGATGCCACAGCCGACCCGACGAAAGGTTGTCGTAGACCGTGACTCGTCCGGACTTTTCCTCGATCAGCAGGCGGTCGACGAAGTGGCTGCCGATGAATCCGGCCCCGCCGACGATGAAAACGGAATCGAGCGCGTGTGTTTCGGTCACATCGGTCTCCGGTCAATGTCTCATGGGCAGTCGGCCGGACGTCGGTCGCGGTCGCTGTCGCGCCCAGCGTCGGGCAAGTTCGCCGGCCGGGCACGGGGCCTGCTGCGTGAAGCTACACCTGAGCCCTGTTGAAGATACGCGGTACGGCGATGGCGAAGCGTACCAGCGCATAGGCCGCGAAGCCGAGCCCCGCGGACAGCACCGTCACCACCAACAGAATGCTGTCCGACATGGCATAGACTGCGGCGTAAGCGATCATGTTCGGCAATGTCGCCATGGTTAGTGCCCCCGCCGCGACACCGAAAACCTTGATGCCGTCGCCCAGTTCGGTGCTGCGCGCAAAGCCGAGCAGCAGGACGAGCACGCCGGCTCCCGCAGCAGCGATGAGCCACAACCACGCCTTGGTCGGTGCTTGTGCGAACGGAATCATGAGCTGTCGAATGCACTGCAGCGGCATGGTGACATAGATTTGCAGGATGCGGAGCGGGTTCGCCTTGAGCTTTTCGAAATATGCGTTGCGCAGCGTTCGCTCGTGCCAGGCGATCTTCAATCCGATGCCGTGCCACGGCGACAAGTAACCAGGGGCGGGCGTGACGAGCTCGGGCTTGCCGTTCCATGGAATGAGATGGATCCGATCCAGGTAGTCCCGGGCGGTCCACAGCGTGGTTCCGTCGTTGACACCCTGATCCTCCGTGATCTTCTTGACTCGCGGCGCCATGAGCTCCGGGGCGTATATGGCGAGCCCGATATGAACGGAGTGCCAGATGCCGTGGTAGGACATCACGTCGTCGGAATAGTAGATCGGATGCAGCGCGGCGCGGTTGTAAACATTGTTGGCGAGCAGCCCCAGCAGCAGAAGTACGACGGGCCAGCGCAAGGTTCGGCGCACCAGCAACCGCCACGAGAGAGCCACGTCGACGCCCGAGCGAGCCGATGCCGCCAAGCTGCGCCGGATCGCGGTCCAAGAGCGCGGCCAAAGCTCAGCGGACTTTGGCCACGATTCCAGCAGCGCCAGGGCAAAGGCGAGTGCCGGCAGGAAAACAAGCACCCAGGCCACGGACCCCCGAATTCGCCATGTCAGGATGAGAATCGCGAGTTGGATGACAGCCCCGGCAACGACAGCCGGCGACGGCTTTCTTTTCCAGAGCAGCAGCAGTGCCAAGTGAAAAGCCGGCACGAAGCAGAGCGTCGAACTATGGCGCATGCCCCAATAGCTGGTTATGGCCACGGGTTCGAAAACCTTCAGGTAGAGCTCGACGTAGTAGGCGAACAGCGTCGTGAACAGCAGGCACAGGGCGAAAATCCGGTCATGAAACGTCAGGATGAACACCAGCGCGCTGAGCGCGACCAGCGTGAAATACAGGTACAGCATCGACTCGATTTGGAGTCCGAACAGCCGGAACGCCATCGTCACGTAGTCGACTTCGCCCATGTCGTCGTAGAAGGTCGTGATGAGCGTGCCGTCCTCGATGTAGCCCGGGGTCTGCGGACCGAGCGACGCCGCGGCGCGAAGACCGGCATTGAGAAGATCGCGGTCGTGAAAGTTCTTCTTCAGCTGCTCGAGGTCTGACCAGCCGGAGGCGCCGCGATTCCAATGATCGTAGATCGCATCGCGGACCTGCTTGAGCCCGATGTAGCCAAGCCGGAGATTGTAGACCGTGTCCGAGAGCGAGATGGCGATCGCCGTCTGGTCGCCCGGTCCGATCATGACCGCGTGATCCATGCCGCGGCGGATGGCCGAATGCATCGTCATGCCGATGATCGATGCAGCCAGCAGGATGGCGACGAGAAGGCGGGGATTGAGGATCCGCCTCACGGCGCCGACCCGCGCTGTCGGCTCGGCGGCGATATGGGAAGGAGCAGCGCAGGGCGAACATGCCGAAACTGTTGATGCGGGGGCAATTCCGAAGCTCCCATCGAACGGGGCAACGCGACAAACAGACCGGGCTCCAGCCCTCCCAAACGCCGCGCCGGCACCGTATTCCACGGCGAACAGGACAGTCAATGGTTGCCCGGCGCCGGAACCAGCGCATCCTGGCGGCCATGGTTGCGGCGAACGCCGCGCCGGCCGCGACCGACAGGAAGCCCGGGCGTCTCGAGTGCGGCGGCCTGGGACAGTCTGCTTGACATTGACAGCCTCCTCTTCCACAAAGGCCGCCAAATCGGATTTCGATCGATGCCGTACATGCGCGAGCCGGAATGCGGACAGCGGCCAATGCCTCCGAGGGAATGGGCATTGTCGGCGTCGACGGTCCTTGTGTCGACACGGCACGACTTGCGTTTTCGGCGCCGACTCTCCGCCTAGACAACGTGACAGAGCTTCCCTTGCTCGGGCGGAAATGCGCCGACCGCGCAGGATTTCAGCCGCGCCGTATCGTGCTGCAGCGGGCATGTGCGCTGCGAGGACGGCGATGAAGGTCCCGCTCCCGCGAACCATGGCCGTGCTGGTGCTGGCCGCAGCGATCATCGGCCTGACGATGTCGACCGCAATTTGGCGCGGCATGCACCACGCGATGGCGATTGGACCGGGCGACCAGACGGCCATCGCGATTTCGCTTTCCAGCTCCGTCTACAACATCGAATTCGGCTACATCGGATTGAAGCAGGTCGCCGACAAGATCCACGAGCACTGGAATCGCGGCGCGCAGGGCTGGACCGATCTGGAGACGCTGAAGGTCAACTATCGGGATGCCGGGCTGCTGAATGCCGGCATTCGCGCGGCGGCCTCGCTCGCATCCCCGACCCCGGGATTTGTCAGCGACGGCACGCTGATTTCCATGAACAGCAAGGATATCGGGCAGGTCGACTACGTGACCCTCGCTTTCCGGCTGTTCGGACTCCAGATCGAATCGCTCTTCTATTTCTATTTCACCATAGTCGGGCTGAGCGCGCTCGTATTCATCCTGACGTTCCGCGACGACGTCCATGCGCTTGCCATTGTGCTGTGCACGCTGGCGGCTTACTTCATCGCGCTCCACCTCGCGGTTTTCGATTCGGTCGCAACGCCGACCTATTTCGGGATGCAGCACGGAGCGACCATGTGCCTGGTCGCGATGTGGCACTTCGTTTTTCTGCTCGTCTCGAAGCGGAAGCCGACGCCTTGGGTCGTGGTCGGGGCCGTCGTCCAGCTTGCCATCCTGATCCTGGCGTGGCGCATGCGCGGAACGACGTGGTGGGTTTTCGCGCTGCTGGTCCTCCTCGCGCTCGTGGCCGCGCGCCCGCACCTGCGGCTGCGGCAGTTCGGCCGGCTGCAATTCCGGCCTCCGGGTTTCGGCCGGTTCGCGAGGGCTTTCCGGCGGGCGACCGTGGTCGCCGCGAAGTCGACGATTCCTTTCGCGGAAAAGGCCCTGCGCTGGCCGATCATCCTTCTGTTCGCCGGCGTGCTGGGCAGCAGTCTGTACGACCGGGCGGCATTGCATCCTGTCTATTCGACCGACGACGTGATGCCGGGCCGCGGTTTCTGGAGCGATGCGTTTCTGGGCTTGGCAGCCTATGACCCGCACTTGCTCGGCCCGAGGGTCGCGACGGCTGCAAGACGCCTGGGTCCCGGCGAAGAGCTCCGTTGGTGGGCGACGCGCGACTACATGGACCGTATCCGGCTTGCCCGCTGGGACGGCAGGCTGGATCCGTCTCAACCCGCGCCGGGCCTCAAGTCGGAGTGGACCGGAGTCGGATTGAGAGCAGCGTTCCAGGAGCAGATGGCGCGGGGGGCGTTCATCGATGCCGTGAAAAACCGCCCGGTACGCGCTCTGCTCGTCTATGTGGTCAAGAAGCCGAGGCATATCCTCAAGATGCTGTTCGCCCCCTTCGTCCACCCCAGGAGCACGATTTCGTTCCTGCTGTCGACGGTTCTGGTCGGAGCCGGCGTCGTCGCCCTGTTCAGGCGTTACGGCGGAGGCGGCGGGCTCCGCGGCCCGCGCGACGTCCTGCTGCTCGGCGGCGGAGCGGTCCTTGCGGCCGCGACGCCGGGCCTGTGGGGCTATCCCGGTCAGCCGGTCCTGGCCGACAGCGTGTTGCTGTTGGCCGCATTCCTCCCGATCGCGGTCGGTATGGGCGCAATGCGGATTCTTCGAGACCGATGATCGGGCGTCGAGCGGACACGGAGCGCCTTCGAGCTTCCGCGCCCCGGCATGCCAGGGCGGTCGTGCTTCGGCATTCCATGGATGCGGCGTAGCGCTCGGCGGCATTCCGAGGACGGACGCGAGCGGTCTTGCGCCACCCGGTGGCGGCACGAGGCCTGCGCTGATATGGTCGCGTTCCGAAGCAACGGAGAGAACGAATGCGGGCGGTGATGGCGCCGGTCTATCGCGTCCTCGAGCATGCCAGCGGCTATGCGTTGGCGCAGGTGCTTGCGAGGCCGACGACGGACCGGTTTCGCGAGCTGATCCGCAAGCAGGTGCATGCGAGGCCCGGCGAGATGCTGCTCGATGTCGGCTGCGGCACGGGGAACTATCGCGGCAGCTTCGCCTGCGAATATTTCGGCGTGGACATCAATCCGGACTACATCGAGAAGGCGCGCTCGCATCTCGACGGGCGGTTCGCGGTGATGGATTGCACGCGCCTGGACTTCGAAAGCGGGACTTTCGATCACGTGATCACGATCGCCACCACGCACCATCTGACCGACGACGAGCTGGTTCGGGTCGTGCGCGAGGCGAGGCGCGTGTGCAAATCGGCCGGCCGGGTTCACATCCTGGACGCGATCCTGCCGGTCACGCCGAACTTCACCTTCAAGCGCATCTGGTTCGGGCTCGATCGCGGCAGATACCCGCGGGAGTACGAGCATCTGTGCGACCTTGTCGCCAAGGCCGGACCGATCAGCAGCCGCGAGGTCATCGCCGGACCGATGCATGATGTCGCCTATATCGGGGTTTTGCCCCGCGATTGCTGATCGGCTGGAGCACGCACAGCCCGCGCGACGCGCGGCCGCTGTCATCGCCGACAAGAGCTGCGATCTCGACGGACCGGCACGAGTTTCGGCATCTGCACGAACTTGACTTGCGACGCCCCAGCCGCCTCCTGTCGTCATTGCCTATCCGCTCTCGGACATCGGCGGCCGGCCGGTCAGCGCTTCGCTGCGCCGGTGTCTTCGGTACCCGCCATGATCGCCAGCGCGTCCACGATCACCGGTCGCCAACGCTCCGTCACGACGCGGACGGCAGCCAGCAGTTTCTCGCGACGTTCCGGCGACGGCTCGGTGGCTGGGTCGGCCATCCATTCGAGGCCGCGCTCCAGGCGGGCCACGACCCGGCTGCCGCTGGCGGCGCCCCGCAGGTCGGCAACGATGGTCTGCGTGTTGCTGCGAATGGCCTCCTCGATGCGCCCGATCGCCAGCTCGGTGCTCCGGCTGACGAACTCGTCCAAGCTCGCAAGTGTCCATTCCACAGCGACCATGAACGAAAGGACGGCCGCGGCGGCGACGATCGCCGTCTTCTTGATGAACTGGGCCGTCGCGCCGCGCTCGGTGTCGGGCCTGGTGGGCGAGGCGCCTTTGCTTCCGGTCATCGCTCTAGTCCTCCGTCTGGCTGGCCGCCGGGCAGCCGCGATTGCTCCAATGTCGGGTCGAACGTTCCACGGATTCGGGCTCGACTCGGCCCGGGGCCGCGACCCTAGCGGCAGGTTCCGCCGGCAGCAAGCCGCCAGCCGCCGATATTCAAAAGGCTTTGCATGGCCTTCGGTCCTGGCACATATTGCGCCCGCATTCCCGGTTGAAAGTTCATCGTTCATTCCAATGACGACGCCCGTTAAGGTATCCGTCGCCGGCGAGGCGGCCGACGCGTCGAGGAGATCGGCGGCGGCGCCGCGGTCGCCCGCGATCGCGGTAACGGACGTCCCGGCGATCTCGCTGGTCGTGCCGATCTACAAGGAAGAGAAGTCCGTCCGCATGTTCCTCGAGCGCGTCGAGCCCGTGCTCGACGCGATCGGCAGCTACGAGATCGTGTTCTGCTACGATCCCTCGCCGGACCGCACCAAGGAGATCGTGCTCGAGGAGGTGAAGCGGAACCCGCGCATCCGCCTGCTCGAGTTCAGCCGCCGCTTCGGCCAGCCGAGTGCGATCATGGCGGGCATCCATCATTGCGTCGGCGACACCTGCGTGGTGATCGACGTCGACCTGCAGGACCCGCCCGAGCTGATCACCGAACTCTACCGCAAGCTCAAGGAGGGCTTCGACGTCGTGCTCGCCCGCCGGCGGCGGCGGCAATCCGGCGAGCCGTTGTTCCGCCGGCTCCTGGCGTTCGTCGGCTATCGCGTGATCAACGCGCTCGCCGACGTGGAGATCCCGCCGGACACCGGCGAGTTCCGCATCATGAACCGGCGCGTCGTCGACGAGCTGTGCCGGCTGAAGGAGCGCAACGGATTCCTGCGCGGCCTTGTCGCGTTCGTCGGCTTCCGCCAGGCAATCATCGAATTCGACCGCACCGATCGGGCCGCGGGCGCCAGCAACTACCACCGCTACATCGGCTCCATCAAGATCGGCTTGAACGGCGTCATCGGCTTCTCCAACACGCTGCTCACCGCGACGCTGATGACGGGCATCGCCATCGCCGGGCTGGCGTTCCTGGTCGGCATCTTCGTCGGCGTGATGAAGCTCGCGCTCGGCGAGAACTATCCGGCCGGCCAGCCGACGTTGATCGTGCTGCTGGCCTTCCTCGGCGGCATGCAGCTCGTCGCGATCGGGATCCTCGGCGAGTATATCGGGCGGATCTACGACGAGGTGAAGCAGCGCCCGCCATACATCGTCAACCAGTTCCTCAACCCGCCCGCGCTGCTCGACGGCGCGCGCCGCAAGCGGGAGCAGGACGGCGAAGACCGCTCCATCCGCCAGGCCCGATGATCGTCAGCGCGCTATGATCATCACGCGGACGCCCCTGCGCATCTCGATCGGCGGCGGCGGCACCGACCTGCCGTCCTATTACCGGCGCTTCGGCGGCGCGCTGATCTCGGCGGCGATCGATAAGTACGTGTTCGTCGGCATCAACAAGACCTTCAGCCCCGGCTACCTGGTCAAGTATTCGCAGTACGAGCAGGCTCGCTCGATCGACGAGATCCGCCATCCGATCGTGCGCGAGGCGCTCCGGCTGCACAATCTTCCCGACTCGCTGGAGATCATCAGCCTTGCGGACATCCCCGCGGGAACCGGGCTCGGCTCGTCCAGCACCTTCACCGTCGGCCTGGTGCGCGCGCTCTACGCGTTCCAGCGCCGTCACGTCACCGCCGAGGACGTGGCGCGCGAGGCCTGCCACATCGAGATCGACGTCCTCGGCCAGACCATCGGGAAGCAGGACCAGTACATCGCCTCGTGCGGCGGGATCTCGTGCTTCGAGTTCCTGCCCGACGACAGCGTGAAGATCTCGCACCTCGACATTACGCCGCAGACGCTGTCCGACCTGGAAGAGAACCTGCTGCTGTTCTTCACCGGCTATTCGCGCGCCGCCGGCGACATCCTGGCCGACCAGGTCAAGCGCACGACCGGCGGCGATTCCGCCATGATCGACAATCTCCACTACGTGAAGGAGCTTGGTCGGCGCATCAAGGCGGCGCTGGAGCAGGGCGACACCGGGAAATTCGCGCTGCTGATGCACGAGCACTGGCTCAACAAGCAGAAGCGCTCGAAGAACATGTCGAGCAGCAACATCGACCGGTGGTACGAGGTCGGACGCGCCTCCGGCGCGATCGGCGGCAAGATGGTCGGTGCCGGCGGCGGAGGCTTCCTCTTGTTCTACACCCGCGACCGCACGCGGCTGCGCGAGGCCATGGCGCGCGAGGGGCTCGCCGAAGTGCCGTTCCGCTTCGACTTCGACGGCTCGGTCACGCTCGTGCGCGGATGACGGCCGGATGCAGTGCGTGATCCTGGCCGGCGGACTCGCCACGCGGCTTCGGCCGCTGACGGCGACGATTCCGAAGGCCCTGATCCCGATCAATGGCCGCCCGTTCGCGGCCTACCAGTTGCGGTGGCTGGCCGGGCAGCAGGTTTCCGATGTGGTATATTGCATCGGCTTTCTGGGCGATCTGATCCGCGGCACGGTCGGCGACGGGCGGCAGTTCGGGCTCCAGGTGCGCTACGCCGATGAAGGGGAGCATTTGAAGGGAACCGGCGGCGCCTTGCGCGTGGCGTTCGGCGCCGGATTGCTGGCGAAGGAATTCCTGGTCCTGTACGGCGATTCGTATCTGCCGATTTCCGTGGCGCCGGTCATGTCCGCGTTCCGCGCGTCCGGCAAGCCGGCCTTGATGACGGTGATGCGCAACGAGAACCGATGGGATGCCAGCAACGCCATGTTCGAGGCGCCTCTGGTCACGCTGTACGACAAGCGCGCGGACGAAGCGGTGAAGCGGCGGATGAACTATATCGACTACGGCCTGTCGGTGATGACGCGCGATCTGGTCGCGGCCCGCATACCGGCGGGCGCGCCCGTCGACCTGGCCGACGTCTTCCATGAGCTGAGCGTTGCGGGCGATCTCGCCGGCTACGAGGCGACCGAGCGCTTCTACGAGATCGGATCGGAGGACGGCATCCGCGAGTTCACCCGGCTGGCGACGGAGCAGCGCCTGTGAGCCTGAGCGTCATCCTCTCCCTGGTCCTCTCCACGGCCGCGTCGTCGGCGGGCCTGGTGCTGTTCCGCTACGGCGGCCGCGGCAACACCCAGATCGTGGATTTCGTGAACGTCTGGATCTTCCTCGGGTTCGTCTGCTACGGCGTCGCCGCACTGACCGGCATCTACGCCCTGTCGCGGGTCAGCGCGGTCAGCGTGTTCCCGTTCACGGTGCTGCAGGCCGTGCTGATCAGCGTCTATTCGGCCTTCTTCCTCGGCGAGAGCCTCTCGGCCGGCTCGATCGCGGGCTGTGCGCTCGCCCTGGCCGGGCTCTATCTCGTCGTGCGGTCGGCGGGCTAGGCGAGGAGCGATGACGAGCGCGCTCAAGAGCACGACGGCCTTCACGGACGACCAGTACGACCAGGTCTACCCGAAGGGGATCGAGCGCCATTTCTGGTGCATCGCGCGCAACGGCATCGTGTCCGACATGATCCGGTGGGTCGAGCGCCGCACCGGCGTGCGGATCGGCCGCATGCTCGAGATCGGCTGCGGCCGCGGCATGGTCGTGGAGCATCTGCGCGCCGAGGGGCGCGATTGCTACGGCTGCGAGCTGTCTCCGGTCAGCGTGCCCGAGGCGATGAGCCGGCATGTCTGGTCCGGCGTGGATTGCCGCGCCCTGCCGGAAGGCTTCCGCAACGGCGTCGAGGCCATCCTGCTGCTCGAGGTGATCGAGCACATCGAGGACCCCCTGCGCTTCCTGACGGAGATCCGCGATGCGTTCCCGATGTGCCGCTGGCTTGTGGTCTCGGTGCCGGCGCGCGAGGAGCTGTGGTCGAACTTCGACGCGGAGTACGGGCACTTCCGGCGCTACGACGGCGCGATGCTGGAGCGGGAGCTGGCCGATGCCGGTGCCGTGCTGCTGAGCTGGCGCTACCGGTTCACGCTGCTCTACCCGCTCGTCTACGCGCTGCTTCGCCTCGGCAAGAAGCGGCCGCTGAGCAACAAGGCGCCGGGCTTCCTGCTGCTGCATCGCCTGGTGGCCGGGCTCGTTCGGCGCGAGACCTGGATCGTGCCGAAGCGGGTCTACGGCACGTCGATCTACGCGATCGCCGAGTTCACGGGCCGCGCGGCGCCGGCCGGCCAGCGGCGTTTCGGCTGACATGGGCATGTCGGATCTCGGCCACCTGCTGGCGCGCTCGATGGCCATCGCGGTGTTCGCCGCGGCGTCCAAGGCGCCGGCGCTCGCGTCGCTGGTGCCGGCCGCGCGGCTGCGCCGGCTGGTGGCAACGGCCAGCCTGCCCGACCTGAAATACGGCGGCATCTTCACGCGCTCGTCCTACACGCCGTGGAAGGGCGACGCCGCGTTCCGCAAGGTCTACGCGATCGTCCGCGACAACACGTTCGTCGACGAGTATCGCTGCCACGAGCTGTGGCAGCTCTGCGGCCAGATCGGCACGCTGGAGCCGGGCGACATCCTCGAGGTCGGCGTCTGGCGCGGCGGCACGGGCTGCCTGATGGCACGACGCTGCCAGGAGCTCGGTTTCGGCGGCCGGATCCATCTGTGCGACACCTTCGCCGGGGTCGTGAAGGCCGGCGCGCAGGATTCCGCCTATGTCGGCGGCGAGCACGCCGACACGAGCACGGCGACGGTCCAGGCGGTGGCCCGGGCGCTGTCGCTGACCAATGTCGACATCCGCCCCGGCATGTTTCCCGACGATACCGGTGCGGCGATCGCCGACCGCCGCTTCCGCCTGTGCCATATCGATGTCGACGTCTACGAGTCGGCGGCCCAGACCTTCGACTGGGTCTGGTCGCGGCTGGTGCCGGGCGGCATCGTCGTGTTCGACGACTACGGCTTCTATTCGTGCAGCGGCGTCACCCGCCTGGTCGACCGGATGCGCGGCATGCCCGACCGCCTCGTGATCTACAACGTCAACGGGCATGCCCTGGTGATCAAGCGGACAGGCTAGGCGGCCGCCGATCCGGCGGCCAGACTCAAATGGAGGGCGCGCGGATCGACGCGCGCCCGGCCGTGGGCAGCGTTGCGGCCCGGCAAGCTTGACATTGACGCCCGGGTTGGCCATCAAGGCGCGTTCAAAAAGGAGCCATGATTGAACCTGCGCAAGCTCGAGATCGGCTGCGGCCAGTCGCCCACGCCTGGCTATGTTCATAATGATTTGAACGCGTTCCCCGGCGTCGACGTCGTCGGCGTGCCGTGGGAGATCGATTTTCCCGACAATTCCCTGGAGGAAGCGCTGGCGCTCGGCTCGATCGAGCACATGACCTACGCGCAGGTGCGCGAGACGTTCAAGAACGTGCATCGCATGCTGGTGCCGGGCGGCGCGTTCTATTTCGACGTGCCGGACATCCCGGTCTGGTGTCGGTACGTCGTCGACCACTTCGCCGGGCGCAGCATTCCCTTCACCATCGATCACGTGTTCTCGACGCTCTACGGCTGGCAGCGCTGGCCGGGCGACGAGCACAAGTCCGGCTGGTGGCAGGCGAAGCTCGAGGAGGAGCTGCGTCTGTGCGGGTTCCAGCAGCTGACGTTCGGCGTCGAGCTGTTCCTGGCGAAGGGCATCGAGCGCAACCGGATGAAGCGGCCGCAGGACGCCCATATCTACTGCAAGGCCACGAAAGGCCAGGCGAACGGGAAGGACGCGTAGTCCCGGCCGCCCGGGGTCGGATGGTCACGGGTCGAGATGCACGTTTACGACCACCAGTTCTTCGAGACCGCCGATCGCACCGCGGCGGGATCCGCCGACGCGCTGATCCCGCATCTGACGCGGGAGTTCCTGCCGCGAAGCGTGCTGGATGTCGGTTGCGGCCGCGGCGTATGGCTGGCGCGATGGCGCCATCACGGAGCCTGCGAGGTGTTCGGCGTCGACGGCCCCTATATCGATCCCGAGCGCCTGGCCATTCCCGCGTCCTCGTTCCGCGCCCAGGACCTGGCCCAGCCCTTCGCGCTCGACCGCCGCTTCGACCTGGTGCAGAGCCTGGAAGTGGCGGAGCATGTCGGCGAGGCGCACGCAGAGACGTTCGTCGGCAATCTGGTCCGCCACGGGTCGCTGGTGCTGTTCTCGGCCGCGCTGCCGGGCCAGGGCGGCGAGCATCACGTCAACGAGCAGCCGCCGGAATACTGGCGCCGCAAGTTCGCCGCGCGCGGCTACGAGGCGTTCGATTTCCTGCGGCCGCGCATCCATCTCGACCGTACCATCCACGCCTGCTATCGCTTCAACTGCCTGGTCTACGCGCATCGCGACAGCATCGCCGCGCTGCCGCCGGCGATCCGTTCGGCCCACGTCCCGGGGGATCGGGAACTGCGCGACTACCTGCCAGCCGGCCTGAAGCTGCGCTATTCGCTGACGCGGTGCCTGCCGCAGCCGACCATCGACCTGATCGCGCGGCTGAAGTATCGCGTGAACCACGGCTTGAACCGCTGGCGGTAGCGAGCCCCGCCTCGGGCCGCAGCGCCGCGCAAAGCCGATCGGACGGCGGGGACGGGCAGAGGCGCAAAACTGGTTGGGGGACTAGGATGCTGTCCGGTCCAACCCGTAACCCAATGAAATCATGCGC
This sequence comes from uncultured Rhodospirillaceae bacterium, assembly GCA_964557415.1. Classification (GTDB taxonomy): domain Bacteria; phylum Pseudomonadota; class Alphaproteobacteria; order JAEULC01; family JAEULC01; genus JAEULC01. The sequence goes on from CAZLBB010000027.1 coordinate 41,666, forward strand.
TCTCGTCACTGAACTCGGAGATTGTGAGAGCGTTGTGGGAGCAGGTCAAGAGCACGCGTGAGTGGCCGCTCATGGGCGCGTTTAGTCTTTGGCATTGGCCGCTGCTCGTTCGTGATCATCGTGGCGCTCCTGCTCGCCGAGTGGAGAACCTGGGCAACGGCCAATGGCAAGGCAGCTTGATGGACTGTTCGCCCAGGTCGGCTCCAGCGTGCCCCTAGCCCTGGCCCGGGTTGCGATGGGTCACGTGTTTGCCAATGTGGTCGCCACCAATCTGGAAATACCCTTGCTCAGTGGGATGCTTTAGAGTCATGATCGCCTTCGCGGCCGCCCGATCATGCGAGCACGTGGCCCGTCCGGCGCCAAGATCAGCCGCCGCAAATTGTCGCGAGAGCGCGAAGGAACAGCTGTAGATTATTGCAGCTCCTTTAATCCAATTGCGGTTGCTGATAAGACACAAGCAGAATGCAGAACGAACTGGACATGTGGATGTGATCAAATGCGCAACCTTTTATCTATCTTGATCAGTGCGCTATTGGCACTCGCGGCATTGAATTTAATTGGGCTGAAGAGCGTCGAGGCAGGAAATGCCAATCACTGTATCAGTGAAGTAAAGCGTTTCGCGGCTGACTGGAGATACGTTCGCTGGAGAAATAGTTGCGATAGCGACATTGTTATTTTCTATGATAATGGGAAAAAAATCACGAAGGAATATGTTAACGCCAGGAAGAACACAGATGGCACAAGTGCGGAATTTGGAAAGAATGCTCCGTATCCAAAATTAATCGGGGCATGCTTCTACGACAGAAAACAATATTGCGAGCATGGGCGGCCCTATTAGGGTTGCTAACATCCATATATGGTTGCACAAGCCAGCCACGGCGCTGTGTGAGAGCCTCTGATTTACCTGATTGTTCCTACCGGCCGTTTAAAGTCAATGTATACTCCCCATCAGAGTTCCAAAACATCTCACGCATCTGGTAATGCTTTTCGTCAGCTAGGCACGACGACTTACTTGTGCTCACTTCGTGATGAACTCTTCTGGGAATGCACTTGCCAAATTCGCCTCCCCAATGGCCGTTCTTGTTATAGGCGTAATAGTACCACATTCCTTTATCCATCGCCCCTAGACGATCACAATCACCGGGACTAACCGGGTACCATCCTCTCTTGATCCATTGGTTGTTTTGCCAATGAAGTAGCGTGAGCCAGAGCCTGTCACTGGAATGATTGCAAACAATTAGACTAAACCACCTTTGGGGAGGTGGAGCCGGGGGAACAACGGCCTGCGAAGGTGGACTTGGCGAATAGTGACTAGGAGGTGAACCCGTCGACGGGCTACCGATGGCCCCCGCGCCGCTCTGCCCCCCTTGGCACAGGTCGATCGTGCAGGCACGTGTCCAGGCGTCTTGCTCCTGGATCATTGGGGGGTCTTGAACAGGTCGCAGAAAGGGATCACTCATTATCTTCGAGCTTTTTGATAGCCAGTCCCCACACTCCGGCCATGCCGACCGCGACCTGACTGCACCTCCCATTGTCTCTCCATACAATTGCAGCCTATTTTCACTAATGTGTGGCACTACTCGATCGCGATAGTATTGACAGTGCTTGGTGTTAGGAAGCGCAGAATACCACTGTGCGTATGTTGGGGAACAAAAAATTAACATCATAACAGCGGTAAGCGTCGCGCAAATAAGCTGATTAGCTGACATAACCCCCTCAGCTTACCAGTGGCTGCGGTAGAGAATAGCAGAACGCAAACTTGCGCATCTGTCAATTTGCTTAAACTTATAGGTGTGTCCACAGGCCACTTGGATCGACAATGCGCCTCGTTTGTCCGTCCAGCGCGCCCATTCCGTGTCCAAGTCGCTCGATGACTGGATGTGGCGTGCGGCCGTGCAGCAGCCCCCGAAATGTTCCGGCGGAAAAATTCGAGCGGCTAGGTCGATATGGAACAATCGAGAAGCCCCCCGTAGAGCCTGCCTGGCCGGTGCGATTGCGGTGCGGATCGGGCGCGATGGCAATGCGTCTGGCACCCAGCCGCGCAACAACTCGTGCACCAAATCAAGTTCCTCGTGCGCATTGACGTGCCAGAAAGAGACGAATAGCTGCAGCCTGGATTGGCGACGTGGGTGGTCGATCGAATGTGGCTGTTTCGCCGGCGTTGACCCATTGGCAAGGATGTAATACACAATCAGCCATATGTAGGCTTGCCGGAATCGGCACGGCCGGGGGAGGGGCGTCGTTGTACGCCACGCCGTTGCCGAGGGCCCGCTCGCGGCGTGCTTCGAATACCTTTACGCGGGCCTGGAGGATGCCCAGGCAGACGGCAGCGTGGTCGGCCGGAGAGAGTCCGTGTTCGCGGATGACTTCGTCAGCGGCGTCGGCGACGGCAACGAAGTTCCGCCGAGCCAAGTCCTGGCGTGCGTCGCTGATGTCGCGTTCGATGGCCGCAAGGTCGACGGCAACCGGGTCTTCATCCTCCTCGGCATCCCAGGCGTAGACTGGCCTGCCGGGCTTGGCTTGAAGCCACGCGCGTTCGTCGTCTTCAAGCCACTTGCTGAGATAACGCCGCAACGCCTCCGCGATCTGCTGTCTATCCTTCCCCATCGAACCAACCATCCTGTCGAACTCCCGGCTCAGCATCGCGGCGAGCCATTCAGCTTCACGAAAGTTACGAGTCTGGAGTGAAACAGCAACCTCGCCCGCGTCGACGCCAGGAAGGCGGCGGCGGAAGTAGAAGACACCGCGCTTCCGGGCGACCCGGCGGGCGTCTTTGTGGGAGCGTTGTGGGAGCATCATGTCGTTTCTCGCGCTTGGATCGTGAAATCCAGCGAAGAAATCGACGCTGTTTCAGGAAGTTACGGGCGGTCTTGGTTGGGGGACTAGGATTCGAACCTAGATAAACGGAGTCAGAGTCCGTTGTCCTACCGTTGAACGATCCCCCAACGGGGCCCTCGGGCCTTGCGCCCGCGCCGGACGGCCTAGCCTCTAGCACCGCCGGGCCGGGTCCGGCAAGTCCTTGGAAAATGACGCCGGCGCGCCGTCCGGACGCTCGATATCGGGGCCCGGCCCGGTGCCGGCAAGGGGCATCGGCGGGCGCGCGTTAACGCTGTTTCCCGTGCTTTTCACCGATCTGCGCCATGGCGCCCCCGGCGGCTTCACGGTAATGTCGCACCAAGCGTGCGGCGGGCCCTTTGTTGCAACCCGCCTCACGAGCCCGCACGAGAGAACGGGGTCAGAGCGTGACAGGGTTCGGCCGGCCGTGGCACAGGCCCGAGGGATCCGAGGCCAAGGGATCCGAGACCCGGCGCGACGGGGTCCGCGGCCCCTGGTCGCGCGACCGCTTCCGCGGCCATGGGCACCGGCCGCGCTGGCCCGCGAACGGGCAGGACGGCGTGTTCGCCGCCCTCGATCTCGGCACCAACAACTGCCGCCTGCTGGTCGCACGCCCGCGCGAGGACGGTTTCCGCGTCATCGACGCCTTCTCCAGGATCGTCCGCCTCGGCGAGGGCCTCGGCGTCAGCGGCGCGCTGAGCGAGCCGGCCATGGGCCGCACCATCGAGGCGCTCAAGGTCTGCGCCTCCAAGATCCACAAGCGCGGCGTCACCCACGCGCGCCACGTCGCCACCGAGGCCTGCCGGCGCGCCAGCAACTGCCAGGACTTCGTCGAGCGCGTGCGGGCGGAGACCGGTCTCGCGCTCGAGATCATCACCTCGCGCGAGGAGGCCGAGCTGGCGCTCGCCGGCTGCGCCCCGCTGCTCGATCCCCTGCGCAGCCACGCCCTGGTGTTCGACATCGGCGGCGGCTCGACCGAGCTGCTGTGGCTCAAGGTGGGGCCGCGCCGCGCGCTCGAGCCGATCGACTGGATCTCGCTGCCCCTGGGCGTGGTCGGTCTGTCCGAGGGCTGCGGCCCCGACCGGCCGCTCGCCGCCTGGTACGAGCAGACGGCGGCCGAGGTCGCCGCCATGCTGGCCCCGTTCGAGCGCCGCCACGGCATCGCCCGGCTGATCGCCGAAGGCGCCGTGCAGATGCTGGGCTCCTCCGGCACGGTCACCACGCTGGCCGGCGTGCATCTGCGCCTGCCGCGCTACGACCGCAGCTTCGTCGACGGCACATACCTGGCGTTCGACGACATCGACCGCGTCAGCCGCGGCCTCGCCGCCATGAGCGGCGAGGAACGCGCGGGCCTCCCTTGCATCGGCCGCGATCGTGCCGATCTTGTAGTCGCAGGCTGCGCGATCCTGGACGCGATCTGCCGCACCTGGCCGGTCGGGTCCCTGCGCGTCGCCGACCGCGGCGTGCGCGAAGGCATCCTGATGGGCCTGATGCGCGAGGCCAGATGACAGAGGCCAGATGACAGAGGACAGAAATGATCGCGGCGCCCTTTCCTGTCATCTGTCCTCAGCCATCTGATACCTGAATCATGACCCGATCTTCCGGACCTCTCCGCGGCAGCCGGTCGAAGGCGGTGCGCGTGCGCGCCAAGGCCGGGCGCAGCGCCTCGTCGCAGCGCTGGCTGACCCGCCAGCTCAACGATCCCTACGTCGCCGCCGCCCGGCGCGAAGGCTATCGCTCGCGCGCGGCCTACAAGCTGGCGGAGCTCGACGACCGCTTCCGCTTTCTCCGGCGCGGCGCCGCCGTGGTCGACCTCGGCGCCGCACCGGGCGGCTGGACCCAGGTCGCGGTCGACCGGGTCGGGGCCGCCACGGGCGCACCTGGCGATCGGCAGACGGGCAAGGTTGTCGGCATCGACCTGCTGCCGGTCGACCCGGTTCCGGGCGCGGTCCTGCTGCAGGGCGATTTCCTCGCCGAGGACGCCCCGGACCAGCTCAAGGAAGCGCTCGGCGGCCCGGCCGACGTCGTGCTCAGCGACATGGCGGCGTCGGCCACCGGCCATGGCGCGACCGACCATCTGCGCATCATGGGCCTGCTCGAGGCCGCCGTGGACTTCGCCGCCGAGGTTCTCGCTCCCGGCGGCGCCTTCGTCGGCAAGGTGCTGCAGGGCGGCACCGAGGCCGGCCTGCTGGCGCGGCTCAAGCGCGATTTCGCCCAGGTGCGCCACGCCAAGCCCCCCGCCAGCCGCAAGGACTCGGCCGAGCTTTACATCGTCGCCACGGGCTTTCGCGGCCGGCAGCCCCCTGCTTCCCCGGGCTCGGGATGAGGCCGAGTTTCTGGCCCTTCGTCCTCAGCCTGTCGAAGGACGACGGCTCGATTTTTCAAGGGTTTCCATCGTCCTTGTGGCCCAGGGCGTTCTGTGTATGATGGCGCGCCATCCTTGGGCTCGGCGAGGCATGGCATGGAATTCCGCGACGCGCTGACCTTCGACGACGTGCTCCTCGAGCCCGCCGCCTCCTCGGTGCTGCCGGCCCAGACCGACACAAGGACGCGCCTGACCCGGAGCATCGAGCTCGGCATCCCGCTCGTCTCCGCCGCCATGGACACGGTCACCGAATCGGCCATGGCCATCGCCATGGCCCAGGCCGGCGGCATCGGCGTCGTGCACAAGAACCTCGACATCGAGCGCCAGGCCAACGAGGTCCGCCGGGTCAAGAAGTTCGAGTCGGGCATGGTGGTCAACCCCGTCACCATCCACCCCGAGCAGACGCTGGCCGACGCGCTCGCCCTCATGGCCGAGCACAGGATCTCCGGCATTCCCGTGGTCACGCGCCGCGGCGGCAGGCTGGTCGGCATCCTGACCAACCGCGACGTGCGCTTCGCCACCGACACCAGCCAGCCGGTCAGCGAGCTGATGACGTCGAAGAACCTGGTGACGGTGCGCGAGGGCGTCGACCGCGCCGAGGCCAAGCGCCTGCTGCACCAGCACCGCATCGAGAAGCTGCTGGTGGTCGACGACGACTACCGCTGCATCGGCCTGGTCACGGTCAAGGACATCGAGAAGTCGCAGCGCTACCCGAACGCCTGCAAGGACGAGAAGGGCCGGCTGCGCGTCGCCGCCGCGACCGGCGTCGGCGACGACGGGCTCCGGCGCGCCGAGGCGCTGCTCGACGCCGAGGTCGACGTCGTCGTCGTGGATACGGCGCACGGCCATTCCGCCGGCGTCATCCGCGCGGTCGAGCGCATCAAGCGCCTCAGCAACTACACGCAGGTGATCGCCGGCAACGTGGCCACGGCCGAGGGCGTGCGCGCGCTGATCGGCGCCGGCGCCGACGCCGTCAAGATCGGCATCGGCCCAGGCTCGATCTGCACCACCCGCATCGTCGCCGGCGTCGGCGTGCCGCAGCTGACCGCCGTGCTCGACGCCGCCGGCGAGGCGGCCAAGGACGGCGTGCCGGTGATCGCCGACGGCGGCATCAAGTTCTCGGGCGACCTCGCCAAGGCGCTCGCCGCCGGTGCCAGCTGCGCCATGGTCGGCGCGCTGCTGGCCGGCACCGACGAGAGCCCGGGCGAGGTGTTCCTCTACCAGGGCCGCAGCTACAAGTCCTATCGCGGCATGGGCTCGGTCGGCGCCATGGCGCGCGGCTCGGCCGACCGCTACTTCCAGCAGGAGGTCAACGACCAACTGAAGCTCGTGCCCGAGGGCGTCGAGGGCAGCGTGCCGTACAAGGGCGCGGCTTCCGCCGTGCTGCACCAGCTCGTCGGCGGCCTGCGCGCCGCCATGGGCTATACCGGCAACGCCACGATCGCCGAGCTGCAGAGGAACCGCCGCTTCCTGCGCATCACCAACGCCGGCCTGCGCGAAAGCCACGTGCACGACATCATGGTGACGCGCGAGTCGCCCAACTACCGCGTGGACCTCTGAAGGCCGCGAATTGACCCCGGCCGCCCGCGTCCAGGCCTCGATCGAGCTGCTGCAGGCAATCGACAAGTCCGGCAAGGCTCCCGCCGACCGCGTCGCCTCGGCCTATTTTCGCGACCGCCGCTATGTCGGCGCCAAGGACCGCGCCGCGATCCAGGGCGTCGTCTACGACGTGCTGCGGCGGCGCGCCCAGCTCGACTGGTGGCTGGCCCGCCTCGGCATCGTCGTGCCGGACGCGCGGCTGCGCGTGATCGCCTGCCTCGCCACGATCACCGGCTGGCCGGCCGACGAGATCGCCGCCGCCTTCGACGGCGGCCGCCATGCGCCGCAGCCGATGACGCCGGCCGAGCAGGCGGCGCTCCGGCGGCTGGCCGGGCGCACGATCGACCATCCCGACCAGCCGCAAGCGGTGCGCGGCAACGCGCCCGCCTGGCTCGCGCCCAAGCTCGCCGAAGCCTTCGGCGAGCGCCTGGGCAAGGAAATGGCGGCGCTGCTCGAGCCGGCGACCGTCGACCTGCGCGTCAACGCGCTCAAGGGCGGCCGCGAGGAGGCGCAGGCGCGGCTGCGCTCGGAAGGCGTGACCGCCGCGCCGACGGCGTTGTCGCCGCTCGGCCTGCGCCTGGTCGGCCGGCGGCCTCTGGGCGAGACCGGCAGCTTCAAGGACGGGCTGGTCGAGGTGCAGGACGAAGGCTCGCAGCTCGTCGCCCTGCTGGTCGGCGCCCGGCCGGGCATGCGCGTGGTCGATTTCTGCGCCGGCGCCGGCGGCAAGGCGCTGGCCATCGCCGCCGGCATGGCGAACAAGGGCCGTGTCGTCGCCTGCGACGTCAGCAAGGTCCGGCTCGAGGCCTCGGCCAAGCGCCTGCGCCGCGCCGGCGTGCACAACGTCGAGCGGCGGCTGATCGCCGACGAGCGCGATCCCTGGATCAAGCGCCACAAGCGCGGCTTCGACCGCGTGCTGGTCGACGCGCCCTGCACCGGCATCGGCACCTGGCGGCGCAATCCCGACGGGCGCTGGACGCTCGAGCCCAGGGACCTCGAGGAGCTGGTGCCGAAGCAGGCGCGCATCCTCGAAAGCGCCGCGCGGCTGGTGAAGCCGGGCGGCCGGCTGGTCTATGCCACCTGCTCGCTGCTGCCCGAGGAGAACGAGCGCCGGGTCGAGGCCTTCCTCGCCGCCCACAAGGATTTCCGCCTCGTGCCGATCGATGCGCTCTGGGCGGAGGCGATCGGCGGTACGTCACCCAGCCCGCCGCCCTATCTCAAGCTGACGCCGGCGCGCCACGGCACCGACGGGTTCTTCGCCGCGGCGCTGGAGCGGCTGCCCGATTCCGCGGCATCGCCCGGGCCTACACTTCCCCGGCCAAATCATGCTAACCAGGGCGCATGATCTTCATCCGCGACGCCACGCCGCAGGACGCCGCCGCCATCGCGCGCGTGCATGTCGCGACCTGGCGCAGCACCTATCCGGGCCTCATTCCCGACTCGATCCTGGTCGGCCTCAACGAGCAGCGCCATGCCGAGATGTGGCGCCGGTCGACCGCGACGCGCGGCGGCGCCGGATCGGGCGGCGCCGACCTGGTGTTCGTGGCCGAGCATCCCGAGGACGGCGTGGTCGGCTTCGCCAGTTGCGGCGCGCTGCGCGGCGCGCTGCCTTACGCCGGCGAGGTCTACACCCTATATGTGCAGCAGGACCACCAGGGCAGGGGCATCGGGCGGCGCCTGCTGTCGCGCTGCTTCGGCGCGCTGCTCGAGCGCGGCTACCCCTCTTCCGTCGTCTGGGTGCTGGCGACCAACCCGTCGCGCTTCTTCTACCGCGCCATGGGCGGCCATCACGTCGCCGACCGCACCGAGGCGCTGTGGGGCGTACTGATGGACGAGACCGCCTTCGGCTGGCGCGACCTGCGCGAGGCGCTGACCTCGCCCCGCCTCGCCGTCGCGCCGCCGCGCGACGACGCGGGTTGAGGACTCCTCTTCGTAGCCCCCCGCGAGGGGAGGGGGGACACAAGAAAGACGTTCATCCGCATTCATGACCGACAAGATCCTCATCCTCGACTTCGGCTCCCAGGTCACGCAGCTGATCGCCCGCCGCCTGCGCGAGGCCGGCGTCTATTGCGAGATTCATCCGTTCAACCGCATGGACGACGCGGCGATCCGCGCCTTCGCGCCCAAGGCGGTGATCCTCTCGGGCGGCCCGGCCTCGGTGACGGAGCAGCACACGCCGCGCGCGCCGGTCACGGTGTTCGAGATGGGCGTGCCGGTGCTCGGCATCTGCTACGGCCAGCAGACCATGTGCGCGCAGCTCGGCGGCGCGGTCGAGACCAGCGACCACCGCGAGTTCGGCCGCGCCGACGTCGAGGTGGCCGAGCCGAGCCCGCTGTTCGAGGGCGTGTGGCGGAAGGGCGGGCGCTATCCCGTGTGGATGAGCCACGGCGACCGCGTCACCAGGCTGCCGCCCGGCTTCAAGCCGGTCGGCACCAGCCCCGGCGCGCCCTTCGCCATCCTGGCCGACGAGGCGCGGCGCTTCTACGGCGTCATGTTCCATCCCGAGGTCGTGCACACGCCCGACGGCGGCAGGCTGCTCGAGACCTTCGCCAAGCGCATCGCCGGCTGCACCGGCGACTGGACCATGAAGGCGTTCCGCGCGCACGCGATCGAGGCGATCCGCGCGCAGGTGGGCAAGGGCAAGGTGATCTGCGGCCTGTCCGGCGGCGTCGACTCGTCGGTCGCCGCCGTGCTGATCCACGAGGCGATCGGCGACCAGCTCACCTGCATCCTGGTCGACCACGGGCTGATGCGCGAGGGCGAGGCCGCGGAGGTCGTCGACCTGTTCCGCGGCCACTACAACATCCCGCTGGTGCACCGCGACGCCTCTTCGCTGTTCCTCGAGCGCCTGGCCGGCGTCGCCGACCCCGAGGAGAAGCGCAAGATCATCGGCGCCACCTTCATCGACGTGTTCGACGAGGAGGCGCACAGGATCGGCGGGGCCGAGTTCCTGGCCCAGGGCACGCTCTATCCCGACGTGATCGAGTCGGTGTCGTTCGCCGGCGGCCCGTCGGTCACCATCAAGTCGCACCACAACGTCGGCGGCCTGCCCGAGCGCATGAAGCTGAAGCTGGTCGAGCCGCTGCGCGAGCTGTTCAAGGACGAGGTGCGCGTGCTCGGCCGCGAGC
>CAZLBB010000028.1:0-51110 GCA_964557415.1 uncultured Rhodospirillaceae bacterium
CAGGGCCGCCAGCGCCAGCAGCGCCGGCGCCGCGTGCCCGACCGCGTGCAGCCACGGCGTCGCCGCATCGATCCGGTCGCGCGCCAGCGGGCCGATGCCGCCGGCTTCGGCGCCGGCGCGGTAGTCGCGCCACAGCCAACCGTTGAGCATGGCGAGCAGCAGGACGAGGGGCGACGCCACGGTCGGCGCAATGGCGTGGCCTACGGCGAACAGCACGGCCAGCAGCGCGCCGAGGCCCTCGAACAGGCCCGAGGCGAGCAGCATCCAGGGGATCAGCTTGGCCCGCCAGGCCGGGATGCCCTTGCCGGCGTGCAGGATGCGCGCCTGGCAATAGAGGAACGCGGCCGCCGCAGCGGCGATCAGCGGCGCAAGCGCGGGCCGCGGCTGCCACAGATTGGCGGCCACCAGCAGGTAGAGCAGGCCGACCGCGTAGATCTCGCGGCTCATCCACGAGGTCTGCGGCCGGCGCAGCGCGTGGAGGAACCGCCGCTTGCGGCCGATCTCGAAGAACACGGAGAGCAGGCCGGCGGCGATGATCGCGGCGGCGAGGAGGAAAAGGAAGCGCGCGACGGAGGCGGGCAGATCGAGCGCGGCCTCTGCCAGCCACGTCGCGACGGCAAGGCCGGCGCCGGCGCCGCCGAGCGTGAAATTGATCGCCGCGCGCAGGTCCCAGCGCCGCTGCAACGGCCCGACCAGGGGATTCTCGAGGTCGCGCATGCGCTCGTCGTCCAGCGCCGCGAGGTCGCGCCCGCCGCCGGGGATCGCCGGCGTCCGGTACAGGTAGCGGATCATCGGGCGGGTCCCCAGCGCCTCGTTCAGCACGAAGCTGTCGTTCTCGCCGACCAGCCGGGCGACGTCGCTGCCGGGGTCGTTGAAGTCGCCGAAGCGCAGCGCCTGGGTGATGCAGGACGCCGCGCAGACAGGGGTGGCGTGCAGATCCTTGCCCGGCACCATGCCGTGCTTGAGCGTGGCGTCGATCTTGCCGACGCAGAACGTGCATTTCTGGGCGACGCCGTCGCGCTCCGCGCGCGCCACGGCGCGCTCGGGGGCCGTGTCGAGATCGCCGAAATATCGCTTGCGCTCGTGAACGAGGTGGCGCGCCTGGTAGGGACAGGCGACGGCGCAGCTGCCGCAGCCGATGCAGCGGTCGTAGTCGATCGCGACGATGCCGTCCGTGCGTCGATAGGTGGCGCCGGTCGGACACACCGGGACGCAGGAGGGGTTATCGCAGTGCTGGCAGCCGGTCACCAGGAACAGACGCGCGACGTCGGGATAGGCGCCAAACTCCACGTCCAGCACCTGCCGCCATTGCACGCCGGGCGGGGTGTCGTTGGCCTGCTTGCAGGCGATGGTGCAGGTCTGGCAGCCGATGCAGCGGTTGAGGTCGACGACCATGCCCCAGCGCGGCGGCCGCGTGTCGCCGGGCGCGGTGCGCGCCATGCCGTCGAAGGCCGGCATCAGGCCGCTCTCCGCGCGCGGAGGGGGCTCAGCTTGACGCGCACCAGGTCGGCGCCGCTGCCGGTCGCGTCGGTCAGCGACAGCGCCATCGGCGCCACGCTGTTGAGGCTGGCGAGGCCGAGGTCCTTGGCGAAGGGCATGATCCAGTGGTCGAACTGGCCGATCATCACGATCGTGTCCGGGCGGATGCCTTCGCGCAGGACGGCGCGGCCCTCGGTGGCGCCGGCGACCGATTCGATCCGCACCGCGTCGCCTTCGCCGATGCCCAGGCGGCGCGCCGTGCCGCGGTTGATGATGACGCCCTTGTGGCCGGCGACGTTGAGGGCGACCTCGTTGATGATCGGCAGGCCCGCGTTCGAGCCCCACGCGTACTGCATGCTGCGCGCGGTCAGCGCCCAGAAGGGGAATTCGTCGGGGTCGCGGCCGACCGCGCGGGCGTAGTTGACGTAGATGTCGGGGAAGGCATGGTAGTGCGGCAGCGGCTCGTATTCCGCGAGCTGCTCGTTCCACCAGGCGACGCCGAGCTCGTGCAGGCGGGCGGCCAGCTGGGCGCCATGGCGCCTGATGCGTTCCTGGTAGGGGATCTCGAAGCGGAGCCCGTGTTCCTTCAGCCGCGGGTAGAGATACCAGTCGGTTTCGGGGAACGGCCGCAGCATGAAGCCGTGCTCGCGGAACCAGTCGATGCCGTGCACCTCCTCCCCGTGCGACAGCTCGTGGCTCGCCGCGCGGGCGACGCGGTCCCAGATCGCCTCGCAGCCGTGCACCCGCGCGGGGTCGAGGCTGTAGTCGAATTCCCCGCCCTTCAGCCTGATGCCGGCCGCGCCGCGGTTGATCGCCTCGTTGTATTCCTTCAGCAGGCCGGTGCGCTCGGCCAGCGCGGTCGCGATATCGGTCATGTCGCGGCAGTCGACCGGCGATGTCGCGGCGGGCTGGCGCACGGCCCAGCCGTGATGCGTCCAGAACTGCTCGATGAACTTGGTGCCGCCGACCTGCATCAGCTGCAGGCTCTCGAGGTCGGTCGCCTCGGGCAGCAGGATGTCGGCCATGTGGTTGGTCTCGTCGTGCGTATAGGCGAAGGCGACGACGAACGGCAACTCCGCGACGCGCTTGGCGACCTCCGGCGCCTCCCACGACGAGATGGCGGGGTTGGTGCGATAGACGAACCAGAGCTCGGGCTTCGACTGCGCCGGCCACGGCGCCGGCGGCTTGCGCTGGAACAGCCAGGGCAGGTGCGCCGGCCCGAGCGCCGCCGACCACGGCGAATGGCCTGCCAGCGGCACCAGCGTGCGGTAGGCGTTGCGGATATGCGGCTTCGACTGCCAGCCCGCGCGCGAGGTCTCGTTGAACGGGTAGTCCATGAAGCCGTCGGGCCCGGGCCGCACCGATTTCAGCCGGTCGCCGGCGGGGCGGTTGATCTTGATGTTGGTGCCGAGCAGGCCGCCGGGCACCTCGAGCGCGCCGACCAGGCACGCCAGCACCGTGCGCGCCCACACCGCCTGGTATCCGCCCCAGCCGTTGTTGACGGTCTTGCCCAGGATCACCGCGACCGGCCGGTACGGCATCGTGCGGCCGTCGATCTCGATCGTCTGCCCGACGCAGGCATGGGCAAGATAGTCGTCGGCGATGCGCCTTATGGTCGGCGCCGGGATGTCGCATTCCGCGGCGGCCCAGTCCGGCGTGTAGCGTCTTATGTGGTCGAGCAGCGCCTGGAACGCCGGCTTCGCCTCGACCGCGGCCGCATGCGTCCAGACCTGGTCGTCCGGGCCGACCTCGATGCCGGCGGCCGGGTGGACGCCATCGAGCGCGGGCTCGCGCACGCCGGCGTCGAACGGCTTGGCGATTCCGTCGGCGCGGTCGAGGACCAGGGGCTTCAGCGTCGCCGGGTCGCGCAGGAACCAGCCGTTCGGTCCGACCAGGTAGGGCGCGTTGGTGTCGTGCGCGAGGAACGCCACGTCGCATGCCGCGCGCCAGTCGCGCTCGTGCAGGATGCGATGGATCAGCGCGAACAGGAACGCCGAGTCGGTCTTCGGCTTGATCGGCAACCATTCGCCCGCCATGGCGCCGGCGATCGACAGGTGCGGCTCGACCTGGACGCGCTTGATGCCGCGCGCGCGCGCGTCGGCGTGCCGCCACACGCCGGCGACTCCGCCGGACGCGTCGGTGTTGGTGCCGCACGAGATCACGTAGCGGCAGCGCGGCGTGTCGGGCGAGACGATGAAGGCGCGATGCCACAGCTCGCCGTAGAGATGTTCCGAGTGGTAGCACTTGACGCCTTGGCCGGACCCGAACCCCATGTCGACCGGCCCCCAGGCGGACAGGAACGCCGGGAACGTGCCCATGTACTGGGTCGGCGTCCCGCCGCCGCCGAAGCTGGCGGCGACGCGCGGGTAGCCCTGCTCGTCGATGACGCCCTTGGCGCGGATCGCGCGCAGCCGCTCGGCGATGGTGTCGAGAGCCTCGGCCCAGGTGATCCTCACGAAGCCGGGGTCGTGCGCGCGGCCCTTCGACGGATTGGTCCGCCGCATCGGCCCGCCGATGCGGTGCGGGTTGTAGGTCTTCTGGACCAGGCCGTAGGCCTTGACGCAGACGCGCCCGCCGCCGGGGTGCTCGTTGCAGATGTCGAAGTTCGGCGCGATGCGGAGCGCGACGTCGTTCCTGACCTCCACCTTCAGCAGATCCGGCCCCGCCACGCACTGGTAGCAGTAGACCGGGACCCGCCTGGTGGACGGAGGGGTCATGGCGCCGCCGTCGCTCCGGCCTTTGCGCGCTTGGCGGACAGGCGCTCCTTGGTCTTGGCAATGTCGGCGACGAAGCGCGCGTGCCGGCAGCGCGCGATCTCGTCGAGCGGGTCGCGGGCGGAGACGTCGAAGATCACCAGGCGGCCCTTCACCTCGGCGACGGTGGCGGTGATCTCGACCTGCATGCCCAGCAGCGTCGGCGCCAGGTGATCCAGCTCGACGCGGGTTCCGACCGAATCCTCGCCCGGGTCCAGGTGCGCGAGCAGCAGCTCGCGGCAGGTCATCTCGATGTCGCGCAGGAGCGAGGGCGTCGCGTAGACCCGGGCGTCCTCGCCGAGGAAATCGATCGTGCGCGGGGCGTCGACGCCGTATCGCTTCTTGATGCTCGCTCCCGCGGCAAGGCTGGGCTTCATGCTTGTCCTCCCGTTCGCATCGGCGCGGCCGCCGGCCGCCGCCGCGGCAGTCTGGGGCCGCGGCGGCGGGGTTTCCTTGACCTTGGGCAATTAAGAGGCATTATGGTACCGATATCTCTATTTCATGCAGCGGCAGGCCGGGACGTCCGCCGGGGCGGGGGGTGTGCGCCGGCGCTGCGGCTCCGCGCCATCCGCGGCTGGCGCGGCGGCGATGCCGCGCAGCTTGTAGCGCTGGATCTTGCCGGTCGCGGTCTTGGGCAGCTCGGCCACGAAGTTGAACCAGCACGGGTACTTGTAGGGCGCGAGCCCGTCCTGGCAGTGGCGCTTCAGCTCGGCCACCAGGGCGTCGCCCGCGTCGGCGGCGTTCTTCAGCACGATGAAGGCCGCCGGCTTGACCAGCTCGTCGCTGTCCGGCCGGCCGACGACCGCGGCCTCGAGCACCTTGGGATGCTCGATCAGCTTCGCCTCGATCTCGAACGGCGAGCACCAGATGCCGCCGACCTTGAGCATGTCGTCGCTCCGGCCGCAGTAATAGAAGTATCCCTCCGCGTCGCGCCGATACGTGTCGCCGGTATCGAGCCAGCCGTCGACCATCGTGCGCGCGGTCCGTTCGGGATTGTTCCAGTAGTACTTGGCGATCGACTCGCCGGCGATGACCAGCCGGCCCGGCTGGCCGTGCTCCGCCTCGCTTCCGTCCTCGCCGACGATGCGGGCGCGATAGCCGGGCACGACGCGGCCGGTCGATCCGGGCCGCACGTCGCCCGCCGCGTTGGAGATGAAGATGTGCAGCGCCTCGGTCGAGCCGATGCCGTCGAGGATCGCGAGCCCGGTCCGCTTCTGCCAGCGCCGGAAGATGTCGGCCGGCAGCGCCTCGCCCGCCGATACGCACTGGCGCAGCGAGGACAGGTCCGGCGTTGCCTGCTCGAGCGCCTGCAGCTGCGCCGCGTAGAGCGTCGGCACGCCGAAGTACAGGGTGGGACGGAACCGCTCGATCGCCTCCAGCGTGTTCTGCGGCGTCGGGCGCTGATCCATCAGCACCGTGGTGCCGCCGACCCACAGCGGAAACGTCATCGCGTTGCCGAGCCCGTAGGCGAAAAACAGCTTGGCGGCGGAGAAGAACACGTCGTCGGCGCGGACGCCCAGCGTCTCGACGCCGTAGTGCTGGCTCGACACGACCATGTCGCGCTGCAGGTGCACGGCGCCTTTCGGCCGTCCGGTCGAGCCGGAGGAGTAGAGCCAGAAGCAGTCGTCGTCGGCGCGGGCGCGGGCGGGCGGCAGGGCGGCGGGGGCCTCTGCCATCAGCGCGGCGAGCGAGCCGGGGGCGCCGTCGCAGCGCAGCACGGCAATGCGCCGCGGCGCCGTCGCCGCGATCGCCGGCTCGACCTCGCCCGCGAACTCCGGCGAGTAGGCGACGGCGGCGGCGCCGGAATCGGCGATCATGAAGGCGTAGTCGTCGTGCCGTAGCAGCGTGTTCAGCGGCACCGGCACGAAGCCGGCGCGAATCGCGCCCCAGAACAGGTAGAGGAACTCGGGGCAGTCCTTGACGACCAGCAGCACCCGGCTGCCCGGCGCGAGCCCGAGGGACTTGAGGACGTTGCCGCAGCGGCACACGCGTTCGGCGAGCTGGCGGTAGGTGACGCTTTCCCGGGCGGTCCGGATCGCGACCTTGTCCGCCCGGCCCTCCGCGAGGTGACGGTCGACGAAGGCGGGCGACACGTTGAAGGACGGCGCGAAACGGAGCGTCGCGGGCCGCGTCGACTCGTCGACCAAGACGGTGTTGTCCTGCATGGCGCTCCTCCGGATTCTTTATTCCATACCCCGCCCTGCAGCCGCGCCGGCCGCGCGTCCGTCGCTATCGTGTCCGAAGCTGCACGCGCTCCCCGCAATAAATTGGTACCACAATACCACTTTACATTCTGATCGAGCCGCACCATGTTGTCAAGCTATTGATTCTGCCAATGAATGGCGTCGGAGGTCGCAGGTGATCGGCAATCGCGGCAAGGCGGCGGCCTGTCGGCCGGGGATTCGAGCCGCGCGCCGGTTTCGGCCGTGACGCGCAAGGGTCGGGCGCGCCGTCCGCCCGGCGCCGGGTCGGCGGCGTCGCCGGGGACCGCGGAGGACGAGCTGGACCTGCGTCCCGTCCAGTTGCGCGACCTGCCGGGCATCGTCGATCTCGACCACCGCAACACCGGGGTCTCGAAGCCCGCGTACTGGCGCGAGCTGTGCCAGCGCTACGCGCAGGGGCCGCACCCCGAGCTGTTCCTGGTCGCCGAGCGCGACGGCGCGATCGAGGGGCTGATCATCGGCGAGGTGCGCGCCTGGGAATTCGGCTCCGAGCCGTGCGGCTGGGTGTTCGCTGTCCAGGTGCGGCGCGAGAGCCGCGTGCGCCATATCGGCACCCGGCTGTTCGCGGCGATCGCGGCGCATTTCCGCAAGCAGGGCGTGGTGAAGATCCGGACCATGCTCCGTCGCGACGACCAGCTCAACATGTCGTTCTTCCGCAGCCTCGGCATGATGGCCGGGCCCTTCATCCAGCTCGAGCTCGACCTCGACGAGGTCGACGGCGTCGAGGCCGCGCGACCCCGCCTGGCAGGCGCGCGATGAAGCTGCAGATGGCCACGCGCTGCGGCCTGTACGCCGTGCTCGAGCTGGTGCGATCGCCCGAACGGCATCTCTCCGCCGCCGACATCGCCGCGAAGTACGGGATCTCGCTCAACCACCTGGCCAAGGTCTTGCGCATCCTCGGCCGCGCCGGCCTGGTCGAATCGGTGCGCGGCGCCGGCGGCGGCTATCGCTTCGTCGGCAATCCGCGGCGCGTGACGCTGTACGACGTGATCACGCTGTTCGAGGATGTCGGCACCAACCTGGCGGACCGGGCCGAGGCGGGCGACGACACCGACATGGGGCGTGGCCTGCGCGCGGTGCTGGTCGAGATCGACGAGACCGCGCTGGCCACCTTGCGCTCGGTCACGCTCGAGACGCTGCTTTCGCTCGCCCGGCGCCTGGAACGCATGGCGCGGCGGCCGCAGGACTCGTCGGCGGCGCCGGCGCGCTGAAGCCGCGTGACCGGTGCGGCCGCCGGTGCGACGAATTCGCGCATCGGGCGGTCGCTCTCCCCGTGATACAAATAAAGAGGTACCAGTTTACCTAATAATGCCGGATCCGCCGGCAGGCCGTGCAGGCGGATCCCGGAGATGGGAGAGGATCCATGCCCAAGCGTTCCTTCCGCCTGGCCTTCGCGGCCCTGGGCGCCGGCCTGGCGCTCGCATGCGCGCCGGCCGTCGCGCAGCAGCCCATCACGATCGGCGCCTTCCTGTCGGTCACCGGGCCGGCCGCGTTCCTCGGCGACCCGGAGCAGAAGACGCTCGAGATGTATGTCGAGGACATCAACAAGAAGGGCGGCGTGCTCGGGCGGCCGCTGAAGCTCGTCAGCTACGACGACGCAGGCGACGCCGAGAAGGCGCGCACGTTCGCCAAGCGCCTGATCGAGCAGGACAAGGTCGACATCATCCTGGGCGGTACGACGACCGGGACGACGATGGCCGTCGTGCCGCTGGTGGAGGGCGCGGGCGTGCCGTTCATCTCGATGGCCGGCGCGGTCGTGATCATCGAGCCGGTGAAGAAATGGGTGTTCAAGACGCCGCATACCGACCGCATGGCGTGCGAGCGCATCTTCGGCGACATGCGCGAGCGCAAGATCACCAAGATCGGCATGATCTCGGGCGCCGGCGGCTTCGACAAGTCGATGCGGCAGGAGTGCCTGAACGTCGCCAAGCAGTACGCGATCGAGATCGTCGCTGACGAGAGCTACGGCGCGCAGGACAGCGACATGACCGCGCAGCTGACCAAGATCCGCAACGTTGCCGGCGTGCAGGCGGTGGTCAACCCGGGCTTCGGCCAGGGCCCGGCGATCGTGACGAAGAATTTCCGCCAGCTCGGCATGACGGTGCCGCTCTACCAGTCGCACGGCGTGGCGTCGAAGCAGTTCATCGAGCTGGCCGGCGCCGCGGCGGAAGGCGTAAGGCTGCCCGCGGCGGCGCTGCTGGTGGCCGAGGTCCTGCCGGACAGCGACAAGCAGAAGCCGGTGGTGCTCGGGTACAAGAAGGCCTACGAGGCGCGCTACAAGTCCGAGGTGTCGACCTTCGGCGGCCATGCCTACGATGCCCTGTTCATCGCCGTCGACGCGATCAAGCGGGCGGGCGGCAGCGACAAGGCGAAGGTGCGCGACGCGATCGAGGCGACCAGGAACTACGTCGGCACCGGGGGCGTCGTGAACATGAGCGCGAAGGACCATATGGGGCTCGACGTGGCCGCCTTCCGGATGCTCGAGGTCAAGAAGGGCGCCTGGTCGATCGTCAAGTGACCGGGCGGCGGCGCCGGCGCGCTTCGGGCGCCGGCGCGCCCCGTTCCGAAACCAGCCGACGTCCGGGACCGACATGCTGTCGCAGGCGGTTCGGTTCCCGTTCTGCGGCATCACGCTCGGCGCCATTTGCGCGCCGGTCGCGCGCGGATCGACGCTGATCTTCAACGCCAGCCACGTGATCGACTTCGCCCAGGGCGAATTCGTCACGATCGGCGGCATGACCACGGTCTTTCTCGTCGGCGTGGGGATGCCGATGCCCTAGGCGGCGCCCGCGGCGCCCTTCCGCCCGATCGGACATTCAGACAAGGCCGGCGCGCTCGAGGATCAGGGTGGTGATGCCAAGGACGCCGACGATGGTGCCGGGATGGATCAGCACGATGCGGTCTTCCGCGCGCTGCCTTCCCGGGCGCGCGCCGGTCACGAGCTCGGTGAGCTCGGTGTCGTACCTGCCGCCGTAGCGCAGGCGGCCTTCCGCGTGCTGCACCGTCGCCTGGGCGCGGTCGTCGGTGATCACGCGATCGAACGCGTCGAAGCCGTCCTTCCAGGAGCGGCCGAGATCGACGGCGCTGACGAACGCCCCGGGCGAGACCCAGGCCGGATCGAGGAAGGGCACGAGGTCGGGGCCGCTCGGCACGGTCGAGACCACGAGATCGGCGCCGGCGACGGCGTCCCGCGGGCTCTGCACGATCGTCGCGGCGATGCCGCGCCCGCGGACCTCGCGGGCGAAGGCCTCCGCGTTGGCCGGCGAGCGGCCGAGGATGCGCACGTCGGCGAGACGGAAGATCCCGGCCAGGGCGGCCAGGTTCACGCGCGACTGCGCGCCGGCGCCGATGAAGGTCACGACGCGGCTGTCCGGGCGCGCGAAGGCGCGGGCGCCGATGGCGGTGATGCCGGCCGGCAGCATCGTCGAGGTGAAGCCGCCGTCGACGATGCCGATCGGCGTGCCGCGGCGATAGTCGGTGACGAGCTGCCAGGTGCGGTAGTGCGGCTCGCCCGGGCGCAGGGCGGCGGGCGGCGCGCCGGCGATGCAGTGGAAGATGCCGAGATTGCGTCGCGGCCAGGCGGCAAGCGCGCCGATCAGGAATGCGCCGTCCGCCTGGTTGATCGTCGATTTCGGGCGCCCGGCGATCTCGCCGGCCGCGCTGGCGCGGAACGCCCGCTCGAGCGCGGACACCAGCGCGTCGTCATCGATGCCGAGGCCCAGCACCTCGTCCCGGGTCAGGAAGCGCATCGCTTCGTCTCCTCGTCGGCGTCAGCGGAACAGCCGGTCGCGCAGCGCATACGCCCTGACCGCCAGCGGCAGCAGGAGATGGCGCGCGCCCGGGCAGGCGATGGGCGGCAAGGGGCGCTCGAAGGCGGAAGGGCCCTCCGCGCGGCCGAGGATCTTGAGGGCGACCCGGTGGCCGAGCCAGGTGGCCATCGGGATGCCGGTGCCGCAGCAGCCGAGCACGTAGTGGATGCCCTCGTCGACGCCCATGTGCGGCACCCAGTCGGCCGTGATGGCGAAGCGCCCGGTCCAGCAATGCGAGACCTTGACGTCGCGGAGATCGGGAAACCGCGCCGAAAAGTAACCGAAGATGCGCTCCGCCTTGCGGGCGAGCCCGCCTTCCGCCCGTCCGGCCCGGGCGGACATGATGAACCGGCGGCCGCTCTCGTTCGGGGCGATGTAGTTGATGATCTTGAACGTATCCGAGACCGGTCCGCCGATCGGCAGGACGCGGGCGACGAGATCGGGCGCTACTTCCGCGGTGGCGAGTCCATAGGCGGGAATGACGACGAGGCGGCGCGCCAGGTTGCGGAACCGCGCCGGCCCGAGCCCCGTATCGGCGTTCGTCGCGAGGATCACGTGCTCGGCCCGGGTCTCCCCGCCGCCGGTCGCGACGGCGAACCCGGCGCCGCTTCGCCGCACCTCGAGGACGCGGCAGTCCTGGCGCAGCACCGCGCCGGCCGACGTCGCGGCCGCGGCGAGCCCGCGCTGCAGCAGGGCCGGCTGCAGGGTGGCCGCGTTGGGCAGCTTGAGGCCGCCGAAGAAGGCGTCCGAGCCGATCTCCCGGCGCTGCGCCTCGCGCGGAACCAGCTCCACCTCTCCCCAGCTGTCGCCGAGGCCCGCGAGCGAAGCCCGTTGCCGGGCGTAGGCGCGCGCGGAGTGGGCGGCGATGAAGCGGCTCGCGATGCGGAGGCCGCAGTCGATGCGGTGCCGGCGGATCAGTCCCTCGACGTACTCGCGCGCCTCGCGCGCCTCGCGATAGACCGCGAGCGCGGCGGGGCGGCCGTAGCGCGCCTCCAGGTCGGCGAGGCTCGCCTTCGGCACGTGGCCGAGAGAGCCCGCGGAACGGCCCACCGCGCCGTCGCCGATCCTCGCGGCCTCGAAGACGGTGACGGCCCGGCCGGCCTGGGCCAGGGTCAGCGCCGCGGACAGGCCCGCGAGACCGCCGCCGATCACGGCGACTTCCGTGCGCGATCCGGCCGGCGCCGCGGGCGCGGCGAACGGGGCAAGCCCGTCCGTCCAGTACGGCTCGGTCTTGAAGTCTGCCGAGAGAACGCCGGCTTGCATCGGAACCGCCCCGTCCCAGGCCGAAGGCCGTAGCCTCAACATAGCACGCTCGCCCCGGGCTGGCGCGCGTGACGCGGCTCCGGTAACGTGCGGGCCTGAGCTTCTTCCCGCCGGCAGGTTCGCGATGGACATCACCGAGCAGATCGACTCCGCCGACCGCCTGAGCGTCGCCGACGCGCGCCGCCTGTTCCCCAACGCGGTCGACGCGCCGCACCTCAACGTCGCCGCGCGCGGCACGCTGGCCGGGCCGACCGTGGCGGCGATGGACGCGCTGGTGCGCGGGCACCAGGACGGCACCGCGCTGAAGGAGGACTGGGCGGTGCTGGGCGAGCGCCTGCGCGGCCGCTTCGCCCGGCTGATCGGCGCGCGGCCGGCGGAGATCGCCTTCACCAAGAACACCGCCGAGGGCATCAACATCGTCGCCGCGTCGTTCCCGTGGCAGCCGGGCGACAACGTCGTGGTCTGCCCCGAGGTCGAGCATCCCAACAACATCTACGCCTGGCTCAACCTCAAGCGCCGCGGCGTCGAGGTGCGCACGGTCGAGGCGCGCGACCACGCGATCGACGCCGGCGCGATGGTCCGCGCCATGGACGACCGCACGCGCGTGGTGACGGCGGCGCTGGTCAGCTTCACGCCCGGCTTCCGCGCGCCGATCGCGACCCTGGCCGAGGCCTGCCGCAAGCGCGGCGCGATGCTGGCGGTCGACGCGGTGCAGTGCTGCGGCGTGCTCAAGGTCGACGTGGACGCGATGGGCATCGACGCGCTCGCCACCGCGACCAGCAAGGGGCTGCTCGGCCTCTACGGCCACGGCTTCCTGTTCGTCCGCCAGGCCTGGATCGACCGGCTCGAGCCCGTCTACCTCGCGCGCTTCAGCGTCGACCAGGGCGCCGCGCACGAATCCGAGATGGGCAGCCTCGACTACAAGCTGCTGCCCGACGCGCGGCGCTTCGAGGTCGGCCATTACGACTGGCCCGGCGTCGCGGCGGCCGACGCGTCGCTCGACATCATCCTGCGCGTCGGCCCGGAGACGATCGAGCGCCACGCGCTCGGGCTCGCCGACCGGCTGCGCGACGGGCTCGAGTCGTCCGGCTTCACCGTCAGCCGCGCGCCCGATCCGTCCCTGCGCACGCACATCGTCACGGCCGGGCGCATGGACGGCGGCGCCTACGAGACCTCCGACCCGCGGCTGAACGCGGTCGCCCAGCGCCTCGGCAACGCGGGCGTGCGCTTCTCGATCCGGCGCGGGCTGCTGCGCCTCGCCACGCATCTCTACAACGACGACGGCGACATCGACCGGGTCCTGGCGCTGGCGCGGGGCAACTGAAGGCGGCCCGGCCTGCGACGGCCCTGGTGCGCCGTCGCCTCAGTGCTCCAGGACCTGCGACAGGAACAGGCGCGTGCGCTCGTGCCGCGGGCTGGCGAAGAACGTCGCCGGCGGGCCCTCCTCGACGATGCGGCCCGCGTCCATGAAGATCACGCGGTCGGCGACGGCGCGGGCGAAGCCCATCTCGTGCGTCACCACGATCATGGTGCGCTCCTGGCGCGCCAGGTCGACGATCACGTCGAGCACCTCCTTGATCATCTCGGGATCGAGCGCCGAGGTCGGCTCGTCGAACAGCAGGATCTCCGGCTCGATCGCCAGCGCGCGCGCGATCGCCACCCGCTGCTGCTGCCCTCCCGACAGCCGGCCGGGATAGGCCAGGGCGTGCTCGGCGATATGCACCAGCTCGAGGTACTTCATCGCCCGCGCCTCGGCCTCCGCGCGCGCGAGGCCCAGCACCGAGACGGGGGCGAAGGTCAGGTTCTCGAGCACGGTCAGGTGCGGAAACAGGTTGAAGCCCTGGAACACCATCGCCGTCCTGCGCCGCACGGCGCGGATCGCGCGCACGTCATCGCCGAGCTCGATGCCGGCGACGACGATGCGCCCGCCGTCGGCTTCCTCCAGGCGGTTGATGCAGCGGATCAGCGTCGACTTGCCCGAGCCCGAGGGCCCGCAGATCACCACGCGCTCGCCGCGCCGCACCGTCAGGTCGACGCCCTTCAGCGCCTCGAACGCGCCGAAGCGCTTGACGACGCCGTCCATGCGGACGATCGGATCGGCTTCGGTCATCAGAAGTTGCGCCCGCGCGCCAGGCTCGCTTCCAGGCGCTGGCTGTACTGCGACATAGAAAAGCAGACGACGAAGTAGATCGAGGCCACGAACAGGTAGGCCTCGGCGTAGAAGCGCGACCAGTGCGGATCCTCGAGCGCCGCCATGGTGCCGCCCAGCACGTCGAACAGGCCGATGATCAGCAGCAGCGAGGTGTTCTTGAAGGCGCGGATGATGTCGTTGACCAGCGGCGGAATGACGATGCGCAGCGCCTGCGGCAGCACGATCCTGACCGTGCGGTCCCAGGTGCTGGCGCCGAGCGAATCGGCCGCCTCGTACTGGCCGCGCGGCACGGCCTGCAGCCCGCCGCGCACGACCTCGGCGGCATAGGCGGCGAAGAACAGGATCATGCCGACCTGCGCGCGCAGCAGCTTGTCGAAGTTCACGCCCTCGGGCAGGAACAGCGGGATCATGAGCGAGGCCATGAACAGCACGTTGACCAGCGGCACGCCGCGGATGGTCTCGATGTAGCCGATCGAGAGCATGCGGATCGCCGGCAGGTCCGACCGCCGGCCGAGCGCCAGCACGATCGCCAGCGGCACGCCGCCCGCGACCGTGCCGAGGAACAGCAGCATGGTCAGCGGCAGACCGCCCCAGCGCGTCGTCGGCACATGGGGCAGGCC
This sequence comes from uncultured Rhodospirillaceae bacterium, assembly GCA_964557415.1. Classification (GTDB taxonomy): domain Bacteria; phylum Pseudomonadota; class Alphaproteobacteria; order JAEULC01; family JAEULC01; genus JAEULC01. Next base: position 14,299 of record CAZLBB010000028.1, read on the forward strand.
GAGGAACCCGCCGAACTGCAACGCCAGCGCCGCCGCCAGCACCGCGACCCAGGCCAGCAGCAGCCTCCACGACCAGAAGGCGCGCACGGTCGAGGCCAGCATCATGGCGAAGATCAGGGACACGGCGATCACGCCGCGCCAGTGCTGGTCGTAGGGATAGGTGCCGAACAGCATCACGCGGTGCTTCTCGGCGATCACGGCCCAGCAGGCGCCGGTCGCCTTGCGGCAGTCCTCGGGATCGGCGGTGTGGAACACGGCGCCGACGAGCGCCCAGTCGACGACGCGCGGCCCCAGCCAGGCCGCCAGCGCGACCAGCAGCATGGTCAGCGCCGCGTTCAACGGCGAGGAAAAGAAGTTGCGCCTGAGCCACGCCGCCATCGCCCTAGCGCTCCTTGATCAGCACGGCGCGGTTGTACCAGTTCATCAGCGCCGAGATGACGAAGCTGATGGCCAGGTACACGGCCGACATCATCACGATGGCCTCGACCACGTGGCCGGTCTGGCCGAGCGTGGTGTTGGAGACGTTGACGATCTCTGGATAGCCGATGGCGACGGCGAGCGAGCTGTTCTTGACCAGGCTCACGTACTGCGCACAGGCGGGCGGCACCATCACGCGCATCGCCTGCGGCAGCAGGATCAGCCGGTAGATCTGCCCGCGCGCCAGCCCGAGCGACAGCGCCGCGTCGATCTGGCCGCGCCCGACCGACTGCAGCCCGCTGCGCACGATCTCGGCGATGAAGGCGCCGATATAGAGCGAAAGGCCGAGGAACAGCGCCGTGAACTCGGGCGAGAAGGCGCCGCCGCCGCGGAAGTTGAAGCCGCGCAGCACCGGCTGGTCGATCGCCGCCGGCATGCCGCCCGCAAGCCAGCCGACGACCGGCAGGCCCAGCAGCAGCGCCGCGACCGCCCAGCCCGTCGGCGGCCGCCTTCCCGTGGCGCGCTGGCGCCGCCCGGCCCACAGCCACAACAGGACGCTCAGCACGACCCCTGCCAGCAAGGCGAGTCCGGCCGTGGTCCAGCCGGCATGCGCAGCGGGCCAGGCGAAGGCGACCCCGCGGTTGCTCAGCCACACGCCCGGCGCGAGCGACAGCGCCTGGCGCGGGCCGGGCAGACGGGTGATCAGCCAGTACCACAGGATGATCTGCAGCAGCTGCGGCGTGTTGCGGAACACCTCGACATACGCGCCGGCCAGCTTCGCCACGCCCAGGTTCGGCGACAGCCGCATCAGCCCGACCACGAACCCGATCGCCGTCGCCGCCAGGATGGCGACCAGCGAGACCTTGAACGTGTTGCCGAGCCCCACCAGGAAGGCGCGCAGGTAGTTGTCGGAGGGGCTGAAGCTGATGAGGCCCTCGCCGATGCCGAAGCCCGCCTCGGTCCACAGGTAGTCGAAGCCCGAGGCGATGCCCTGCCGGCGCAGCGCGTCGGCCGCGTTGCCGACCAGATAGGCGAACCGCGCGCCGACGGCGGCGACGGCGATGCCCGGGTAGGCCAGCCGCCGCGCCGCCAGGCTGTGCCAGCCGCGCCGCCGCCGCGGCGGCGCGGCCGGCGGCGGCGCAGGCGAGGTCAGGCCGATCCCGGCCATCGGCCCGATTTCAGCGGGAGCGGGTCAGTTGAACGGCGGCGCGTACAGGAGCCCGCCCTTGGTCCACAGGGCGTTGATGCCGCGGTCCAGCTTCAAGGCCGACTTGGCGCCGAAATTGCGGTCGTACACCTCGGCCATGTTGCCGACCTGCTTGACCACGCGATAGGCCCACTGCTCGTCGAGGCCGAGCGCCTTGCCGAGGCCCGGCGTGACGCCGAGGAACCGCTTGATCGCCGGGTCCGCGGACTTCAGCATCTCGTCCACGTTGGTCGAGGAAACCTCGATCTCCTCTGCCTCCATCATGGCGTAGACCACCCAGGTCACGATGTCGCGCCACTGCTCGTCGCCGTGGCGCATCACCGGGCCCATCGGGTCCTTGCCGTAGACCTCGGGCAATATCACGTATTCGCTCGGGTCCTTGGCGAAGATGGCGCGCTGGGAACTCAGCCCCGAGGTCGTCTGCACGTTGACGTCGCAGCGGCCGGAGAAGAACGCCTGCGACAGCTCGGTCGGCTTGTCGATCACGATCGGCGTGTACTTCAAGTTGAAGCGGCGGAACACGTCGGCCACCACCTTCTCCGAGGTGGTGCCGGGCGCGACGCAGACCGTGGCGCCGTCCAGGTCCTTGACGCTCTTGGCGTTCAGCTTCTTCGGCACCATGAAGCCTTGCGCGTCGTAGAACGTCGTCGGCGCGAAGTTGAACCCGAGCGCCGTGTCGCGCGTCAGGGTGATCGTGATGTTGTTGGTGGCGAGGTCGACCTCGCCGGTCTGCAGCACGGTGAAGCGTGTCTGCGCGGTCGTCTTGACGTACTGGGTCTTGTTGGCGTCGCCCAGCACGGCGGCCGCGACCGCGCGGCAGGTGTCGACGTCGAGGCCGGTCCAGTTGCTCTGGCTGTCCACCATCGAGAAGCCGGCGCGCGAGCCGTGCACGCCGCAGATCAGCGTGCCGCGCTGCTTGACCACGTCCAGCGTGCCCGCGGCGGCGTCGGCCGCGAGCGCGGCGCCGAGCATGGCAGCCGCCGAGATCGCGTAGGAAATGCGCATTGGTACCCCCATCGTTCGGATCGCGGCTACGGCCGCGTCCCCGTTTGCACGTCACCGGCTCGTTTCGCGCCGATGACCCGACCGCACCCCAGAAGTCGGACCGGGACAACGTTAGTTCAGCCACCGACCAAGCGCCAGCGGCGTGACCGGGCGCCCGGCGGACCTTCCTGCGTCCGGCCGCGGGATTCGTCGCGTGCCCTATGGCAGCGGCTCGGCTCCGTCGCGCCGTCGCGCCGACGTACTTGCAGCCGTTCCTCGGCGCGGAGTCGCCGCAGCTTCCGATGGTTCATGTGCAGGCCATCCCGCTGCAGCAGGATGTGTAGCGAGCGATGCCTGAACCGCCGGCGCTGGGCTGCCAGCGATCGCAGCCGCTCCCACGGCGTTGCGCCGCCTGGCCGTCGGCTCCCATGCTCGGCTCGCGCAAGCCGCATGAAGCTGCCGGGTCGCGATCATCCATCCGGGCAAACCGCGAGACCCGTGCGAGCCGGATCCTGACGACCGGGTCGAACGCGCGGGGGCCTTTGCCCATGGCGGGAGACAGATCCGCCACGGCCGGCCCGTGGATGTCCATGTGCCCGTTGACCTAGATCATTTCCCTTTGCCTCTCGGCGTCCGAGAATTTCGTGGGACTTGGACCCCGGCCCGATATCTGGGGCGGCGCGTGCGGGGCTGAAACATGACGCTGTTACCGAGGGACCTCACGCCTGTATCGCAAAGCACGATTCAAAAAGGCGCAGGCGCTGTACGGTGGCAGCGTCCGACATATGTCGACCATCTGCCGCCATGCAACCGCGACTGTGGCGCCGGCGAGAACATCCAGGCCTGGCTTTCGCTCGCCCAGGCCGGCGCGTTCGAGCCGGCGTGGCGCAAGCTCGTCGAGGACAACCCGTTGCCTTCGGCGCATGGGCGCGCCTGCTACCATCCCTGCGAGACCGGCTGCAATCGCAAGCGCCTCGACCAATCCGTGTCGATCCATGCCGTCGAGCGTTTTCTCGGCGATATCGCCACGGCCAATGCCTGGCGGATCGAGCCGGGTCCGGCCACGGGCAAACGCGTACTGGTCGTCGGCGCCGGGCCGGGCGGCCTGTCCTGCGCCTACCAGCTGCGGCGCATGGGCCACGATGTCGAGATCCGGGACGCGATGCCGGAGCCGGGCGGCATGATGCACTACGGCATCCCGGCCTATCGCCTGCCCCGAGACGAGGTGGCCAACGAGATCGCCCGAATCGAGGCGATGGGCGTGCGCATTGTGCGCGGACATCGTGTCGAGGACCTGCCGGCGGAAATGGCCACGGGGCGCTTCGACGCCTGCTTTCTGGCGATCGGCACCCATGTCGGGAACCATCTCGACATTCCGGCGGCCGACGGCCGCAAAGTGATCGACGCCATCCGCATGTTCGAGCATGTGGAAGCCGGGATGGCCCCGCGACTCGGCCGTGTCGTCGCGGTGGTCGGCGGCGGCAATACCGCCATGGACGCCGCCAGAACGGCGAAACGCCTCGGCGCCGAGGAGGTTGTCCTCGTGTACCGCCGCGATCGCTCGCACATTCGCGCCGATCCCTACGAAGTCGAAGAAGCCTTCCTTGAAGGGGTGAAGGCGAAGTGGCTGGCGGTTCCCAAGGTTTTCGACTCGGACGGACTGACCGTCGAGGAAATCGAATTGCTGGACGACGGCAGTCTCGCGCCCACCGGCCGTCTGCAGGTCCTGCCGATGGATTCCCTGGTTCTCGCTCTCGGGCAGCACGCCGATGTCGGATTTCTTCGGCGTGTCCCGGGAATCGCGATTGGTCGCGATTCCACGATCGTCGTGGACCAACACATGATGACCGGGCATCCGGGTATCTTCGCCGGCGGCGACGCGGTCGGCGGGACGCGGACGATGACCGCGGCCACCGGTCACGGCAAGAAGGCGGCACGCGCGATCGACGCTTGGCTGCGCGGTCAGGCAAGCGACGAACGCGTCAAGAACCCCGTCGTTTCCTTCGAGATGCTCAATTTGCCGCTGTTTCTCGATGCGGACCGCGTGCGCCAGCACCAGCTATCCCCGGCCCAGCGCGGCGGCTTCGCCGAAATCGTCGCCGGCCTGGATGAAAGAAGCGCTCGCTATGAAGCGCAACGCTGCCTCAGTTGCGGCAACTGCTTCGAGTGCGACAACTGCTACGCGGCTTGCCCCGAGGACGCGATCGTCAAGCTGGGAAAGGGCCAGCGCTATCGTGTGGACTACAACCTCTGTACCGGCTGCGCCACCTGCTACGAGCAATGCCCGTGCCACGCGATCGAAATGGTGGGAGAGCGCGCGGACGGTCCCAAGCGGTCGGGCGGTTATGGCGCACCGCTGCTGCCCGGCGGTTTTCGCGTGAGGCCTTAGCGCCGCGGCGGGAATACCATGAACAAGACCATCGACGGCAACACCGCGGTCGCGCATATCGCCTATCGCGTCAACGAGGTCTGCGCGATCTTTCCGATCACGCCCAGCTCCGTGATGGCGGAGCTGGCCGACGAATGGGCCGCGCAGGGAGTCGCGAACATCTGGGGCAACGTCCCCGCCGTCCAGGAGATGCAATCTGAGGCCGGCGCGGCCGGGGCGGCCCATGGTTCCCTGCAAAGCGGAGCGCTGACGACCACGTTCACCGCGTCGCAGGGCCTGCTGCTGATGATCCCGAACATGTACAAGATCGCCGGCGAACTGACGCCCACGGTGTTCCACGTCGCCGCCCGGTCGATCGCGACCCAGGCCCTGTCGATCTTCGGCGACCATGCGGACGTCATGGCGTCGCGGACCACGGGGTTCGCGATCCTGGGAGCAGGTTGCGTACAGGAAGCGCACGATCTGGCGTTGGTCGCGCAGTCGGCCACGTTGGCGTCGCGCGTGCCGTTTCTCTTCTTTTTCGACGGATTTCGAACGTCGCACGAGATCAACAAGATCACGCTGCTGCCGGATGACCAGATCAGGGCCATGATCGACGACGATCTGGTCCGCGCCCACCGCCGGCGGGCCTTGTCGCCCGAGCGCCCGGTGGTTCGCGGCACGGCACACAATCCCGATACGTTCTTCCAGGCGCGCGAGACGGCAAACCCGTTCTATTCCCGCATCCCGGCGATCGTGCAGTCGGAGATGGATCGGCTGGCCGCCCTATGCGGGCGTCAGTATCGTCTTTACCGGTACGACGGCGCGCCCGACGCGGAGCGCGTGATCGTCGCCATGGGGTCGGGCGCGGAGGTGCTGCGCGAGACGGCGAACTATCTGAACGACCGGGGCGAGAAGATCGGCGTATTGCAGGTCCTGCTGTACCGGCCGTTTTCCGCCGAGCATTTTCTCGCGGCGCTTCCCGCCAGCGTGCGGACGGTCGGCGTACTGGACCGGCACAAGGAGCCGGGAGCGCCGGGCGAGCCGTTGTATCTCGACGTCGTGGCCACGCTGGCGCACGGCTTCGCCGCCGGCCGCCTGGCGCAAATGCCGAGGGTCGTCGGTGGCCGCTATGGCCTTTCTTCCAAGGACTTCACGCCCGCGATGGCCAAGGCGGTCTATGACGAGCTGGCCCGTCCCGATCCGAAGAACGGGTTTACCGTCGGAATCGACGACGATGTCAGCGGCACCAGCCTTGAATTCGACCCGGAGTTCTCGATCGAGCCCGACGACGTCGTGCGCGCCCTGTTCTTCGGCCTCGGCGCCGACGGAACGGTGGGAGCCAACAAGAATACCGTCCAGATCCTCGCCGAGGAGGACGGCCAGTACGCGCAAGGCTACTTCGTCTACGACTCGCACAAGTCCGGCGCCGAAACCATCTCCCATCTGCGGTTTGGCAAACGGCCGATCCGGTCGCCTTATCTGATCGACCGCGCCAATTTCGTCGCCTGCCACAAGTTCGAGTTCCTGCAAAAACTCGACGTGCTCGGACCGGCGTTGCCCGGCAGCACCTTCCTGCTGAACAGCCCCTTCGGCCCCGAGGAAGTATGGGGCCGTCTGCCCAGGGCCGTACAATCGCAAATCGCCGGCAAACGCCTGAAATTCTACGTGATCGACGCCAGTCGCGTCGCGCGCGACCTCGGCTTGGGGCCGCGCGTGAACACGATCTTGCAGACGTGTTTCTTTGCGCTTTCCGGCGTGTTGCCGCGCGAAGTCGCCATCGCCAAGGTCAAACTCGCTATCGAGAAGAGCTATGGCCGTGCCGGCACGACGATCGTGAGAAGGAATTTCGCGGCGGTCGATGCCGCGCTGGACAGCCTGCGCGCGGTGCATGTGCCGGCGGTGCCGGACGGCGCGGCGTCGCCGTCCGCGATAGTGCCGATAGACGCGCCCGAATTCGTCAGGAACGTGACGTTCCCGATGATGGTCGGCCGCGGCAACAAGATTCCGGTGAGCCGTATGCCGGTCGACGGGACGTTTCCGCTCGGCACGACGCAGTACGAGAAGCGCAATATAGCCGTCGAGGTGCCGAGTTGGGATCCGGCCTTGTGCATACAATGCGGACAATGCAGCATCGCCTGCCCGCATAGCGTCATCCGCGCCAAGTACTACGACGCCGGGCGTCTCGCCGATGCGCCCGACGGATTCAAGGCTGCGCCGATAAATGCGCGTGGGTTTCCCGACAGCCGCTTTACGCTCCATGTCCATGTCGAGGACTGCACGGGATGCGGACTGTGCGTGGACAACTGCCCGGCGCATGATCCGATCGTGCGCGGCCGGCGCGCCATCAACATGACCGAGAAGCACGCGATCCTGCAGACCGAGCGGTGCAATGGCGCGTTTTTCGAGCGGCTTCCGGAGGTGGACCGCTCGCGGGTCAACTTTTCCAATGTGCGCGGCGTGCAATTCCTCGAGCCCCTGTTCGAATTTCCCGGCGCCTGCGCCGGCTGCGGCGAAACCCCCTATATCAAGCTCCTCACCCAGTTGTTCGGCGATCGCCTGCAGATAGCCAACGCCACGGGCTGCTCGTCGATCTATGGCGGCAACCTGCCGGCGCATCCTTGGCGTACCGACCGGCACGGGCGCGGCCCGGCGTGGAGCAACTCCCTGTTCGAGGACAACGCGGAGTTCGGCCTTGGCTATCGGCTGGCTATCGACAAACAGACCGAGGCCGCTCGGGCGCTGGTCCGCAGGTTGGCGCCGGTGATCGGCGCCGATCTCGCCGAGGCCCTGCTCGACTCGACGCAGCTTGCCGAGTCGGATTTCAAGCTCCAGCGCGAGCGTGTCGGCGAGCTGCAACGACGGCTCGAATCCGTGGGCGGCGCAGATGCGAATGACATGCTTGCCCTGGCCGATTTCCTGGTGCGGCGCAGCGTGTGGATCGTCGGCGGGGACGGCTGGGCCTACGATATCGGATACGGCGGCCTCGACCACGTGCTCGCGCAGGGGCGCGACGTCAACATCCTGGTGCTCGACACCGAGTTGTATTCCAACACGGGGGGACAGTCTTCGAAGGCCACGCCGATCGCCGCTGCGGCGAAGTTCGCCGCTGCCGGAAAGCGTGTGCCGCGCAAGGATCTGGCGCTGCAGGCGATCGCCTATGGCAACGTCTATGTCGCGCAGATCGCGCTCGGCGCCAACTCCGAGCAGTCGCTGATCGCCTTGCGCGAGGCCGAGGCCTATACGGGCCCGTCGCTCGTGCTCGCCTATTCACCCTGCATCGCCCATGGCATCGACATGCGCGATAGCATGAAGCAACAAGACCGGGCGGTGGCCAGCGGCCATTGGCCGCTGTTCCGATTCGATCCGACGATGCGGCGGGCCGGTTTGAACCCGTTTCGCCTCGATTCGCCTCGCCCGCGGATTCCGCTCGACGACTATGCCTACCGCGAAGTCCGGTACAAGATGCTGACCCAGACTCGCCCGGAGGAAGCGCGGACACTGATGATGCAGGCCCAGGCAGCCGTTTACGAACGCTACCGATACTATGAAGACCTCGCCGCCCGCGACGGCAGCCGGTTCACGCCCCACTGGCAGGACGCCACCTCCTGAGCGGCGGCGAGGCGGCGGTGGCGGGAGCATGGAGACGGACATGGACTTGTCGACACGCTACCTGGGATTGACCCTGAAGCATCCGGTCATCGCCTCCGCGTCGCCGCTCAGCCGGACGGCGGACGGCGTTCGTCGACTCGAAGATGCGGGCGCCGCGGCCGTGGTAATGGCATCGATCTACGAGGAAGAGATCGCCGCCGAGGATGCGGCATATTCGACGCTGATCGAGCGCGGCAGCTATGCGCAGCCCGAGGCAGGCGGGTATTTTCCGCAGCTGCATGGCTACGCCGGCAGTCTGGGCGCACACCTGGAGACTGTGCGGCGGGCGGCCGACGCGGTCGATATCCCGGTGATCGCCAGCCTCAACGGGTCCACGCGCGAGGGCTGGGTGGAATTTGCACGGGAATTGGAGGAAGCCGGCGCATCGGGGATCGAATTGAACGTCTATCGCGTTCCGGCGGACACCGATGAGGACGGCGAGACGGTCGAGCGCGGCTATGTCGAGATCGTACGCGCCGTTCGCCAGGCGACGAGGGTGCCGATTTCCATAAAGCTCAGCCCTTATTTCAGCTCGCCCGGCCACATGGCGCGGAGGCTAGTCGACGCGGGCGCAAATGGGTTGGTTCTCTTCAATCGGTTCTACGAACCCGACATCGATCTCGCCACGTTGACGTTGCGCACCGATTTGAACCTGAGCAATCCTTATGAGATTCGCTTGCCCTTGATGTGGATCGCGCTGCTGCGTGGCAAGATCGAAGCCTCTCTCGCCGCCACGAGTGGCGTGGAGGGACCGGACGAAGCGGTGAAGTATCTTCTGGCCGGGGCTGACGCCGTAATGACCGCATCGGCGCTGCTGCGCCATGGTCCGGCTCATATCGGAGTGATCGTCCGGGGGATGGAGACGTGGCTTGCAGGGCGCGGATTCACCTCGGTCGACCACGCGCGCGGCAGTTTCAGCGTGCATCGCATGCCTAATCCGGAGTCGATGGTGCGCGCGCAATACATCAAGATGTTGACCGGCTATCCCTGAACGAGAACGTGCCGAAGCGAGTCCAAGGTCGTGTCCCTTGGGGTGGTTCCTACACCGGCCCGGCGACACGGCCGCCGAGAAGGCCGCGCGCCTTGGCCTGCAATCCCGCCATTCGACATGCGTGCGCCCTACGACAAGGGCTCCGTCCCGGTCGCGCCGCCGCGTTTGGGCAAATGGTCGTCGACGTTGTCCCGGTCGACGCAGCTGCTGCGTCGGCCGGCCCGCGCAAGGCTTCCACATCACCCGGCGGGACGTCGCCGCTACGTGAAATAGAGATTGCGGACGACGCTGGAAGAGCGCAGCGACCGGGCGTCGTCGGCAGCGGCGATCCGCCCGCGCGCAAGCACGTATCCGCGCGAGGCCACGCGCAACGCCATCTCGGCGTTCTGCTCGATCACGAGAATGGTCGTGCCGTCGCGATGGATCAATTGCAGGACGTCGAAATACTCGCGGATCAGCCTGGGCGACAAGCCGAGCGAGGGTTCGTCCATGATGACCAGTTTCGGCTTGCCGACCAGGGCCCGGGCGAGCGCGACCATCGACTGCTCGCCGCCCGACAGCGTTCCGGCGACCTGGTCGAGCCGCTCGGCCACGCGCGGAAAGATGCGCCCGACGGCCTCCAGCCGCTCGCCCATGTCCGTGCCGCCGGGCCGCACGGCGTCGTAGCCGAGGCGGATGTTCTCGGCGACCGTCAGGCCCGGGAACAGCCTGCGGCCCTCGGGCACGAAGCCGACGCCGAGGCCCGGGATGCGCTCGGTGCCAATCCGCGCGGCGTCCGCGCGCATGACCCGGACCGTTCCGGAAACCGGCGCGATCAGGCCGGCGACGACCTTGAACAGCGTGCTCTTGCCCGCTCCGTTCGGCCCGAGCACGCAGACGATCTCCCCCTCGCCGACCCGGAGGTCGATCTTCCGCAGCATGGGGACGGCGCCGTAGGTGGTGGAGACGCCGGAAAGTTCGATGCTCACGGCTCGGCGCGCCCCAGATAGGCCTCCTGGACCCGCGGATCGCGGCGAACCACGTCGAACGGCGCGTCGGCGATCTTGCGGCCATAGTCGAGAACCGCGACCCGGCTCGGAAGCGCGCCGACCAGCCGCATGTCATGCTCGACCACGATGATCGCGAAATCCGGCCGCTGCGCCTTGATCCGGCGGATGTCCTCGATCAGCGCGTCGGTATCGCGGTCGTCCATGCCGGCGGTCGGCTCGTCGAGCAGCAGCAGCTTCGGTTCGGCGGCGAGGGCGCGCGCGATCTCGAGGCGCCGCCGGTCGGCTTGCGCCAGTTCGCTGGCGCGGCGGTAGCGCTGTTCGTGAAGGTCCCCGCCGACCGCCTTCAGGAGGTCGGTCGCGGTCGCCGCGGCCCGGGCGAGCTCGCGGCGCGATCGCGACGGCAGGAACAGCGCCTCGAGCACGTTCGTGGTGGTGCGCGTATGAAGGCCGATCACGACGTTGTCGAGGACGGAAAGGTCCGGGAACAGCCGGCTGGCCTGGAACGTACGCGATATGCCGCGCGCAACGATGTCATGGGTCTGCCGGCCGGTGATGTCCTCGCCGTAGAACCGGACGCGGCCGCCGCTAGGCGCGTAGATGCCGGTGATGACGTTGAACAGCGTCGACTTTCCGGCGCCGTTCGGCCCGATCACGGCGAGGATCTCGCCCGCCGCGACGTCGAGGTCGATCCGATCGAGGGCGACCAGGCCGCCGAACCGGATCGTCACTTCCCTGGCGGAGAGGATGACGTCGGGCATCACGGCGGCCCGTAGCTGCGAAGGCGCTGCGGCAGCAGGCCCTGCGGCCTGATCATCAGGAAGACGATCACGACCACGCCGTAGAACAGCAGCCGATAGTCGGAGAATGCCCTGAGTTTTTCCGGCAGCAGGGTGAGAAGGAAAGCACCGACGATCACGCCGACGATGTTGTCCATCCCGCCGACGATCACCATCGTCATCAGCGTCACGGACACGAGAAAGGTGAAATTGTCGGGCGCGATGTAGGTGATGTAGAAGGCATAGACGACGCCGGCGAACGCCGCCAGGAACGCGTCGACCGCGAAGGCAAGCACCTTGAACCAGACGACGTTGATGCCGACCGAGCGCGCCGCCACCTCGTCGGCGCGCAACGCGTTCCAGGCCAGCCCGATGCGCGAATGGTGCAGCCGCTTGGCGACGACGACCGCGATCACGATCAGGACCAGCGACAGATAGTAGAAGTGCACCTGGAAGGGCAGGGTCAGGCCGAATGCCCGCAGCGGCTGGGCAAAGCTGTATCCGAACAGCGTCGGCGCCGGGATCCCGATCAGGCCCTGCGCCCCGCCGGTCCATTCGAAGTTGTTGAGCAGTTGATGGATGATGACGCCGCAGGCGATGGTCACCAGCGCCAGGTAGCTGTCGCGCGTGCGCATCGACGGCAGGCCGAGGACGAATCCGAACACGGTCGCGGCCAGGGCCGCGAACGGCAACGTCAGCCAGAAGCTCCAGCCCCAGTTGAGCGCCAGCAGGGCGGAGCAGTAGGCGCCGATGCCGTAGGTGGCGCCGGTCGCGAAATTCGGGATGTTGGCGGAGCCGAGCTGGAAATTGAGGGCGATCCCGAGCACCGAGTAGATCAGGCACATCACCAGAAGATGCGTGTAGTAGGCGTTCTGTCCGAACAGGAAGGGGAAGCCGAGAACGACAAGGAGCCAGAGCACCGCCGCGGTCCGGCGGGCCTGATGGAACGATTCGATCACGGCGGTCTCGATGCGCGGATAGCGTTCGAGCGCCCAGAACGCGCCGCCGAGAAGGGCGAGGAGGGCAACGAGCGGGATCACGCCGCTCGCCACCATGAACGCCCACAGGAAGGCGGCGACCGCGATGCTGGTGACGGCGACGATGGCGTGCGCGCGCATTGCGGCTAGACCTTCTGCGGCACGGACCGTCCCAGGAGCCCGGCGGGACGGAAGACGAGCACCGCCAGTACCACGAGGAAGGCTGCCACCAGGCGATAGGCGGTCCCGTCGGGGACGACCGCCTGCACCAGCGTATCGAGCGCCGCCAGGACGAGGCTGCCGAGGATCGCCCCGGTCATGTTGCCGAGACCGCCGATGACGGCCGCGGAAAACCCGAGCAGCCCGGCGATGATGCCGAGATCGAAGCGCATCAGGCCGACGTAGCTGGCGTAGAAGACGCCGGCGACGGCCCCGGTCGCCGAGGCGATGAAGAAGGTCGCCTGGAAGATCCGGTTCGGGTCGATGGCGAGCATCCGCGCCATCTCGAGATCCTGCGACACCGCGCGGATCCGCGTGCCGAGCGCGGTATGGTGGAGAAACGCCGTGAGCGCCGCGACCAACAGCACGGTCGCGATCATCATGGCCACGACCAGCCACGACACGGCGACGCCGCCGATGACGGCGGCATTGCCCTCGATCAATACCGGAAAGGGATGCGGATTCGAGCCGTCGGGGTAGAGGATGCGGATGAGCTCGCGCAGGACGATGCCGAGCGCCACCGTCGCCACCAGCGCCATCATCGGCGGCGCGGTGCGGAACCGGCGGATCATCACCCGGTCGAGCAATACGCCGAGAACCCCCACGGCGAGGATCGACACGAATATGGCAACCGGCAATCCGGCGCCGGGAAAGAGCGCCGTTGCGGCCGCGAGAACGGACATGGCGATGAACGGCGCGGTCAGCCCGACGTCACCGTGCGAGAACTGGATGACATTGAGGACGCCGAAGAGCAGGCTGAAGCCGATGGCGAGCAGGGCGTAGATGGATGCCAGCGCCAGCCAGTTGATCACCTGCTGTACGACCTGCTCCATGGATCAATGGCCCTCGGCCCGAGGCGGCGGCGCGACCGGAGGCAGCGCGCCCCCCGGTGCGGGAGGCCCGCACCGGGGAACGAGCGCCGGTCCCTTCATGAAACCGCCGCGGACGGGCGGCTCACATCTTCGTCCACTTGCCGCCCTTCACGACGTAGAGCGAGATGTCGACGGATACCTGGGTCTGGCCGTTCGCGTCGAATGTGGTCTGGCCGAGGACGCCGTCGTACTTGATGGCGCGGATCTCCTTGGCAAGCACGGCCTTGTCCTTGATCCCGTGCTTGCGCATGGCCTCGACCAGGATGCCGACGGCGTCGTAGGCGAACATCGTGTAGTGGGAGTGCGGCTCGGCGAATTTCTGCTCCTCGTAGGCCTTGATCATGGCATCGGCCTTCGGGTTCTTCTGCGCCTCGCGCACCCCGGCGATGCTGCCTTCCGCGGAATCGCCGGCGATCTCGATGAACTTCGGATCGTAGATGCCGGAGATGCCGTACATCGGGTGGTTCATCCCGATTTCCTTCATCTGCTTGCGGACGATGCCGGCTTCGGTGATGACGCCGCCGAAATAGAGCCCTTCGGCGTTGGCCGCCTTCAGCTTGGTCAGCATCGCCCGGAAGTCGGTGGTCCCGACCGGGGCGGCGTCGGCGGCGACGATCTTGCCGCCGGCCTTCTCGAAGAGCTGGGTGAAGGAGACCGTGTTCTGCTTGCCGTAGTCGCTGGTGTCGGAGACGATCACCAGGGTCCTGATCTTGTTCTTCTTGGCGAGCATCTCGGCGAGCGGCTCGTTTTCCGCGACCAGCGTCGGGGTCACGCGGGTGACGAAGGGCAGATTCTGCTCGGTCACGCGCGGGCTGATGGCGCCCCAGACGATGAACGGCACCCCGGACCGGTTGAAGACCGGCGTCGTCGCCAACGCGACGGGGCTGTTCCAATGCCCGATCGCGCCGACGACGTCGGGATCGTTGACCAGCTTCAACGCCGCGTTGACGCCGGTGGGCGGATCGGAAGCATCGTCGAGGATGACCGGCTCGATCTTGAACGGCAGGTTCGCGGCATTGGCATGGCGGATCGCCAGCTGGAACCCGTTGCGGGCCGCAAGGCCGTGATGCGCGTTGCCGCCGCTGAGCGGACCGATGAACCCGATCTTGACGGGTTTCTGCTGGGCAAGAGCGCCATGGGGAAGCGCCAGCAGCCCGGCCGAGGCGACGGCCGAAAGCACGAAGGATCGGCGACGGATACTCATGGTTTCCTCCTTTGTTCATCCCTGTCTTGACGGTGCCCGCCCGCGCGCACCCCGCGCGGGAAGCCGTCCCAAACGTCCCTTCCGGCGTCGTTGCTCCCGGTCGCCGTGGCGCCGCCGGCCGCCACGGCGTTGGACTCAGTCGACCCCGTGCAGCGCCCGCACGACCTTCTCCGGCGTGATGGGCAGTTCGTGGATCCTGCGGCCGATGGCGTCGGCGACCGCGTTGGCGATCGCGGGGGCGACCGGCGTCAGTGCCGGCTCGCCGATGCCTTTGGCGCCGAAGGGGCCGACACCGCTGCGCGATTCCAGGATGATCGACTTGATCACCGGCACGTCCATCGCCGTCGGAATGAGATACTCGCTGAGCGAAGGGGTCATCAGCCGGCCCTCGCGGTAGATCATCTCTTCCGTGAGGGCGTAGCCCTGGCCCTGCGCCGCGCCGCCCTCGATCTGTCCCTCGACGGCGGCGGGATTGATGCATTGGCCGACGTCGTGGCAGGCGACGCTTTTCAGCACGGTCACCTCGCCGGTTTCGGTGTCGACGGCGACCTCGACCGCGTGCGCGCCGTAGGTGAAATCGGCGAAGGCCTGCCCCTGTCCCGTCGCCGGATCGAGCCGGTCGGTGAACGGCGCGCGGAACATTGCCAGTTCCGAGCGCTGGATTCCCTCCGCCGCGCACAATCGCACCAGGTCGACGAAGGGCATGGTCTTGTCGGGCCGGTTCACGGCCGAAACCTTGTTGTCCGCGAGCACGACATCGTCTACCGGTATCCCGAGGGCCTCTGCGGCGCGGGCGGCAAGCCGGCCGCGAACGGCCTCCGCCGCGACCCGGGCGGCGTTGCCGGTCATGTACAGCGCGCGGGTCGCGGTGGTGGTGCCGGCGAGCGGCGTCACCGCGGAATCGCTGTTGTAGACGACGACGTTCTCCATGGTGACGCCGAGGACCTCGATCGCGATCTGCGCCAGCGCCGAGGCCTGCCCGGCGCCGATGTCGGTGACGCCGGAGCGGACGACGACGGTGCCGTCCACCTCGACGCCGACCCAGGCTTCGGAAGTATCGTGCAGGAACGTCAGCCGGCCATAGCTCTGCTGGTAGGCGGCAAGGCCGCGCCCGATGCGGATCGGCCCCTTGGCCGGCGTCTTCTCGCCGAGCGCCTGCCACGCGAGATCGGCGCAACGCTCGGTCCAGACCGCGCTCGGGACCCGGTAGCCGGTGGCCGTCGGCTCGCCCGTCTTGAGGTAGTTGCGCCGCCTGAATTCGAGCCGGTCTACGCCGATCGCCTGGGCGACCTCGTCCATCTGCTGTTCGTAGGCGACGCAGGCCTGGGCCGAGCCGAAGCCGCGGAAGGCGCTGGTGTACATGTTGTTGGTGGCGACCGAGACCGCGTCCACCTTCAAGTTCTCGATCAAATAGGGTCCCGGCGCGGCGATGGCGCCGTAGAGCAGGACGTAGGGGCTCAGATACACGTACGCGCCCGCGTCCGAGATCAGGCGCACGTCGAGCGCCGTGATCTTGCCGTTCCGCTTCACCCCGGTCCTGTAGGTCATGATGAAGGGGTGACGCTTGCCGTGGCCGACGAAGGAATCCTCGCGCGTGAACTCGAGCCGCACGGGACGGCGCGTATGCTTGGCGAGAAGGGCGAGATAGACCTCGACGGTGATGTCTTCCTTTCCGCCGAAGCCGCCGCCCACGAGCGCGCCCATGATGCGCACCTTGTTGTGGGGAACGCCGATGGCGTCGGCGATGAACCGGAAGTGCTCGATCACCTGCGTCGAGACGCGGATGTTGGCGACGTCGTTCTCGTCGATCCAGGCGAGGCCGACCTCGGGCTCGAGGAAGGCGTGTTCGATGAACTGCGTGCGGTAGGTCCGCTCGACGACCATGTCGGCCGCGGCGAAACCGGCGTCGACGTCGCCCTTGCGGATGACGTGGCGGGCGACGACGTTGTCGGTCCCCTGGACGACCGGGGCGCCGGGGCGCATGGCCGATTCCGGATCGAACACTCCCGGTAGCGGCTCGAGCTCGTAGTCGATCAGCGACATCGCCTTCTCGGCGATATCCATGCTTTCGGCGGCGATGAGGGCGAGCGGCTCGCCGTGGTAGCGCACCCGCTCGCGGACGAGGATCTGCTGATCGGTCTTGAGGCGGGCCTGGCCGGTCTGGCCGGGAATGTCGGTGGGCGCCAGGCGGTCGGGCAGATCGTGGGCGGTGAGCACGATGGCGACGCCCTCGAGCGCACGCGCCTTGCGGACGTCGAGCCGGACGAGGCGCGCGCTCGGCATCGGGCTCCGCAGCACCTTGGCGTGCAGCATGCCGGGCATGACGTAGTCACCGGCATACGGCGTCTTGCCGATCGCCTTGCCCGGCGCGTCGGTGCGCACGAGCGGCTTGCCGACATGGCGAAGCGAGACGTTCGCCAGGCTCCGGTTCGGATCGAAGGGCGCGTTCATCGCCGCCTCCCTGCGCCGCGCATCTCGGCCGCTGCGTCGCGGATCGCCTCGAACACCTTGGTATAGCCCGTGCAGCGGCAAAGGTTGCCGCTGAGCGCGAGACGCACCTCGTCGTCGCTTGGATCCGGCGTCCTGGCGAGCAGCGACTGCGCCGCGACGATCAGTCCGGGCGTGCAGTAGCCGCACTGGATCGCGCCGCGTTCGACGAAGGCCCGCTGCAGCGGGTGCATGGCTTCGTGGCTGCCGAGGCCGGCGGCGGTGACGATGTCGCGGCCGTCCGCCGTCCATGCCAGCGTCAGGCAGGAGTCGACGGCGACCCCATCGAGGAGAACCGCGCAGGCGCCGCAATCGCCCTTCTCGCAGCCGCGCTTGACGTCGACGAAACCGGCGTCGCGCAACGCCTCGAGCAGCGTGCGGTGGGGCGGCGTCTGCACTTCGATCGCGCGGCCGTTGACGCGAAGCGTGATGGAGCGTTCCTTGGCTTCGGCCCTCGGCTTGGCCTTGGTTCGCGTCTTGGTCTTGGGCATGACGTTCGTCTCCTCAGGCCAATTCTTCCCATGCCTGCCCGATCAGGCGGCGGACGAGCGCGTGGACGCCGTGGCGGCGGTACGCGGCGGAGGCGCGGATGTCGTCGATCGGCAGGGCGGCGGCGGCGGCGGCGGCGGCGGCGGATTCGATCAGCGCCGGGGTCAGCGTCTGGCCTTCGAGGATCGCCTCGGCCGCGCGCGCGCGGAGCACGGTCGGCGCGACCGCGCCGAGCGCCACCCGTGCCCGCGTGCAACGGTCGCGATTCGCGTCCAGCGCGACGGCGACGCCGACGACGGTGATCGCATCGCCCTTGCGGCGGGCGAGCTTGTAGAACAGCGCGCGGGAACGGGACGCGGGCGCCTTCCACGAGATCCGGCTGATCAACTCGCCCGGGCGCCGGATGTCCGTCTTGTACCCGGTGAAAAAGGACTCGATCGGCACCGTCCTGCGCCCCCGCGCGGAAACCAGCGTCAGTCTGGCATCGAGCGCGAGCAGCGGCGGCACGAGATCGGCGGCGGGCGAGCCGCACGCGATGTTGCCGGCGACCGTCGCGGTGTTGCGGACCATCTGCCCGGCGAACTGCCTGGCGGACTCGACCAGGGCCGGGGCGGTCTTGGCGATCACCGGCGAAGACAGGAGATCGCTCACGGTCGTGCGCGCGCCGATCGTGACCTGCCCGCCCGCCTGGCGGATGCCGCGCAGGACCTCCAGCTTGTCGAGCGAAACCACACGCTGCGGGCGTTCCCGGCCGGCGCGCATATCGACGATCAGGTTGGTACCGCCCGCCAGCGCGACGGCGCCCTTGGCCTTCAGGATGGCAAGGGCCGCGGCGAGATTGCCGGGGCGGTCGAGATCGAACGTCGCATACATCGGAAGTCCGCTCCTCTCGGATTGTCGCGGTCACGCACTCGATACGGAAGTGGCTCGCGGGCACGGCTGGCCCGTCTCCCGGCCGATGCCGCCGTTCCCGGGGCGGTCGAGGTGCCGCCCGCGCGGCCGTGCGTTCGTCCGGGCGCGCCCGCCGCCTACGCCCTTGCGTGTCGGCGGACCGACGGAAACGGTGCGGTGAATGATCCTGTTCTTGGCAGCCTCCGTCCCCGGTGTCCGACCGCCCCTCACACGTCCCAGCCGCCGTCGACGGCGAGTTCCTGGCCGGTGATGTTGCAGCTTTCCTCGCTGCACATGAAGAGGACGGCGTTGGCGACGTCCTGGCATGTGGTGACGCGCTTCAGCGCCATGTCCTGCACGTATTCCTCGTACACCTGCTCGTAGGTCCAGCCGCGCACCCGCGCCTTTTCATGGCACAGCTTCTCCATCCGCGGAGTCGCGACGATGCCGGGGCATACCGCGTTGACGTTTATGTTGAACTTGCCGACCTCGAGCGCAACCGTGCGGGTGATGCCGCGCACGGCCCACTTCGAGGAGCTGTAGGCGGTGCGCATCGGATAGCCGCGCAGGCCCGACGTGCCGCCGATGTTCACGATCTTGCCGCTCTTCTGCGCGACCATGGTGGGCACCACGTGCTTGATGGGGAGGAACGTGCCGCGGATGTTGGCGTGGATGACGTCGTCGAAATCCGCGACGGCGATGTTCTGCACCGGCGTTTCGATCGGTCCGGTGACGCCCGCGACGTTGACGAGGATGTCGATCCGACCGCCGAAGGCGGCCTTGGCCTTCTGCACCATGGCCGCGACCTGGCTTTCCACCGTCACGTCGCAGGCTGCGACGTGCGCCTTGCGGCCCAGCGCCGCCACTTCCTTCGCCACGTCTTCAAGCGCCTTCGTATCGCGCGCGGTCAGCAGCACGTCGGCGCCCTCGCGCGCGAGCGTCGTGGTGATCGCCGCGCCCATTCCCTTGGCGGCGCCGGTGACGATGGCCGTCTTGTTGGCAAGCCTCACGATGTTCCTCCTCGCGTGAATCCCGATTCCGATCTCCGCCGATCCGCTTGCCCGGCCGGGGCGCCGTATCCGCCGCCGCCGCAGCTTTCCACGGTCACCAGGTCGCCGGTGTCGAGGCGGACGTTGGCCTTCCCCGGCATGTCCTCGGCGCGCCCGTCGGCGCGGGTGACGGTCACGCGGAAGGGAGCTCCCGCCGCGCCGCCGTGAAGCCCGTATGGCGGGATCAGGCGTCGCTCGAACATGGTCGTGACCGACATGTCCCGGCACATGACCCGATACTCGCGATGCAGCCCGTCGCCGCCGCGGTGCCTGCCCGGCCCGCCCGAGTCGCGCCTCAGCGTCTGGCACTCGATCCGGATCGGGTATTCGGCTTCGATCACCTCGGCGGGCGTGTTCATGACGTTCGACATGTGCACGCGGATCACCGGCATCCCGTCCCGGTCCGCCCGCGCCCCTTCGCCGCCGCCATGAACCTCGTAGAGCGTGGTCCAGGCGCCGTCGGCACGGCGGCCGCCGAACAGGACGAGGCCGGAGGTCGTCGGGCCGCCGGCGCTGGCGCGGCCCGGAAGCGCGGGCTCGAGCGCCCGGAAGATCGCATCGGCGACCCGTTGCGAGGTTTCGTGGTTGCCGCCGACCACCGGACTTCCGATGCCGGGGTCGAGCACCGAGCCCCGGCGGGTGACGACCTTGAGCGGACGATAGCACCCCCCGCTCGGCTGAATGTCGGGACCCAGCAGGGCCTTGGCGACATAGAAGACCGAGGCCGCGGTGATGAACGGCGTCGTGTTCACCGGCCCCGGAACGGCGTCGTCGCTGTCGGAGAAGTCGAAGGTCGCTTCGTCGCCGCTTACGTGAACCTTCACCCGGACGGCGATCCGCTCGCGTCCCGAGCCGTCGTCGTCGAGCCAGTCTTCGCCCACATAGGTCCCGTCGGGGACCTGCGCGATCGCCGCACGCATCTGGGATTCGGCGCGGTCGTGGATCGCGGCGACGGCGGCGAGAACCGTGTCGGTGCCGTGCTCGGAGAACAGCTGGTGCAGGCGGATCTCGGCGGCGCGGGTCGACGCCATCTGGGCGAGGATGTCGCCCTCGCGCTCCGCGGCGCCGCGCACGTTGGCGAGGATGAAATCGAGCTTCTCCCGGTCGGGGCCGGAAGCGGTGAAAAGGCGCAAGGGGGAGATGCGCAAGCCCTCCTGCCAGG
Source organism: uncultured Rhodospirillaceae bacterium (assembly GCA_964557415.1). GTDB lineage: Bacteria > Pseudomonadota > Alphaproteobacteria > JAEULC01 > JAEULC01 > JAEULC01. The sequence continues at coordinate 35,032 of CAZLBB010000028.1, forward strand.
CGTCGGTGGCGTGGGGAACGTAGCTGCCGGGGATGGCGCCGCCGATGTCCGCCCAGTGCGCGAGATTGACGGCAAAGGCACGGACGGCGCCGCCGTCGAAGATCGGCCGGATCGCCTTGACGTCGGGCAGATGGTTGCCGCCGACCTCGGGCAGGTTCAAGAACCACACGTCGCCGGGGGAAAGGCGCTCCCTGGGCACCCGCTTCAGGAACTCGCGCACCGTGAAGCTCATCACCCCGAGGTGCATGGGCACGTCGCGGCCCTGGGCGACGAGATGGCCGTCCGCGTCCGTCACCGCCGATGACAGATCGCCCGCCTCGCGCAGGAGCGGCGAGCGGGCCGCCCGCATGATGACCAGCGACATCTCCTCGGCGATCGCGGTCAGCGCGTTGCGGATGACTTCGAGCGTGACGGGATCGACCGCCGCCCTCATGGCGAAGCCCCCACGTCCATGAACAGGTGGCCGCGCTCGTCGGCCGTCAGCGTCGCTCCGGGCGGCACCACCACCGTCGAGAAGGCGTCCGCGACCACGGCCGGCCCCCGGATCGTCCGCCCGGGCGCCAGCCGGGACCGCTCGTGGCGCGGCGTCGCGACCGGCCCCGAACGGTCGAACACGCAAGAGCCGGCGCCGGACCGCGATTCGCCGGGCGGCGGCGCCGGGGCGATCGCGAACGCGCCGTCTTCGCGCTGCGGCGCGAACGCCCGCATGCGGAGCGCGACGAGCTCCCAGGGCTCGTCGGTGGCGAATCCGTAGAGGCGCTCATGGCGTTCGCGGAAGCGCCGGCCGAATTCGGCCGCGTCGGCGAAGTCCGGGTCGTGGATCTCGACGGCGTAGCTCTGGCCGCTGTAGCGGATCAGCGCGACTTCCTCGATCCTGATCTCGCGCGGGCCATGGCCCGCCGCGACGAGGGGGGCGCAAAGGCGCGCGCGCAGTTCCGCCCGCGCCGCCCCGATGCGGCCCGGATCCCACGCGGCAAGCGGCATCCGCACCGTGCGCTGCTGCGAATAGCTCATGCCGGCGGCCGCGCAGCCGAGGGCGGAAAAGATGCTCGATGCCACCGGCACGACGACGCGCGCGATGCCGAAGGCGCGCGCCACGGCGGCGGCGTGCATCGGCCCCGCTCCGCCGAACGCCAGCAGGGCGCAGCGGCGCCCGTCGACCCCGCGCTCGACCGTGATGCGGCGCAGCGCGCGGACCATCGTCTGGTTGGCGACGGCGACGATGCCGAGCGCGGTGTCGCGCACGCCCAGGCCGGCCTCGGCGGCAAGCGCCGCGACGGCGCGCTCGGCGGCGGCGGGGTCGAGCCGCATACCGTCGCCGAGCGGGCGGGCGGGATCGAGATAGCCGAGCACGAGGTTGGCGTCGCTCACCGTCGGTCTGGTTCCGCCGCGGCCGTAGCATGCCGGACCCGGCTCGGCGCCGGCGCTTTCGGGGCCGACGCGCAGTGCGCCGTGATCGAAACAGGCGATCGAGCCGCCGCCGGCCCCGATCGACTCGACGGCGACCATCGGCTGGCGCAGCGGCCGGCCGGCGAGCGCGCGGTCGGTCGCGATCTCGGGGCGGCCGCCGGCGATCAGGCACGCGTCGGTGGTGGTGCCGCCCATGTCGAAGCTGATGACGTGATCGAGGGTCAGCTCGCGGGCGATGCGCGCGGCGGCGGCGACTCCGGCGGCGGGGCCGGACATGGCAAGGCCGAGCGGCAGGTCCCGGAGCGCCTCCGCCGACGCCATGCCGCCGGCGGAATGGAAAAGGTGGATGCGCGCGCCGGCCGGGACGCGCCGCGCGAGGTCGTCGAGATAGCCGGCGGCGAGCGGCATGACGCTCGCGCTCAGGACCGTGGTCGCGGTCCGCTCGTACTCGCGTGCCTCGGGATTGACGCGGTTGGACAGCGCCACGTAGGGAAAGCGGCGCCGCAGCCGTTCGCCCAGCCGCTCCTCGTGCGCGGGATTGGCGTAGGCGTGGATCAGCGACACGGCGACAGCCTCCGCCCCGCTCCGCTCGGCCCTGTCGATCGCGTCGTCGGCGCCGGCCTCCGGCAGCGGCTTGAGGACGCGGCCGTCGGCGTCGAGCCGTTCGTCCACCTCGAGACAGCGTTCGCGCGGAACCAGCGGGGGAAGCTTCGGCGCGACGTCGAGGCGATAGAGGTCGCGCCGGTTCTGCCGGCCGATGGCGAGCGTGTCGGCGAATCCCCGCGTCGTGATCAGCGCGACCCTGGCAAGCCGGCCCTCGATGATGGCGTTCGTGATCATCGTCGTTCCGTGGATCAGGTCGCCCACTTCGCCCCATTCGAGCCCGACCGCCGCCAGGGCGTCGAACAGCCCGTTGACCCGGTCGCCGGGGCGCGTCGCCACCTTGGCGATCCGGGTTTCGCGCGATCCGGCCCGGATCGCGACGACATCGGTGAAGGTACCGCCGATGTCGACCCCGACCCGCCAGGCGGCCCCGGCTGACGCCGGCCGCTCAGCCATCGGCGAAGGCCCTGGCCGCATCGTCGATAGCGTGGATGCTCTTGCCGCGGAGAAAGACGCCCGGTCCGGCGCCCTCGCGCGGCGCGGCGGTGGTGAACGGATGCGGGCGGCGCCCGATGTCGCGGGCGTGGGGCGAATTGGGCTTGGGACGCGTCGGAGCCGGCATCGCTGAATTCCGAAATTCGGAACTTTATTCTACTCAAAGGAAATGCTAGGTTCTGTTCGAAACGGAGTCAAGCCGCGCGCACGCCGCTGCCGCGCGCGTCCGCGCGGACGGGCCGCGCCGTTCGGCGAAGAGGCCGGCTTGGCGGCTCGGCGGGAAGACGTGGGTCGTGACGGCAGACAAAGGGATCCTCGGTCGTTATGCGCGCGTGCTCGATGCCGTGGCGGACAGCCCGGACGGCCTCGCCTTCGCCGAGATCGCGCGCAAGACCGGACTGCCACAGGGAACGGCGCATCGCCTGATCGGCGCGCTCCTGCGCGTCGGCTATATCGACGCCAGACAGAACCGCAAGATCTACGTCCTCGGCCATCGCCTTCTCCGCCTCCTGCATCTGCGCGCGCCGCGCGAGCAGGTGGCGGAGCTGGCGCGCCCGGTGCTGAAGGGCCTGGTCGAGCGCTTCGCGGAAACCGCCTTCGTCGCCAAGCTCGAGGGCGAGGAAGTCGAGTCGGTCGCGATGGTGCTTCCCGAAGCCGAGCGCCACTCCTATGTCCAGCCGGGCCGGGTCATGCCGCTGCACGCCGCAGCGTCGGCCAAGGCGATCTTCGCTTTCCAGGACAAGGAACTTCTCGCCCGGGCGCTGCAGCGGCCGCTGGTCGCCTTCACGCCCAAGTCGACCACGTCGAAGAAGAAGGTCCTGGCCGAGCTGGCGCAGGTGCGCAACGCTGGATATGCCGCCTGCCTCGAGGAGCTGGACCCGGGCGTGTCGAGCTATGCCTGCCCCATCCACGTCCCCGGCGGGGTGTTCTATAGCGTCGGCCTGGTGGGCGTCTCGCAGCGTCTGGATCAGGTGCCGACCGCGGCCATCGTCGCCGCGCTGCGCGAAGCCGCCCACGCCTTGCGCGAACGCCTGTCCGGACGGGCGTCGGCGCCGTAAGCGGCGGTCGACCTTCGGGCTGCGGCCATCCGCCGCGGTCGACGGCTCGGGCGAGAGCCGGTGCGTCGCATCGCCGGGCACGCGGACCGGCTACGGCGCCGCCGGGCGTGGGCTACGGCAGCGGCTCCGTCCCGGTCGCGCCGCCGCGCCTGGGCAGATGGTCGTCGACGCGGGCCCAGTCGGCGCGGTCGCTGAAGAAGGCGTGGCCCATCGGCTTCAGGTCGACCTCGCCGGTGAAGCTCGCGCGCGTGACATGCGTCTCGTGCGCCCAGCGCGGCACGTGGGCGAAGAGCTGCGCGCCGCACACGCCGCAGAACTCCCGCCTTCCGCCGGGCGACGATTCGTATCCCTTCAGCCGGTCGGCGCCTTCCGTGATCTCGACCGCGCCCTTGGGGAAGCCGGCCCAGGTGACGAAGGCGGCCATGTTGGACCGCCGGCACATGCTGCAATGGCAATGCGCCACCCAGTTGGCCGGCAGCCTGGCCTTGTACTTGACCGCGCCGCAGAAGCACTGGCCGTGGGCGATCTGATCGGTGTCTGTCATCGGTGTAGCCCTCGCAGGGTGTCCGTCATGCCGTCGCAGCCTTCCGGCGGCCGCGCGCGGCCCGGATGCGTTGCCACCAGATATCGTGGTCGGGCCCTTTGGGGAAGTGCGCCGCCAGGAAGTCGATGAACAGGCGTGTCTTGGCCGGAACCAGCCTGCGGCTGGGGAAGGCGACGAAGATGTCGAGCGCGCCCGCGTCCCAGTCGTCGAGCACCGTCGTCAAACGGCCGGCGACGAGGTCGTCGCAGACGCTGAAGGTGGGATGCATGATGATGCCAGCCCCGTCGACCGCGGCCTGGCGCGACAGGACGAGCAGGTTGGTGCCCATGAGGCGTGTCATCTTGATGCGCTCGGACGCGCCGTTGCGCTGCAGGACCCAGCCCTCGTGTGCATTGGTCTGCGTATAGACCAGGCAGCGATGCGACAGCAGGTCCCGCGGCGATGCCGGACGGCCCGCACGCCGCAGGTAGGCGGGCGAGGCGCACAGGAGAAGCTTGGAGCGGACCAGCCGGCGCACGATCAGCGACGAGTCGTGCATCTGCTCGACCATGCGCACGGCAAGGTCGTATTCGTCCGTGACGACGTCGACGATCTCGTTCCCGAGCACGAGATCGACCGCGATATCCGGGTACTTCTTCATGAAGGACCGCACGACCGGCCAGATCTCTGCGGCGCCGAAATCGATCGACGTCGACAGGCGCAACCGGCCATGCGGCAGCTGCCCGAGCGAGGCCGCAGAAGCCTCGGCGTCCGCGAGATCGGCGAGCAGCGCGACGCAGCGCTCGTAGTAGGCGGCGCCGGCCTCCGTCGCGCTGATGCCGCGGGTCGTGCGGTTGAGCAGGCGTGCACCGGTGCGCGCTTCCAGGTTCTGGACATGCTTCGTCACCATGGCCGGCGACAGCTTCATCCGGCGCGCCGCATCGGCGAAGCTCTTCGTCTCGACCACCTTGGCGAACGCACGCATGCTGACGACGGTATCCATGAGCGCCTCCTGCTGAAACGGCTCGCCACTAAATGGTGTGTTTACTCAATAGCAGGTTTTCGCCGCCCGCTCGTTGTGCAGACTGCGCCGGCCCGATCGCCCGACCGAACGTCGGGGCGGCGGGCGCAGTTTCGTCCCATCTCCAGGAGAGCATGTCTTGCGGGCGAGCGCGGTTCCATCGACACGACGGCCGGCACGGTTACCCCTAGGGACCCGGCTCGCGCGCCGCTTGCCTCGCGTGCGGCCGGAACAGCTCCGCCAGGAAGTCCCGCACGGCGGCGACGCGCGGCTCGCGCCGGAGCTCGATGCTGCTCAGCATGATGAGGTCGAGATGCCCGACCACGTCGCCCGCGAGCACCGGACGCAAGCCCTCCACGCCGCGCGCGAGCGGCTCGGGAAGCATCGCCAGTCCCAGCCCGGCGCGCACCGCCGCCAGCCGCGCATGCGGGCTGTTGCTGCGGAACACGACGGCGGCGCCCTTTCCGCCCGACCGCTGCCACGGCTTCGGCGCGACATGCGCCATGGAATGGTCGAAGTCGACCAGGCGATGGCCGTCGAAGTCGTCCAGCGTCTTCGGTCGGCCGAAGCGCCGCAGATAGGCGGCGGAAGCGTACACGCCGCAGGGGATCGCGAAGCCGGCCTCGAGCGCGAAACCGCCGCCGGTCGGGCGCTCGACGCGCAGCGCGATGTCGACGTCGCGCGCCAGCAGGCCGGCGGCCGGGCTGCCGGTCAGGAGCTCGACCGCGAGCTGCGGATAGACCTCGGACAGGCGCGGCAGCGCGGCGGCGAGCATCATGCCGGCGAACTCGGGCGCCGCGACGCGCACCTCGCCCTCGACCGCCTCCGGCGTGCCGTCGAGCCGGCGGTGCGCCGCCTCGATGCGCCGCTGCACGCCGTCGAGGCTGCGCAGGAACCGAGCGCCCGCCGCGGTCAGCACGTAGCCGGCCGGATGGCGCTCAAACAGGTCGGCATCGAGCGCGCGCTCGAGCGACCGGATGCGCCGCCACACCGTCGCCTGCGACACGCGCAGGCGCCTCGCGGCGCCGGCCAGGCTGCCCGCCTCGGCCACGCCGAGAAAAACCCTTAGATCCTCCCAGTCCATTGAGGTCCCCGAAAATGAAAAACCCGTTTGCGATCTTGGCCACTTCCGTTTCGATTTTGCACAGCATAGGGTCGCCGCCGCAAGCAAATACGGGGGACCTGCCATGACCGTCTGGAAGGAGTTTCCGGCGCGGCTGCGCCAGTTGGAGAAGTTCTCCGAGCGCTTCGAGGCCTTCCGCCTGCGCGCGCCCGGCTGCGACGTGCTGTTCGCGACCTATCCCGCCGGCACGCGCATCGAGCCGCACACGCACGACACCGACAACTGGGGCGTTGTGACCAGGGGCGAGATGGTGATCGCCCAGGGCGGGCGCGAGACGCGCTATCGGCCGGGCGACTGGTACCACGTGCCCGCGCGTGCCGTGCATTCGGCGCACTGCGACACCGATACCGAGGAGATCGAATTCTGGTTCCGCGTCGGATGAGCCGCGGCGGAACGCTTTCATCCCACCCGTGACAGCAGAGGAGACGACACATGGTTCTCAAGATCGGCGACATCGCGCCCGACTTCGACGCGGACACCACGTCCGGCCGCATCCGCTTCCATGATTGGCTCGGCGACGGCTGGGCGGTGCTTTTCTCGCACCCCAAGGACTTCACGCCGGTGTGCACCACCGAGCTCGGCTACATGGCCCGGATCAAGCCCGAGTTCGACCGTCGCAACACCAAGATTATGGGCCTCAGCGTCGATGCGGTGGCGAGCCACGCCCAGTGGGCCAAGGACATCGAGGAGACGCAGGGCGTCGCGCCGAACTACCCGATGATCGGCGACCCGGACCTTTCGGTCGCCAAGCTGTGGGGCATGCTGCCGGCCGCCGCGGACGGCGATGCGTCGAAGCGCAGCGCGGCGGACAACCAGACCGTGCGCAACGTGTTCGTCGTCGGACCGGACAAGCGGATCAAGCTGATCCTGGTCTATCCGATGACCACCGGGCGCAACTTTGACGAGGTGCTGCGCGTGCTCGACTCGCTGCAGCTGACCGCCGGGCACCGTGTGGCGACGCCGGTCAACTGGAAGCCGGGCGAGGACGTGATCATCGCCGGGTCGGTCGGCGACGCCGATGCGCAGAAGCAATGGCCCCAGGGCTGGAAGGCGCCAAAGCCCTATCTGCGCATCGTGCCCGATCCGCTGGCGGCGCGCCGGGAGGGGCGGGCGTGAGGGCCGCGCTTTCCTTCGCGCTGGCGGCGGCGCTGGGCGCCGCCGGCGCGGCCGCGGCGCGGGCGCAGACGAACGTGCCGCCGGAAACCGACCAGCGCCTGCTCGGCCTCACCTGCGCCGGATGCCACGGGCCCGGCGGGCGCAGCACCGGCGCCATCCCGCCGCTCTACGGCCGCTCGGCCGAGTCGATCGCGGAGGCGCTGCGCGCCTTTCGCAGCGGCGCAAGGCCGGCGACGGTCATGGGCCGGCTGAGCAAGGGCTACGGCGAGGCCGAGCTCGACGCGGTAGCGCGCGAGCTGGCCGCGGCGTGGAAGTGACGCAACGGGGAGTCTGACGATGATCTCGCGACGAAATTTCCATCGGATGATCGTGGCGGCGGGCGCCGCCGCGGCGCTGCCAAGGCCGGCGCTGGCGACGCGCAAGGGCGCCCGTGTGGTGGTGGTGGGCGGCGGCTTCGGCGGCGCGACCGCCGCGCGGCACTTGCGCCTGCTCGATCCCGCGCTCAAGGTGACGCTGGCCGAGCCGTCGATCCTCTTCCACACCTGTCCCGCCAGCAACTACGTGCTGGCCGGGTTCAAGACGATGGAGGAGATCGCGCATGGCTACGACGTGTTGCGCGATCTCGGCGTCGACGTGATCCACCGCGCGGCGGAAGCGATCGACCTCGCCGCGCGGCAGGTACGACTCGCCGGCGGCCCCGCGCTGGCCTTCGACAAGCTGATCCTCTCGCCGGGTATCGACTTCCGCTGGGGCGCGATCGAGGGCTACGACGAGGCCGCGTCCCGGCTCATGCCGCACGCATGGAAGGCCGGCGACCAGACGCGGCTGCTGCGCCGCCAGCTCGAGGCCATGCCCGACGGCGGCGTGGTGATCGTTGCGCCGCCGGCCAATCCTTTCCGCTGCCCGCCCGGGCCCTACGAGCGCGCGGCGATGATCGCGCACTACCTGAAGGCGGCGAAGCCGCGCGCCAAGCTGCTGATCCTCGACGCCAAGGACTCCTTCTCCAAGCAGGGCCTGTTCCAGGCGGGCTGGCGCCGCGTCTACGACGACATGATCGAATGGGTGCCGGCGGCGATGGGCGGCAAGATCGCGCGGGTCGAGCCGGCGGCGCTCGCCGTCGTCGCGGCGTCGGGCGAGCGCCACCGCGGCGCGGTGGTTAACGTGATCCCGCCGCAGCAGGCCGGCCGGATCGCGCGCGAATTCGGCCTCGCGAACGACTCCGGCTGGTGCCCGGTGAATCCGATCACGTTCGAGTCGACCTTGCACCGGGACGTGCACGTGATCGGCGACGCCAGCATCGCCGGGGCCATGCCGAAATCCGGCTTCTCGGCCAACAGCCAGGCAAAGGTGGCCGCGCTCGCCGTGGCCAGCGCCCTGGCCGGGCGTGCTGTGACGCCGCCGGTCTTCGTCAACACCTGCTACAGCCTGGTCGCGCCCGACTACGGCATCTCGGTCGCCGACGTCTATCGCGCGACGGCTCACGGCATCATGGCGGTGCCCAACGCGGGCGGCGTCAGCCCAACTGAGGCCGGCCTCGAGCACCGCGCGGCTGAGGCGCGCTACGCGCTCGGCTGGTATCGCTCGATGTCGGCCGACATCTGGGGCGCCTAGCCTCCATCGCCGCATCGCTTCTCCAGCTTCCATCCATCACATCAACCCGAACGAGAGGACCCCGACCATGCGCAAGCTCGCATTGGCCCTTCTGACGACCATGCTTGCGTCCAGCCAGCCCATGGCGCAGCAGGCGCCGCCGCCGCAGGAACTCGCCGCCGCGCTGCGCGCGGGCGGTCTCGTCATCGTGCTGAGGCACGGCGCGACCCATGCCGACCAGGCCGACACCGATCCGCTCGACCACGACAATGTCGGGCGCCAGCGCCATCTCAACGACGCGGGCCGCAACGAGGCGGCGGGTCTCGGCAACATGCTGAGGCGTAACGCCGTCCCGATCGGGCAGGCCTATTCCAGCCGGTTCCGGCGCGCCGTCGACACGGCGCGTCTGATTGCCGGAAAGGACCCGACCACGACGCTCGACGTCACCGAAGGCGGGCTGGTCGTGAGCCCGAACGAGAACACCCGGCGCGCTGCGGCCCTGCGCAGGCTGGCGGCGACGATGCCGGCCGCCGGGACCAATACGCTGATCGTGACGCACAAGCCGAACATCATCGACGCCTTCGGCAAGGAGTGGTTCGAGATCAAGGAAGGCGAGGCCTCGATCTTCAGGCCCGGCAGCGACGGCAAGTACGCCCTGGTCAGCCGGGTCCAGATGGCGCAGTGGGACGACATCCTGCAATGAGCCCGATGCGAACGGTCGCCGCTGCGCCGCTGCAGGCGGTCACGGAGCGGGCGGCGTCGCCGGCGCCCGACCGACTCTCGCCCACGCAAGTCGACAGGACGGATGACGACCGCACGACGCAGCGCAACGTCGTCCTGCTGGCGGCGTGCCAGGGCCTTCTCATGACCGGCATGTCGATGAACACGGCCGTATCGGCGCTGGTCGGCCATCTTCTCGCCGACGAGAAGTCCCTGGCGACCCTGCCGATGGCGTTGATCTTCCTGGCCACCATGCTGTCGACGGTTCCCGCCTCGCTGCTGACGAAGCGCATCGGCCGCCGCGCGGGCTTCTCCGTCGGCGTGCTGATCGGGATGGCCGGCGCCTCGATCATGACCTATGGCGTCGTCGCGGGCAGCTTCTGGGTGTTTGCGCTGGGCGGGATACCGTTGGGCGCGTTCAACGGCTTCGGGCAGCTCTACCGCTTCGCGGCGGCCGACCACGCCAGCGCCGCCTACCGGCCGCGCGCCATCTCCTATGTCCTCGCGGGCGGGATCGCCGCCGCGATCGCCGGACCGGCGCTGGCGCGATGGTCCATGGATCTGCTCGCGCCGATCGTCTTCGCCGGCAGCTTCGCGAGCCTGCTGGGCCTTCAAGTGTCGGCGCTGCTGCTGCTGCAGTGGCTGAAGTCTCCGCAGGCGAGCGCCGCGGAGCGGAACGAGCGGGGGCGTCCCTTCGTCCGGATCGCGCGCGAGCCGGCCTTCGCGGCGGCAGTGCTGTGTGGCGCGATCGGCTATGCGGCGATGAACTTCGTGATGACCAGCACGCCGCTCGCGATGGCCGCCTGCGGGCTCGGCTTCGGCGCCACGGCCTTCGTCATGCAGGCGCATCTCCTGGGCATGTTCGTCCCGTCGCTGTTTACCGGAAGCCTGATCGCGCGGTTCGGCGTTCTCGAGGTGATGCTGGCCGGAGCGGCACTGGTGGCCGCCAGCATCGCGGTCAATGCGGCCGGCGTGTCGGAGCTGCATTTCGTGGCGGCGCTGGTGCTGCTGGGCGTCGGCTGGAACTTCCTCTATGTCGGCGCGACGACGCTGCTGTCCGAGGTCGGCACCCGGGCCGAGCGCAACAAGATCCAGGCGGCCAACGACTTCCTGGTGTTCGGCTCGGTCGCGCTCGCCGCCTTCGGCTCGGGCGTGCTGCACGAGCTGCTCGGCTGGCAGAACGCCAACCTAGTGCTGCTGCCGGCCCTGGCGCTGGCGGCCCTGGTCACCGTCAGGCTGCGGACGCGCGGCATCCGAGCGATGGCGGCATGATGCCTACGCACACACGCGGTATTCCGGCGTCAGCTTGCTCAACACCTCGCGCCCGTCTTCCGTGATGGCGATCGTGTGGCCGGCCGACATGGCGAGGTTCTGCTCGGCGTCGATCAGGATGGCGTGCAGGAACAGCACCATGCCCGGCCGGGCCGGCATCGGGTTGCCGGAATAGAGCATCGGCGGCACGTCCATCCAGGTCGGCCGGTAGCTGGCGCCGAGCGAGTAGCCGCAGGCCGCCATGCGGTGCTTGCCGTAGCCGGCGGCGTCGTAGACGCGGCGGTGCGCGTCGTCGATCTCGCCGAGCGGGCGGCCCGGCCTGGCCGCCTCGGTCATCGCCTGCAGCGCGTCGCGCGTCACCGCGAACATGCGCCGCTGCGTCTCGTTCGGCTTGCCGATCGCGACCGTGCGCATCAGGCAGGCGCAGTAGTGCCGGTAGCTGGCGGCGAACTCGAGCGTCAGCTGGTCGACCGGATCGAGATGGCGGAAGCCGGTGGCGCTGCGCACCAGCAGCGCGCGGTCGCCCGAGCCGAGCACCGGGCCGGACGGCGGCGGGTCGCCGCCGCCGTCGAAGATGACCTTCGAGCCGGCGCCGGCGATCACGCCCTCGAACGCACCGGGCCTGGCCTCGGCCAGCATGGCCTCGAGCGCGTCGTCGGCGAGCGCGGCGGCGCGCCGCACATAGGCGATCTCCGCCGGCGACTTGACGACGCGCAAGGACCGCACCAGCGGCGACGCGTCGATCAGGCTGCACCAGCCCTCGAGCCGGCGGCGCACCAGTTCGTACTTGTCGGCGGTGAGGCCGAAGGTCCGGAGCTCGATGCCGACGCGCGCGCCCGCCAGCTTCTTCTCCTCGAGGATCGCCTTCAGTTCGCGCGACGGGTCGGCGCCCTCGGCGTCGTACCACAGCCGGATGTCCTCGATCGTCGAGGTGCGCCGCGCCTGCTCCAGGTCCGGCCGCCGCGTCAGCAAGATCATCGGCCCGTCGTCCGCCGTCAGCACCAGGCACTGGAAGAACACGAAGCCGGTCGTGTCGAACCCGGTCAGGTAGTAGAGGCTCTCCTGCGCGAACAGCAGGACGGCGTCGAGATTCTCGCGCTTCATCGCCTCGCGCGCGCGCGCGACGCGGCCGGCAAGCTCGGCGCGGTCGAAATGCAGGGCCATGGGCTCGGTTCCTCGGGCGAAGTTGGCGTCAGTCGGTCGGCTGGGTCGGGATCACCCATTCGCGGCGGCCGCGCGGCGTCTCGACGTATTCGGGCCAGCGGTAGTGGATCGGCGGGTCGTAGTCGCACAAGGGCGCGATCCACTTGCTGCCGCCGATGCCGCCGCCCGTGCGCTCGACGAACTCCGCCTTCGCCGCGGCGAGGAGGGCTGGCTCGCCGAGCAGATCCAGGATCGTCATGCCGATGGTCTGGGCGGTGACCGAGATCATCGGATCGATGCAGGGCCTGAGCCCGCCCAACGCGTTGATCACCCACGACGGATAGGAGTAGCCCGGCCGGGGCGCCGCCAGCAGCGGGCGGCCGACCATCAGCCGCACCGTCGGCGCGTGCCAGCAATACTCGGTGTAGTCGTCCGAGGACTGGTTGAGCTGGACCGGCGGCAGGGTCTGGCGCTGCCGCCGCTCGGCCTCCTCGGGCGCGATCAGCTCCTCGATCTCCTTCATGAACGGCCGCGCCATCGGCTCGAGCCCGAGATTGCGCTGGATCGCCTGCGCCAGCGCGACGGCCTCGGCGTCGGCGCCGAAGCGCGGCGGGCCGACCGTCGCGAGGTTGGCATAGGTCGCGCGCGCCATGGCGTGGTTGGGCAGGCCGGGCCTCGACTTGGCGATCCAGTCGCGGCGCCAGCGGCAATGCGCCACCGCAGCCGCGCTGTCGGCGTAGCGGTCGAGCGCGCGCACCACGTGCTCGGCCATGTCGATCGTCGGCACGCGGATGAAGTACATGATCTGGGCGAGGCCGGCCGGCAGGTTGTCGGCGGTCGCCTGGCCCATGGTCAGGATCGCCTCGTTGATCGACCAGCTCTTGCCGGTCGGCAGCATGTGCTCCTTCAGCGCCTTGCCGAACAGGTACATGGAGACGACGGCGTCGTTGGCGCCTGGCGCGCGCGAGCCGGCGTGGTACCCGGTCACGGCCGACTGGTCCTGCTGCGCCATCCAGGTCTCGGGCTCGTCGCAGGTGAAGCTGTAGAGCACGCCGTAGCCCGCGCCGGAATGCGTGTCCCAGCGCACCGTGTTGCAGTAGGGCATGGCCCAGAACGGATGGAACGAGATGGCGGCGTCCATGTCGTCGTAGTAGCCGCGCGCGGCGTGGATCGGCTTCGAGCCGCGCGTCTTCTCGGCCGGCTCGCCCATGAACTTGAGCCGGCCCTTGATGCCGAGCCGCTCCATGGCGGCCTTGGCCGCGAGGAAGCCGCCGAGCGAGGCGATGCCGAGGGCGGAATGCGGATCGGTGTGGCCGCCGGCCTGCGGGCTCAGGCCCGGGCGCGGGCGCTTCACCACGTCGGCGGCCTGGCAGTTGCCGGGCACGCCGTCGTACTCGGCGTAGCCGCCGATCGTCGGTCCCTTGCCGTTCTCCCACACCGCCGCGAAGGCCGTCGGCATGCCGCCGCTGCCCGCCTCGACGGCGAAGCCGTGCCGGCGCAGCAGGTCGACATAGAAGGCCGAGGAGCGGTACTCGCGCCAGGCCGTCTCGCCGAAATCCCAGACCGTCGCACACCAATCCGAGAGATCGCCGAGATGATCCCTTACCCACGCGCGTGCAAGATCCTTCGCCCCCGGCACGGTTCCCCCCATCGACGCGGATCGTCCGTTTCTTCGCGCGGGAATTCTGTCACCCGCGCCGGGCGATGCCAAGGCGCGCGCCGCGCCGCCGCCGTGATGCGCCGGGCCGCCGATGCGGCCGCGAGTTCCTTGACTTGGCCGGACGGCGTGGAGTGAAATCCGACGACGGGGATGGCGCGGCGCGCGATCGGTTCGCGGCCGCGCAGGCGCTTTCCCCGGCCAAGAATCGGGGGAGCACACATGAACGTCATGAAATTCGGCGCATTGGCGCTGGTCGGCGCCGGGATCGTGCTGGCCGGACAGCCGGCGGTGGCGCAGCAGAAGTCGATCACCGTGTCGTCCTGGGGCGGCGCCTTTCAGAAGGCGCAGCGCGAGGCCTGGTTCAACCTGGTCGAGAAGGAGCTCGGCATCACGGTGAAGGAGGACACGACCTCCGGCATCGCCGACATCCGCACCCAGGTCGCCTCGGGCAAGCCGACCTGGGACCTGTCGACCCAGGGCGCCTATACCTGCGCGCTGCTGCAGAAGGAAGGCAAGCTCGAGAAGATCGACGACGCCATCATCAACGATCCGGGTGTGCCGGCGGAGCTCAAGTCGAGCCACTGGATCTCGCAGATCGTCTATTCGACGGCGATCGGCTGGCGCAAGAAGGCGTTCGGCGACAAGAAGCCGACCGGCTGGGCCGCGTTCTGGGACACCAAGAACTTCCCGGGCCAGCGCTCGCTGCGCAAGCATCCGATCTACAACCTCGAGGCGGCGCTGATCGCGGACGGCGTGCCGATGGACAAGCTCTATCCGCTCGACGTCGACCGCGCCTTCAAGAAGCTCGCGCAGGTGAAGCCGCACGTGCTGGTGTGGTGGACCTCGGGCGCGCAGTCCGCGCAGGTGCTGCAGGACGGCGAGGTCGACATGGTGCAGGCCTGGAACGGCCGCATCCAGGCGGCGATGGCCGAGAAGGAGGGCCGCGGCGGGCCGCTCGACATCACCTTCGACCAGCAGATGCTCGTCTCCGACTGCTGGCTGATGCCGAAGGGCGCGCCCAACAAGGACCTGGCGATGAAGGCGCTCGCCATCATGATGCGGCCCGAGGTCAATGCCCGCATCGCGCTCTTCATCAACTACGCGCCCGCCAACCTCAAGGGCTTCGACGCGGCCGTGATCCCGCCCGAGAAGCTGCCCGGCCTGCCCAACGCGCCGCAGAACAAGGGCAAGGGCTTCGTCATGTCGGTCGACTGGTGGGTCCAGAACGCCGACGAGATGGTCAAGCGCTTCGACGCCTTCCTGCAGCAGTAGCGGGGGCGCATGGCCGGCAGCGCGAGCGGCTCCGTGTCGTCCGGCGCCGGCCGGAGAATCGCGACGGGCAGCGACACCACGGTGTCGCTGCCCATTTCCATCCGCTCCGTCACCAAGCGCTACGGGACGTTCGCGGCGCTCGACGACGTCAGCCTCGAGATCGCGAGCGGCGAGTTCATCACGCTGCTCGGCCCCTCGGGCTCGGGCAAGACGACGCTGCTGATGGTGCTGGCCGGGTTCATCCGGCCGGACGGCGGCTCCTTGCGCTTCGGCGACAGCGACGTGTCGCTGGTGCCGCCGCACAAGCGCGACGTCGGCATGGTGTTCCAGAACTACGCGCTGTTCCCGCACATGTCGGTCGCCGGCAACCTGGCCTATCCGCTGAAGCTGCGCGGGTGCGCCAAGGCCGAGATCGCCGAGCGGGTCAATCGCGCGCTCGACATGGTGCAGCTCCAGGGCCTGGGCGAGCGCCATGTCGACCAGCTCTCCGGCGGGCAGAAGCAGCGCGTGGCGCTGGCGCGCGCCATCATCTTCGAGCCGCGCATCCTGCTGATGGACGAGCCGCTGTCCGCGCTCGACAAGAAGCTGCGCGAACAGATGCAGATCGAGGTGCGCCACCTGCACCGGCGCCTCGGCATGACGACGGTCTACGTCACGCACGACCAGCGCGAGGCCCTGACCATGTCGGACCGGATCGCGGTGATCGACCGCGGCCGGTTCAAGCAGATCGGCCGCCCGAGCGACATCTACGAGCGTCCCGACAGCCGCTTCATCGCCGAGTTCATCGGCGAGTCGAGCTTCCTGCCGGTCGCCGTGCGCGGCGGCGCCGCGTGGCTCGGCGACCGCGAGCTGAAGCTGGCGCGCGCCCCGCGCGAGTCCGGCGCCGGGCATCTGCTGGTGCTGCGCCCGGAGAAACTGCGGATTCTCAAGGACGGCGACGGCGCCAACGGCAGCAGCGAGGGGCTCAACCGGCTCGACGGCGAGGTCAGGGAGATCGTCTACCAGGGCGAAAGCTCGCTGCTCTACGTCGCGCTCGCCGGCGGCCGGCAGATCGCGATCCGCCAGGCGGCGAC
>CAZLBB010000029.1:0-49916 GCA_964557415.1 uncultured Rhodospirillaceae bacterium
GAGGTCATGGGCCGCCAGGACAAGGGCTCGGCCGGCCAGCCGGCGCGGCCGTCGCCGTCGGCGCGCCCGCCGCGCCAGCCCGCGCAACAGCCGGCGCCGGGCGCTGCCGCCGATGCTGGAGACGTGAAGCAGCGCATCGCCGTGCTCGAGGCCGAGGTCGGTGGGTCGATGGCGCTGATCGGGCTGCAGGACATCGGCAAGCTCGACAAGCTGCGCGAGCTCGGCAACAGCTACAACAGCTTGCGCGACTACGCGCGCGCGGAGGATGCCTGGCGCCGCGCGCTGGACATGCAGGAGCGCCTGGTCGGGCGCGACAACCCGGCGCTTGGCGACACGATCGGGCATTTGGCGCTCAACGTCGCCAACCAGCAGCGCTTCGACGAGGCAGAGCGGCTGTTCGTCCGCGCCGATCCTCTGACGCGCCGCTCGCCCGATCCCGACCATTATCCGCGTCTGCTGGTCTACCGCGGCTTCCTCAACGAACTGCAGGGCAAGTACGACGAGGCGCTGAAGCTGGTCGGCCAGTCGATCCAGATCCGGCGCGATCGGCGCGAGGCGCGCGACGCGCTGGCGCACAGCCTCTACGCCGAGGCCGGGCTGGCGCTCAAGAGCGGCGACATGGCGCGGGCCGAGCGCGCCGCGCGCGAGGCGCGGATGAACTTCGGCGCCGCCTACGGCTCGGTCAACTGGTGGGTGGCCGAGGCGATCGAGCTGCAGGCAGACCTCGCCCGCCGCGCCAACCGGATCGACGAGGCGCGCCAGCTCAATACCCAGCTCATCGACCTGCGCGAGACCCTGTTCGGCCCCAGCCGGCCGCTGGCGCGCGCCTTTGCCCAGGCGGCCGAGATCGAGCAGGCGGCCAACCGGCCCGACCAGGCGCTCGCCGCGTGGCGCCGCATGGGGCAGACGGTGGTCAAGGACCGCCGCGCCCGCGGCGAGGCCGATGCCAACGATTTCGCGGGCTATGCGCTGGCGGCGCTGCGCCAGTCGCGCGCCGACGCGGCCGCGGCGAGCAGCCTGACCGACGAGGCGTTCCGGGCGAGCCAGGTGCCGCGCGGCGGGGCCGCCGCCCAGGCGATCGGCCAGATGGCGGCGCGGCTCGCCGCCGGCACGCCGGAGCTCACGGCGCTCACGCGCGAGCTTCAGGACGGCTATCAGCAGATCGACACGCTGCGCCGGGACCTCGCGACCGAGATGTCGAAGCCGCCCGCCGCGCGGGTCGCCGCGGTCGAGGCGGAGCTCAAGCGGCGCATCGCCGAGACCAGTACCGCGGTCGAGCGGCTCGATCAGCGGCTCGCCCGCGAGTTCCCGGCCTTCGCCCAGCTGCAGTCGCCCGCTCCCGCCGGCGCGGCCGAGATCGCCAAGCTGCTGAAGCCGGGTGAAGCCCTGGTGACGATGCTGTCGAGCGACCAGGGCACGATCGTCTTCCTGCTGCGCGACGGCAGGCTCAAGGCGCACGCCGTGGCCCTGTCGCATCGTGCGCTCGACACGGTCGTGCGCGAACTGCGGCGCGGCCTCGACTGGACCAAGGCGGGCCAGACCGATTTCGACCTCGATCTTTCCTACAAGCTCTATCGCGCCGTGCTGGGCCCGTTCGAGGAGGACCTGGCCGGCGTCAAGCAGCTGATCCTCGTCCCGGCCGGGCCGTTGCTGGCTATCCCGCCCGCGGTGCTGGTGGCCAGGCCGCCGACGCCCAAGCGCTATGCCGACGCCGAATGGCTGGTGCGGCGCCACGCGCTGAGCGTGGTGCCATCGATCGACGCGCTGCGTGCGCTGCGCGGCGCGGCCCAGGCGCGCCCGGCGCCGCGGGCGTTCATCGGCTTCGGTGCGCCGTCCTTCCACGGTGCCCCGGGCAACCAGGACGCACGCAGCCAACTGGGTGCCACCTGCCGCGACCGCGAGGAGACGATCGCGACGCTCTTGCGCGGGCTCGAGCCGCTGCCCGAGACCGCCGGCGAGCTGCGCGCGATGGCGCGCGCGCTGAATGCGCCGAACGACAGCGTGGTGCTGGGCGATGCCGCCAGCGAGGCGCGCGTGCGCAAGGCCGACCTCGCGCAGTACCGTGTGGTCGCCTTCGCCACGCACGGGCTCCTGCCCGGCGATCTCGTCTGCGACACCGAGCCCGCGCTCGCCTTCACGCCGCCGGTCAAGGCGGCGCCGGAGAACGACGGGCTGCTCGACGCCAGCGAGATCGCGACGCTGCGGCTCAACGCCGAATTCGTGATCCTGAGCGCCTGCAACACCGCCGCGCCCGACGGCAAGCTGGGCGGCGAAAGCCTGTCGGGGCTGACCCGCGCCTTCTTCTATGCCGGCGCGCGCTCGCTCTACGCCGCCTCGTACCCGGTGCCGTCCGAGCAGACCGCGCAGCTCACGACCGGCATGTTCGCCGAGCTCGCCGCCAACAAGGGCCTCAGCCGCACCGAGGCCGCGCGCCGCTCCCAGCTCAAGCTCATCGCCGTGCGCGACATCGCCCACCCGGTGTTCTGGGCCGGCTTCGTGCTGATCGGGGATTAGGCCGCCGCTCTTACCCCTTGAGCGCGAAGTGCTTCACCACATAGTCGACGATGGCGCGCGCGCTGTCGTCGACCGACGCGTTGGACGTGTCGACCACGAGCTCGGGCTTGTCCGGTTCTTCGTAGGGCGCGGAGATGCCGGTGAAGTCGGCGATCTGGCCGGCGCGCGCCTTGCGGTAGAGGCCCTTGGGGTCTCGCCGCTCGCAGGTGGCGAGGTCGGCCTTGATGTAGATCTCATGGAACGAGGTATCGCGCGCCGCTGCCCGCGCGCGGTCGCGGTCGGCGCGGTAGGGCGAGATGAAGGCGCTGATCGTGACGACCCCGGCGTCGGCGAACAGCGCCGCCACCTCGCCGACGCGGCGCACGTTCTCGGCGCGGTCCTCGGGCGTGAAGCCGAGATTGGCGCTCAGGCCCCCGCGCACGTTGTCGCCGTCCAGCACGTAGACCTGATAGCCCATCTGGAACAGCCGCTGCTCGACCTCCATGGCCAAGGTCGACTTGCCCGAGCCGCTGAGGCCCGTCAGCCACAGCACGCCGCCGCTATGGCCGTTGCGCGCGGCGCGCATGGCGCGGCCGATGCGATGCTCGACGCCGGTCAGGTTGGTCGATCGCGGAGTCACCAGCCGGCGCTGGTCGGGATAGCCCTCCATGCGGATGAGGCCGCCGGCGGCGATGCCGCTGCGGTCGGTGATCACCAGGCGGCCGGTGCGCTTCAAGCTGCGGTATTCGTCCAGCGCCACCAGGCCGCGCGCGCGCAGGATCACGTCGGCCACGCCGTCGCGCGGCACCGCCTCCGCCGCCGCTTCCTCCAGCGTCTCGGTGTCGACCACGCGCTCGATCGCCTGCACCGCGACCTTGAACTCGCGCGTGTTGATGCGGACGGTCACCTCGGCGCCGGTCTTGAGCGGCTCGCGCGCCATCCAGAACAGCCGCGCGCGAAACACCGTGGTCTCGATCGGCGGATGGTCCTCGTGGCTCGCGATCTCGCCGCGCTCGACGAAGATCTGCTCGTCGAGCGTGATGCCGATCGACTCGCCGGCGCCCGCTTCGCGCGGCGTGTTCCGGGGGTTCCATGCCTCGATCGAGGCGACGCGCGCGGTCTTGTTGCTGGGCGAGAACAGCAGGCGGTCGCCGACATGCAGGCGGCCGCTCTCGATCCGGCCGACGAGGATGCGGCGTTCGTCGAACTTGTAGACGTCCTGCAAGGGCAGGCGCAGCGGCAGGTCGGCGGGCGGGCGCGTCGCGTGGAACGCATCCAGCGCCTCGACCACGGTCGGGCCGTCGTACCAGTCCATGCGCGGCGAGCGCGTCACCAGATTGTCGCCGTCGCGCGCGACCACGGGGATGAAGGCGGCCGGCCGCACGCCGAGCGCCGCCAGGTAGTCGCGATAGGCGTCGCGAATCTCGGCGAAGCGCTTTTCGGCGCAGTCAACCATGTCCATCTTGTTGACGATCACCGCCACCTGTTCGACGCCGAGCAGGTGCAGCAGGTAGCCGTGGTGGCGCGACTGCTGGCGCACGCCCTGCGCCGCGTCGATCAGAAGGATGGCCGCGTCGGCGGCCGACGCGCCGGTAATCATGTTGCGCAGGAATTCGCGATGGCCGGGCGCGTCGATCAGCACGTAGTCGCGCTTGGCCGTCTTGAACCAGATCTGCGACGTGTCGATGGTGATGCCCTGGTCGCGCTCGGCCTTGAACGCATCCATCAGGAAGGCCCATTCGAACGGCATGCCGCGCCGCTCGCACATGGCGCGGATCGCCTCGGCGCGGCCCTCCGGCAGCATGCCGGTGTCGTTGAACAGCCGCCCGACCAGGGTCGACTTGCCATGGTCGACATGGCCGACGACCACGACGGCGAGCTGTCGCTCCGCGATATCGGGGGAAGAGGTCATTTCGTCCTGAGGGGCCTGGCGGCGGCTTCGCGCGCGCCGGGTATAATCGATCGCGCCCGGCGTCACAAGCAATGCGGCGCGCGCTTGCGGGAAGGCGGACGGCGACGGTAATGTCCGCCCCCTGTCGTGCTGGTCCTATCGAGGCATTCCTGCCCTGGGGAGGGGAAATGAAACTGCTGCGCTTCGGCCCGAAGGGTCGCGAGAAGCCCGGCCTGCTGGATTCCAGCGGCGCCATCCGAGACCTGTCGAAGGTCGTCAAGGACATCAACGGGGACACGCTGTCGCCCGGCGGCCTGGCGAAGCTCAAGAAGGTCAAGATCGAGAAGCTGCCGAAGGTGCGCGGCAAGCCGCGGCTCGGCGCGCCGGTCAACCCGATCGGCAAGCTGATCGCCGTCGGGCTGAACTACGCCGACCACGCGGCCGAGGCCGGCGTGAAGATCCCGGACGAGCCAGTGCTGTTCGTCAAGACGCCCAACGCCTATGCCGGCCCGAACGACAAGATCGTCTTCCCGCGCGGATGGAGCAAGATGGATTGGGAGGTCGAGCTCGCCGTCGTGATCGGACGGCGCACCCGCTACGTCTCGAAGGACAAGGCCCTCCGGCATGTCGCAGGCTATACGATCTGTAACGACGTATCGGAGCGCGCCTTCCAGATCGACCGCGGCGGAAGCCAGTGGACCAAGGGCAAGATGTGCGACGGCTTTGCCCCGCTCGGCCCCTACGTGCTGACCGCCGATGAGGTGAAGGACCCACAGGCCCTCAACATGTACTGCGACGTCAATGGCCAGCGCATGCAGAGCGGCAGCACGAAGACAATGATCTTCGATGTCGCGCACCTGGTCAGCTACATCAGCGACTTCGTGACGCTGGAGCCGGGCGACGTGATCATCACCGGCACGCCGCCGGGCGTGGGCCTCGGCAAGAAGCCGACGCCGGTCTTCCTCAAACCCGGCGACGTGGTCACGCTCGGTATCGACGGCATGGGCGAGCAGCGCCAGGTCTGCGTCGCGCCCGGCAACCGCTGAGCCGGATTTCCTGAGCGACGGGCGGCGTCGCCTGGGCGCGCGTTGATCCGCGCGCCCTCCATTTGAGTTCGGCGGCCGGATCAGCGGCCGCCTGGGCGCGCGTTGATCCGCGCGCCCTCCATTTGAGTTCGGCGGCCGGATCAGCGGCCGCCTGGGCGCCGCGCGTTTTTTTGACCCTTGACGTTCCGGCGCGGGAAGCCGGCACACCGGTCGGCGATCTGCAGCTTCGGTGTCCCCTGATCGGCGGCGACGCATGCGCACCAGACTCGCCCTTGCCCTTGTCCTGACGGCCGCCGTGCTGGCTGGAGGCGCGGTCTTCCTCTACGACCGGCTGCGACCGGCCGCGGGGCGGGCCGATCCAGCCGACGCGCAGCAGGTGGCGCTCGGCCGCCGCGTCTATGCGGCGCATTGCGCCGCGTGCCACGGCGACCGGCTGCAGGGCCAGCCGGATTGGCAGACGCGCAAGGCCGACGGCAGGCTGCCGGCGCCGCCGCACGATGCCAGCGGCCACACTTGGCATCATGCCGACCGGGCGCTCTTCGACATTACCAAGCACGGCCTCGCGCCCTTCGTGCCGCGCGGCTATCGGACCGACATGCCGGCCTATGAATCGGTGTTGAGCGATGCGGAGATCTGGGCCGTGCTCGCCTTCATCAAGTCGTCGTGGCCGCCGGAGATCCGCGAGCGCCAGGCCGCCATCAGTGCGCGCACGGCCAGGTAACCGGCGCCGACGGCCGGCTCAGCGCCGGCGCAGCACCGCCACGGCCTCGACCCTCGGCGACCACAGGAACTGGTCGATCGGCACGACGCGCTCGATCGCGCAGCCGCCGTCGACCAGCAGGCGGAGGTCGCGCGCGAGGCTCGCCGGATCGCAGCTGACCGCGACGACCGTTGCGACCTCCGCGCGGGCGAGCTCGCGCGCCTGCGCCATGGCGCCGGCGCGCGGGGGGTCGAACACGGCGGCGGCGAAGCGGCCGAGCTCGCCGGCGGTGAGCGGCCTGAGGGCCAGATCGCGCCGCTCGGTCGTCAGGCGTATGCGCTGTGTCCGGCGCGCCGCGGCCGCGAGCGCGGCGATGGCCGCTTCATCGCCGTCGACGGCATGCACCGCGCGCGCGGCGGCGAGCGGCAGGGCAAGCGTGCCGCAGCCCGCGAACAGGTCCGCCGCCGGTCCGCGCGGCGCGGCGGCGACGGCCTGCAGCACAGCGTCGCGGATGGCCGCCTCGCCTTCGCGCGTCGCCTGCAGGAACGCATCGGGCGGCAGCTCGACCGGCGCCGGCCCGAACGCGATGATCGGCGCGCGGCGCTGCGCGACCGGCTCGGCCGCGCCGGGCCGGTCCTCGTCGCCCGTGCGCGGCCGCCAGCTCACGCGCGCAAGGTCGTGCTCGGCGGCAAACCGCGCCAGGCGCTCGCGGTCGGCCAATCCGGGTGCCTGCGGCAAGGTCCAGGTCATGTCGGGGCCGGTGTCGGTCAAGGTGACGGCGACCTGGAACGCCGCCGGCCTGCGGCCGGGCTGCAGCGCATCCAGCGTGGCGGCGATCCGGCGGCAAGGGCCGAGCAGGGCCACGATCTCCGGCGCGGCGACCGCACATTGCGTCAGGTCCAGCACGTCGCGCCCGGCGCGCGGATGCAGGCCCAGCCTGACGCCGGCGCGGCCGCCCAGCCCGGCGAAGCGTACCCGCCGCCGCGCTCCCGGCGGCGACATGCGGGTGGCTTCCACCGCACACGCATCGCCGGGCTGGAGTTGCTGGCGTTGCAACGCCGCGATCAGCAGGTCGCGTTTCGCGCCCATGTAGGTCGGCCGCGGCAGATGCTGCCAGGCGCAGCCGCCGCACGCGCCGAAGGCGGGGCAGGACGGGGACGGCCGCGCCGGGTCGCGCGCGAACCATTCCTCCGCCACGGCAGCGTAGCCGTCGCCGCGCTTGGCCTCGATGCGCGCGCGCACGCGTTCGCCCGGCACTGTGAACGGCACGAACACCGTGACGGCGCCCAGCCGCGCGATGCCGTCACCGCGCACGCCCAGCGAGTCGATCACGAGCTCGACCGATTGGCCGAGCTGCGGTGTGGGCCCGGCCATGGCGGGCGATTCGGCGGCGCTCGATGAAACCCGGGTAGGCGCGCGTCGATCCGCGCGCCCTCCATTTGAGTCTGGCGGCCGGATCAACGGCCGCCTACGGCGTGCGCCAGGTCGGCTGGCCCTGGTCGTTGAGCAGGGTGACGTTCGGGACGTCGCCGGCGAGCGAAACCTGCAGCCGCGGCTTGCGTTTCGAATCGTTCAGCACCAGGCTGGGGCCGGTCGCCTCGATCGTGGCCAGGCGCAGGCGCAACTGGCCGCTGCTGTCGTACATCACCAGGTTGGGTCCCTCCGGCGGAAAGGCCAGCGCCGCGCCGGCCTTGCCGTTCTCGCCGTAGATCACGAGCGACGGCCCGAGCCCCGGCACGACGGAGAGGATGGCACGCGTGCCGCCGGCCGGGTCGGTCAGCGTCAGGCGCTGGGTCACGACCTCTTCCCCGGCGGCGCGCACCAGGCCGATCGGGCCGCCGCCCAGGAAAAGCAGGGCCGTGGCGCCGGCGATCCAGGCGAGGCGCCGGTTGCTCCGCTCCAGCCGCCGCACGCGGTCGGCCAGATCGGTCGGGGTATCCGGAGCGGGTGTGATGGGCGTCATAGGGCGTGCCTTCCAAAAGGGACGATAATCCACGGCTTTGGTTGACGCTGGCCGCGGCGGCCAAGGATACTGGCCCGCCCCGGGGGGACGGGGAAGGGGGACAATAATGAAGGCGTCCGATCTGTTCGTTCGCTGCCTGGAGGCGGAGGGGGTGACCCACATCTTCGGCCTGCCGGGCGAAGAGAACGCCGATCTGATGATTTCGCTCCTCGATAGCAAGATCAAATTCGTCCTCTGCCGCCACGAGCAGGCGGCCGCCTTCATCGCCGACGCCTATGGCCGGCTGACCGGCAAGGCGGGTGTGTGCCTGGCGACGCTGGGGCCCGGGGCAACCAACCTGATCACCGGCGTGGCCGACGCCAACATGGACCGCGCCCCGCTGGTGTGCATCACCGGCCAGGCCGACACCCGCCGCATGCACAAGGAGAGCCACCAGGCGATGGACGTGGTCGGGATGTTCCGGCCCGTCACCAAGTGGGCGCAGTCGGTCTATCACCCGCGCAACATCCCCGAGATCGTGCGCAAGGCCTTCAAGCTGGCCGAGGCCGAGAAGCCGGGAGCGGTGCTGATCGAGCTGCCCGAGGATCTGGCCGAGGAGAAGCTCGACGGCAAGCCGATGGCCGTGGCCCGCACGCGCCGGCCGGCCGCCGACCACAAGGCGGTGGCCGAGGCGGTCGACGTGATCGTCAAGGCGCGCAACCCGATCGTCATCGCCGGCAACGGCGCGGTTCGCAAGCGCGCCGCCAAGCAGTTGCGCCGCCTCGCGCGCAAGACCGGCATCGGCGTCGCCAACACCTTCATGGGCAAGGGCGCGGTCGCCATGAGCGATCCGCACTGCCTGTTCACGATCGGGCTGCAGGCGCGCGACTACGTCAACCTGGCGATCGACGAGTGCGACGTGATCGTCGCCGTCGGCTACGACCTGGTCGAGTACTCCCCGTCTTTGTGGAACCGCCATCCCGGCAAGAAGATCGTCCACGTCGACTTCACGCCGGCCGAGATCGACGAGCACTATCCGGTCGCGGTCGACGTGGTCGGCGACGTGGCCGACGCGCTGTGGCAGATCAACGAGGCCTTGAACGAGTGCTGCGGCGAGCGCCTGCCGCTGTTCGACATCACCGGCCGGGCCAAGCTCCGACAGGCCATGCTCGACGAGTTCGCGGCGGAGAAGGACGACACCGGCTTCCCGGTCAAGCCGCAGCGCATCCTTTGGGACGTGCGCCAGGCGCTCGGGCCGGAGGATATCGTCCTGTCCGATGTCGGCGCGCACAAGATGTGGATTTCACGGTATTATCAGTGCGAGGAGCCGAACACCTGCCTGATCTCCAACGGGTTCTGCTCGATGGGTTTCGCCCTGCCCGGGGCCATGGGCGCCAAAATCGCCTTTCCCGACCGCAAGGTCCTGGCGATCTGCGGCGATGCCGGATTCCTGATGAACGTTCAGGACCTGGAGACCGCCGTCCGGCTGAAGCTCAACATCGTGGTGATGGTCTGGGACGATGGAGAATACGGCCTGATCAAGTGGAAGCAGCAGAACGCGTTCGGCGGCAAGCACTCGGAACTCGCCTTCGGCAACCCTGATTTCGTACTGTTGGCCAAGGCCTTCGGCTGCTGGGGCAAGCGCGTGGGCGCGGTCGCAGAGCTCGCGCCGGCGATGGCGGAGGCCTTTCGTCAATCCGGGCCTGCAATCATCGCGGTGCCGGTCGACTATGGAGAAAACATGAAGCTCACCAAGCGCCTGGGCAACCTGGCGGTCCCGATCTAGAGCGCGCGTGGCAAACTGATGAGCTTCAAGGTCAAGTTCTGGGGCGTGCGCGGCAGCATCGCCTGTCCGACCGTCAACCACGTCGCCTTCGGCGGCAATACCACCTGCATCGAGGTCTCGGCCGACGGGCGCACGATCGTCTTCGATGCCGGCACCGGCATCCGCAACCTCGGTCACTGGCTTTTGCGGAAAAATGTCGCTGAAGCGACGATCCTTCTGACCCACACGCATTGGGACCACATCAACGGCTTCCCGTTCTTCTCGCCCGCGTTCCACAAGGACCGCAGTTTCCGCCTCATGGCCGGGGCCTCGCTGCCGCATGGGGGCTTGAGGCAGGTGATGGGCGGGCAGATGTCGCGCCCGTTCTTTCCCGTGCCGCTGGATGCGATGCGGTCCAGGATGGATTTCGAGGATTTCTCGGCCGGCGACACGTTCCAGCTGGCGCCGAGCATCAAGATCCGCACCGCGCCGTTGAACCATCCCGACGGGGCGACCGGCTACCGCGTCGAGCACGCGGGACGCTCGGTCTGCCTGATCACCGACACGGAGCACCTGCCCGGCAAGCCGGACGAGCGCGTCCTGTCGCTGATCGCGGGCGCCGACCTGGTGATCTACGATTCGACCTACACCGATGCCGAGTTCCCGAGCCGGGTCGGCTGGGGGCATTCGACCTGGCAGGAGGGCGTGCGGCTGTGCCGCGCCGCCGGGGCGCGCTCCCTCGCCATCTTCCATCACGACCCCGAGCACGATGACCGCTTCATGAGCCAGGTCGAGACCGAGGCCCGCGCCATGTGGCCGGGCGCGTTCGTGGCGCGCGAGAACCTGCGAATCAGACTCGACTGAGCCGCCTGACGGCAAGGTCTCCGAAAGAAAGCGCCGGCGAGAATCCGCGCTGGTTTGTTGACTGATTCCGCACCGCGACATAGCCTGAAGCAAAGGGATGGGACTTCAGATGACCGAGCATTTCAAGGTAGCCATCGTCGGCTCCGGCCCGGGCGGGATGAGTGCTGCCGGTCGGGCCGCCCAGAGCAAGCTGTCGCACATCCTTCTGGAAAAGACCGACCACCTGTCGGATACGATCTACAAGTACCAGAAGGGCAAGCTGGTGATGGCGACGCCCGATATCCTGCCCCTGCGCAGCCCGATGGACTTCAAGCTGGGAATCCGCGAGGACATCCTCGGCACCTGGGACAGGCAGACCAAGGAACTCGGCGTCAACGTCCGCTACAATGCCGAGGTCACGAAGATCACGGGCCAGAAAGGCGCCTTCGAGCTGACGGTCAACGGCAAGGACAAGATAACCGCCGAAAACGTGGTCCTGGCAATCGGCCTGCAGGGCAACCTGCGCAAACTCGGTGTCCCCGGGGAAGCCGATCCGCGCATCCAGTATCAGCTCGACGACCCGGACGAGTATTCGGACGAGACCATCGTCGTGGTCGGCGCCGGCGACGCGGCGATCGAGAACGCGGTGGCGCTGGCCAAGCAGAACAAGGTGATCATGATCAACCGCAGCGCCGAGTTCGCGCGTTGCAAGCAGGGCAACCTGGACCTGATCACCAAGTCGCTCGAGAAGGGCCTGCTCGAGTGCATGTACAAGTCCGCGCCGACCAAGGTCGAGGCCGGCCCACGGCTGAAATTCACCTTGAAGACGGCCGACGGCGAGGCCGTGGTCGAATGCGACCGCGTCATCGCGCGCCTGGGCGCGCTGGCGCCGCGCGCCTTCGTCGAATCCTGCGGCATCCAGTTCCCCAGCAAGGATCCGACCGCGCTGCCGGAGCTGAGCTCGCACTACGAATCGAACGTCCCGGGGCTCTACGTCATCGGCGCGCTGGCCGGCTACCCGCTGATCAAGCAGGCGATGAACCAGGGCTACGAGGTCATCGAGTTCATCCAGGGCAACGACTGCGAGCCGGCCGACGAGCCGCTCTTGAAGGAGAAGTTCAAGGGGGCGCTGTTCGACCGGTTCGGCGGCATACCCAACCTTCTGGCCGAGATCCAGAAGACCATCCCGGTGTTCTCGGGCCTCACCACGCTGCAGCTGCGCGAGGTGCTGCTCGAGAGCAACGTCCACATGCCGAAGGCGGGCGACGAGGTCTTCCACCGCAACGACTACTCCAACACCTTCTACACCATCTTCGGCGGAGAGGTCGGCATCGAGGTCGATCCCGACCATCCGGAGGAGATGGTGCGGCTGGGGCCGGGCGAGTTCTTCGGCGAGATGGGCCTCCTGGCCGGAAGACGCCGGTCGGCGACCGCGCGGGCGACGCAGGACTGCGTTCTGATCGAGACGTCGCGGCGCGAGATGATCAAGCTGATCAAGTCGGTACCGAAGGTGCGCGATGTCGTCGATGCCGCCGCGATCGAGCGCCAGATTCGCAGCTACATCGCACCGAACCTGTCGAAGGACGACATGGCAGCGGTGCTCAAGACCTCGAAGCTCCGGAGCTTCAAGGCCAACGAGGTCATCTTCGACGAGGGCGATCCGGGCGACGGCGTCTATTTGATCCGCACCGGCAGCTGCACGGTGTCGCGCCGCATCGGCGGGCGCGAGATCGTCATGAACTACGTGCCGGCCGGCCACTATGTCGGCGAGATGGCGCTGGTGCGCGACATGCCGCGCGCCGCCACGGTCAAAGCCGCGATCGAAACCGAGGCGGTCTGGCTCGACGGCGCCGGATTCCGCATGCTGATGGACCACCTGCCCGAGTTGCGCCACCAGATCGAGCGCCGCATCGGCGCGATCATCACGCAGACCGAGGACATCGCCGCGCGGCCCGAGGCCGGCAACCTGATCCAGTTCCTGGTGCAGGAAGGCGGCAAGGAAGCCGCCGACATGTTGCTGATCGACGAGGCCCTGTGCGTGCGCTGCGACAATTGCGAGAAGGCCTGCGCCGAGACGCATGGCGGCATTTCGCGCCTGAACCGCGAGGCGGGGCCGACCTACGCCACGATCCACGTGCCCACCTCATGCCGCCACTGCGAGCACCCGCACTGCATGGCCGACTGTCCGCCCGACGCCTTGCACAAGTCCAAGGACGGCGAGGTGTTCATCGACGAGCAGACCTGCATCGGCTGCGGCAACTGCGAGCGCAACTGCCCATACGGCGTGATTCACATGGCCTACGACGCGCCGAAGAAGCCGGGCCTGCTGTCGTGGCTGCTGTTCGGGTTCGGCCACGGACCCGGCGAGGACAAGGCCGCCTCGCATGCCTCGCATGAAGGCAAGAAGCGCGCGGTCAAGTGCGATATGTGCAAGGACATCGAGGGTGGCGCGGCCTGCGTGCGCTCATGCCCGACCGGCGCCGCCATTCGCGTTCATCCCGAGCAATTCTTCGCGTTGACGACGCACTCGCCCCAATAGGGCAAGGCGGTGCCTTGGGGGGGCACGCCATGCATGAATCGATCCTGGTTTATCGCGGCTTCCGCTACCTGAAGCTGAGCCTGTGGATGGTGGCGATCGCGTTGATCGCCTACATCGTGCACCAGCCGACGGTCGGTCCGCCCAACGGCGGCACGGCGCTGGGCTACACGCTCGGCACGATCGGCGTGCTCCTCATCGTCTGGCTCGCATGGTTCGGCGTGCGCAAGCGCCGCTACGGCCTCGGCAAGGTCAAGCTCGAGGACTGGCTGTCGGCCCATGTCTACCTGGGTCTGGGGTTGATCGTCGTTGCCACGCTGCACACCGGCTTCCAGTTCGGCTGGAACGTGCACACGCTGGCCTATTCGCTGATGATCTTCGTCATCCTCAGCGGCATCTTCGGCATCGTCGTCTATGTGCGCTTCCCGCGCTTGATGACCGAGAACCGGCGCGGCGCCACGCAGCGCGACCTGCTGGCGCAGATCGCCGAGCTCAACGCCAAGGCGCGCGAGATCAGCGTCATGCTGGGCGACGACATCCACAACGAGGTCATGGCGTCCGCCGACAAGCTGGCGATCGGCGGCGGCGCGCTCAAGCAGCTGTCCGGGCGCGACCGGAAATGCCCGGTGCAGCAGGCGGTCAAGCGCGTGAGCGAGCTGGTGCTGGGGCTGCCCAAGAGCGACGCAGAGAAGGGCCGCACCGTCCTGTCGCTGCTCGCGCGCAAGCTCGAGCTGGTCGAGCGCGTGCGCCGCGACCTGCGCTACAAGGCGCTCATGGACATCTGGCTCTACGTCCATGTGCCGGTCACCTTTGCGTTGCTGGCATCGCTGGCGGCGCACATCTTCTCGGTATTCTTTTACTGGTAGGTCGACGTGGCGATCCTCGTCCGTTTCATCACGCGTAAGCGCAGCGGCGGCGTCGCCCATCGCGACCAGCAGGTCGGGGGCACGCGGGTCCGCTTTGGGCGCAGCACCGACAACGAGGCGCATCTGCCCGACCCGCGCGTGTCGCTCTATCAGGCGGTGATCGAGCAGCGCGCGAACGGCGTCTACGCCGAGGCGCTGGGTGGCGCCGACATGACGGTGAACGGCCAGCCCGTGCAGGTCGCCCAGGTGAAGAAGGGCGAGGTCGTCGGCATCGGCCCCTACGACGTGACGCTGATCGACGCGCCCGGCGGAGAGACGCTGGCGCTGGGGGTCGAGCTGGCGCGCCCGATGGGCGACGACCTTGAGAAGCTGATCGCGCGCAGCAAGCTCGGCCTCGAGCAGACAGGCCTCAGCCGCCGCCGCTGGGCCTGGATTTTGACCTTGCTCGTGCTCGCCGTCTTCCTGGTATGGCCGGTCGCGGCATTCTTCAATCCATCGCGCGCGCCGGACACGGACGCCAACAAGAACTTCGCGTTCCGCCCCGACATGATGTGGAACTCGGGCGATATCTCGGACGCGCACAAGCCGATCGCGCAGCAGTGCAACCGCTGCCACCAGATGCCGTTCAAGATGGTGCGCGACGAGGCGTGCTATGTCTGTCACGAATCGATCCAGCACCACGCCGACCCGAAGAAGTTCAAGCTGCCCGAACTGACCGAGGTGTTGTGCGAGAGCTGCCACAAGGAGCACAACGGCGAACCCTCGATCATCCGCAAGGACCAGAAGTTCTGCGCCGACTGCCACAGCAACCTGGTCGCCAAGGCACCGGCCTCGACGCTGCTCGCGGTAGGCGATTTCCTCAAGGATCACCACGAGTTCCGCCCGACGGTCGCGGTCGATGCGGCCGCCGGCAAGGTCGAGCGCATCAGCCTTGCCGCCAGCCCGCGGCCGAAGGAGCGCTCGGGCCTCACGTTCCCGCACGACAAGCACCTGCGTCCGGGCGGCATCCGCGGACCGGAAGGTCTCGAGGCCCTCGACTGCAGCTCGTGCCACCAGGTGGCGCCGGGCGGTTTCCTGATGGTGCCGGTGGCGCAGGAGCCGCACTGCCAGCGCTGCCACGAGCTCGCCTTCGATCCGGTCGCGCGCGGCCGGCGCATGCCGCACGGCAGCGTCGACGCGGCGGTCAACGTGATCCGCGACTACTACGGCGCGACCGCGCTTTCCGGCGGCTACGCCGATCCGACGGCGCCCGAGGTCGTGCGCCGCCTGCCGTCGCGCGTGGTCCTCACCGCCTCGCAGAAGCGCGAGGCGCAGGAATGGGCCGAAACGCAGACACAGCAGGCGCTGCAATTCGTGTTCGGCTCCAAGGCCGTATGCGGCACCTGCCACACGACGACGCAAAGCGGCGAGGGCGCAAATCGCAAGTACGGCGTGGTGAAGCCGAACATCGCCGAGCGCTGGCTGCCCAAGGGGCTGTTCCGGCACTCCTCGCACGCGACCGAGACCTGCCAGCGCTGCCACGGCCTCGATGTGACCGATCCGGCGAAATGGGAGGCGCGTGTCAAGGACGCGGCGCCGGCCTTCTTCGCCGCAGCGATGGCGCTGCCGTCCGACGAGGGGGCGCTCGGCACGACAAAGGAGGCGGTGAAGGGCTTGCAGCAGGCGACTTGGTCGCCTGCCGTCGCCAAGCAGGCTTCGTCGCTGGCGGCCATGGTCGCCACGGTCAAGCTGCCGGGGACGGACGGCCTGCGCCAGGTGCGCCGCCTGGCCGAGGACGTCGTCGGGGCCGCCTGGTCGGACGATGCGACCGATATCCTGTTGCCTGGGATCGCCGTCTGCCGCGAGTGCCATGTCGGCGATTCGGGGCTGACCATGGCGCAGCCGAACAACCGCATGCCCAGCAGCTGCGTCACCTGCCACTACTATCACACCCCGACTCAAGGGCCCATGAACCCCGTGGCCAAGGCCGAGGACCCCCACAAGATCCCCGGTCAGTACCGCACAGGCGGCACCGCCGTGGGCGAGTCGCTGAAGGGGCTGCAGACCTCGATTCGGAACTCGAGCCGGAAGTAGTAGCTCTTTGGCTCGGCAGGCTTTTTTCTCCGCCAACCAGGGCGGGATTCTTGTTTCCCAAATGCCACAGGGTGGCAAAAACGCCTCGCGAAACCGGCGTTTGCCTGTGAATCGCTTTTCGCCCCGAAAACCCTCCTAGTATACTTCGTCGCGCCTGGACCGGGGGTTGGTGGTTCCAGGCTCAACGAGCAGAATCATAATGTTAGAGCCGTGTTCAGCGGCCAAAATGGGGCACGATGTTAGGGGTGTTTAACCGGCAGGTCATCTCGGCGCCCGGGGCGTCGGTCGGCACGATGCGGCGGAAACGCCGTGTCGCGGCGGGACTGGCGTTTCTGGCGTTCGGGGGCCTGCCGGCATTTGCCATCCCGGCCGTCGCGGGCGACGCGCTGTCGAGTGCGGGCGTCCGACTGTCGGCGGTCGCGGTCGGCCCCGGACTGCAAGACATCCGCCGCAGCGTCGATCTTGCGGGCGACCAGCCGCTCGCGGCCTACGTGACCGCGCGCACGGCCTCGGGCGCCATGCTGATGCGCACGCGCCAGGGCTACTGGCTGCCGTGGAGCGGGCGCGCGGAAGATCTCAGTGACACCGGCGCCGCCGCGAAGAACAACGCGCTGGAGTTCAAGATCCTCAAGGAGGAGCTAGCCGCTGCCAGCCTGCCGATCACGGTGACGGTAGGGTACCGCACCGCGGCGGAGGTCAAGTTCGGCACGTTCGAGATCATCGCCAAGTAGACGGCACTACCGGGGGGTAGGAGGCATGCACAGGAGGGGTGGACGGACGACGTTGGCGGCGGCGCTGATCGCGCTGTGCGCCATGCTGTCGTTCGCCCGTCCGGCGGCGGCCCAGGGCAACGTCACCGTCGTCCCACCGCTGTTCCTCACCGCGGCCGAGGTCGGGCAGATCATCAGCCAGGCGGTGCAGGAGGCGCAGGCGCGCGGCAAGCCGGCGACGATCGCCGTGGTCGACCGCGTCGGCAACGTGCTGGGCGTGTTCCGTATGAACGGCGCCCCGGTCGAACTCCGCATCACCACCAACCGCAACATCCCCGCCGGCAATGGGCTCGAGCAGGTCGAAACCGTGCTGGCGGCGCTGTCGACCACGCTGGGCGTCGTCAACGGCGCGCCGACGACCGACCTTTCGGCCATCGCCAAGGCCGTGACCGGCGCCTATCTCTCGTCGTCCGGCAACGCGTTCTCCACCCGCACGGCCAGCCAGATCGTGCAGGAGAACTTCAACCCGCTGGAGTACCGCGCGCCCGGCGGGCCGCTGTTCGGCGTGCAGTTCAGCCAGCTGCCCTGCTCCGATTTCAGTCGCCGCGCCACCGCGGCGTTCGACGGCGCCGATCCCGCCAACCCGCTCGGCCGTCCGGGGCCGAAGCGCTCTCCGCTCGGCCTGTCGGCCGACCCGGGCGGCATCCCGCTCTACAAGGACGGCTTCGTCGTCGGTGGCCTCGGCGTCGAATCGGACGGCATCTACACGATCGACCGCATCATCAACGACATCGACACATCGGACGACGAGCTGATCGCCGTGGCCGGCGCGGCCGGCTTCGACGCGCCGGTCGACATCCGCGCCAACCGCATCGCCGTGGCCGGCAAGACGCTGCGTTACATCGACCGCGACCGCACCGACCGCAACAACCCGCTGGCCTCGAACCCGGCCGCCGCGCCGGCCTTCGCCGCGATCGACGGCGTGCTCGGCAGCCGCGTCGGCGTGCGCGACTATTTCTCGACCGGCGCGGTGATCGTCCCGGCGCCGACGCTGCGCGACGGCACGCCCTATGGCGACCCGACCTCGGGCTACGCGCCCGATCCGACCGGCGAGGTCTCGACCTTCGGCCCGGCGATCGTGCTGCGCGACCCGACCAACCTCGCCAGCAACGCCTTCGCACCGCGCGCGGGCACCGGCCCACCCGGCGGCCTCGCGCTTACCGCCAACGAATCGGCAACGATCCTCGTCAACGCGCTGAAGGTCGCGTTCGGCGGCCGTGCGCAGATTCGCCGGCCGCAGAACAGCTTCATCCAGGTCACCGTCTCGGTCGTCGACGTCAACGGGGTGATCGTCGCCATGGCGCGCACGCCGGACGCGCCGATCTTCGGCACCGACGTGT
Source organism: uncultured Rhodospirillaceae bacterium (assembly GCA_964557415.1). Classification (GTDB taxonomy): domain Bacteria; phylum Pseudomonadota; class Alphaproteobacteria; order JAEULC01; family JAEULC01; genus JAEULC01. Next base: position 18,266 of record CAZLBB010000029.1, read on the forward strand.
CGCTGCAGAAGGCGCGCACGGCGCTGTTCTTCAGCCGCGTCGACGCGGCCGCGCAGCTCGCCGCGTTCAACTCGCCGGTCGCCTCGACCGTGCTGGTGCCGCCGCAGCCCGTCGGCAACAACGCGCTGGGCGTGCCGATCGGCTTCTACGCCAACATCGCCCAGGCGTTCATCCAGCCCAGCGTCTTCACCGACGGCACGGCGTGGTCTACCCGCGGCGTCGGGCTGATCGACCGGCCGTTCTTCCCCGACGGCGTCGACGGCGAGCCGCACGGGCCGTTCAGCCGGCCGTTCCAGCTGTGGAGCCCGTTCAACGTCGGCCTGCAGCTCGACCTCGTGCTCGACAACATCGCGCAGCACCTGATCTTCCTGCGCACCGGCGCCGCGGTCGAGACGCCGCGCAACTGCACCTACCTGCCGCTGATCGGGCCGCTCGGCACCAGCCAGCTGGCCAACGGCATGCAGCCTTTCGCCGGCGGCTTCCCGATCTACCGCGACGGCGTGCTGATCGGCGGCATCGGCATCTCGGGCGACGGCATCGACCAGGACGACATGACCGGCTTCCTCGGCCTGCACAACGGCGGCGTCGCGCTCGGCAGCGGTGTAGGTCACGCCGCCTTCGCCATCCGCGACGACCAGCTGTCGCCGCGCGGTGCGCGCCTGCGCTACGTCAGCTGCCCGTTCCAGCCGAACGCCGGCGGCAACGAGCAGAACGTCTGCAGGGGCAAGTGACATGAAGCTGCGCTTGCTCTTCCTGCTCCTGGCGACCGCGGCTTTCCTGCCGGCCCTGTCCGCGCCTGCACAAGCCGGCAAGGAGCAGATCAACCAGGCAGCCAACGACGGCGAGGAGGCGCTGCTGTCGGATTCCGAGGCGCAGCGCCGCGCCGCGCCCGGACGGCCGGCGCGCGACGCGCGCAAGCCGACGCCGACCGACAATCCCGGTGCCGTTCCGCCGGCGCCGCCCAACCTGCCGCGCGAGTTCATCCCGGTGCCCGACCGCTGGCGCCTGGCCGACGCCATCGGCGTGGTGACGTCGACGATCGATCCCTACAAGCAGAACATGCTGAAGGGCGACCGCCCGATCTTCGGCAAGGACTGGTTCGTCAACCTGTCGCTGATCTCCGACACCGTGATCGAGCCGCGCCGCGTCCCGACGCCGGTGCCTTTCGCGTCGTCGCAGTTCAACATCGCCAACGACCAGTATTCGCGCTCGAACCAGCTGCTGATCAACGAGAACCTGATCGGCTCGTTCTCGCTGATCAAGGGCAACACCGCATTCAAGCCGCCCGACTTCGAGCTGCGCATCTCGCCGGTGTTCAACTACAATCGGCTCGAGGTGGACGAGGTCGGCCTGACCGACGCCAATCCGGCGAAGGGCAAGGTGCGCAACGACTCGCATCTCGGTGTCGCCGAGCTGTTCGTCGACTACCACATCCACAACGTGTCCGAGCGCTACGACTTCGAGTCGATCCGCCTCGGTATCCAGCCGTTCAATGCCGACTTCCGCGGCTTCCTGTTCCAGGACAGCCAATTGGGCGCGCGCCTGTTCGGCAACCGCTTCAACAACAAGATCCAGTACAACGTCGCCTGGTTCCGCCGGCTCGACAAGGACACCAACAGCGGCCAGAACGACATCACGCGTCGGGTGCGCGACGACGACATCTTGATCGCCAACGTGTTCCTGCAGGATCTGTTCACGCTCGGCTACACGCCGCAATTCACGGTCATCCACAACCGCAACCGCGAGAACGACCGCTTCTTCTACGACGACAACGACTTCCTGCAGCGGCCGAACTCGTTCGGCGACGAACGGCTGCGCAAGTACAACGTGACCTACATCGGCTGGAACGGCGACGGTCATTTCGGCCGCGTCAACCTGACCCACTCGGTCTACGGCGCCCTCGGCAAGGACTACAACAGCAACTTCACCGGCCGAGAGGCCGATATCCGCGCCTTCTTCGCCGCGTTCGAGCCGTCGATCGACTTCGACTGGATCCGGGTGCGCGGCTCGTTCCTCTACGCCAGCGGCGACAAGGATCCGCTCGACGACAAGGAGGAAGGCTTCTCGGCAATCTTCGAGAATCCGCAGTTCGCCGGCGCCGACACCAGCTACTGGATCCGCCAGGGCATCCCGTTCATCGGCGGCGGCGGCGTGGCGCTGACGCAGCGCAACGGCGTGCTGGCCGAGCTGCGCAGCTCGAAGGAGCACGGCCAGTCGAACTTCAACAACCCCGGCATCGCGCTGGTTGGCGGCGGCGCCGACTTCGACATCCTGCCCGAGCTGCGCTTCTCGACCAACATCAACTACCTGATGTTCGCCGACACCTCGAACCTCGAGTTCCTGCGCAACCAGGGCGAGATCAGCAACCGCATCGGCTGGGACATCTCCGGCGCAGCGACCTATCGGCCGTTCAACAACCAGAACATCGTCTTCCGCCTGTCGGGCGCGATGCTGCTGGCCGACGAGGGCTTCAAGCGGCTCTACTCGACCGAGGACGAAGACCAGTCGATCTTCTATTCCGTGCTCGGCAACCTGATCCTGACCTACTGAGGGACGTGGCGTGACCCTGATGCATCGACGGCCCCACGGGGCGATCAGGACGGCGGCGCTGGCGGCGCTGCTGGCGCTGACCGGGTCGGTTGCGCCAGCAATGGCCGCCGGCGGCCCGGAGTCGCCGCGGCCGATGACCTACACGCCCGCGCCCCCGGCTCCGCGCGTGCAGAGTCAGGCCGAGGCCGATGCCAAGACCACCGGCTGCATGAGCTGCCACACTGAGTCCGACTCACGCACCATGCACATCAGCGAAGGCGTGATCCTCGGCTGCACCGACTGCCATGGCGGCGACCCGAAGGTGATGAAGCCGCAGGACGCGAAGAAGGGCGACGACGCCTACCTGGCGGCGCAGATGAAGGCGCACGTGCTGCCGCGCCTGCCGCTCACCTGGCGCTACCCGTCCAGCGCCAATCCGCAGCGCAGCTACACGCTGCTGAACCGCGAGGCCCCGGAATACATTCGCTTCGTCAACCCGAGCGACCTGCGCATCGCGCGCGAGGCCTGCGGCGCCTGCCACCAGACCATCATCGAGGCGGCCGAACGCAGCATGATGGCGACGGGCGCCATGCTGTGGGGCGGCGCCGCGTACAACAACAACATCCTGCCGCTGAAGAACTACATTGCCGGCGAAGGCTACACGCGGGACGGCGTGAACGCCGTGCTGGTCAGCCCGGGCAAGATCGACCAGCAAAAGCTGGCGCGCGGCATCATTCCGCAGATGGTGCCGCTGCCGACCTGGGAAACCCTGCCGCCGGGCGATATCTTCCGCGTGTTCGAGCGCGGTGGCCGCAACATCATCACGCAGTTTCCCGAGATCGGGAACCCGAACTCGCTTGGACAGCTGCAGCGCCTGGAAGAGCCGGGTCGGCCCGACATTCGCCAGTCCAACCGCGCCGAGGCCACCGGCCTGCGCATTGCCGTGCCGGTCATCAACATTCACAAGACGCGCCTGAACGACCCGTTTACCTGGTTCATGGGCACCAACGACCAGCCGGGCGACTACCGCACCTCGGGCTGTGGCTCGTGCCACGTGGTCTACGCTAACGACCGCGACCCGCGCCATTCCGGCCCATGGGCGAAATTCGGCCACGACGGGACCACGCAGACCGTCGATCCGACCATCCCGCGCGGCGAATCCGGCCATCCGATCAAGCACTCCTTCACGAACGCGATTCCGACGTCGCAATGCATGCAGTGCCACATGCATCAGCCGAACATGTTCTTCAACACGTATCTCGGCTACACCATGTGGGACTACGAGCCCGATGCGGCGCGCATGTTCCCGGAGAAGCAGGTCTACCCGACCAACGAGCAGATGCGTGAATGGCTCGACCGCAACCCGGAAGAGGCGGTGCTGCGCGGCAAGTGGTCGGACGTCGACTTCCTCAAGCGCGTCGCCGACAACAACCACGACAACAAGCAGACGCAGTTCGCCGACTACCACGGCCACGGCTGGAACTTCCGCGCCATCTTCAAGCGCGACCGCAAGGGCAATCTGCTCGACCAGAAGGGCAACATCGTCTCCAACGACGACCCCGAGAAGTTCAAGAAGGCGATCCACATGTCGTCGATCCACGTGGATTACGGCATGCACTGCGTCGATTGCCACTTCAGCCATGACGCGCACGGCAACGGCTACCTCTACGGCGAGGTGATGAACCCCATCGAGGTGCGGTGCAAGGACTGCCATGGGACGGCCACGGCCTACCCGACCCTGCAGTCCTCGGGCCCGGCGGCGCCGCCGGGCGGACGGGACTTCGGCCTGCTGCGGCTTTCGGACGGGCGCAAGCGCTTCGAATGGATCGGCAACAAGCTGATCCAGCGCTCGGCGCTGTACCCCGACCTGGAGTGGGAAGTGTCGCTGGTCAAGGACACGGTCGACCCCAGCCACCCCGGGTACAACGAGAAGGCTGCGCGCGCCAAGCTGATGTCGCAGGGCGCCTCGATGAAATGGGGCCCCGGCGTGCCGGCCGAGCAGCGCGCGCACAAGGACAACGAGGTCGAGTGCTACACCTGCCATCTGTCCTGGACCACGAGCTGCGGCGGCTGCCACCTGCCGATCCAGGCCAACTGGAAGACCGAGCGGCACCATTTCGAGGGCGGCGAGACGCGCAACTGGGCGAGCTACAATCCCCAGGTTGCGCGCGACGAGATCTTCATGCTGGGCAAGCACAGCACCGTGAAGAACCACACGGTCGCGCCCCTGCGCTCGTCGTCGGCACTGATCCTGTCGTCGACCAACATCAACCGCGAGCGCATCTACATCCAGCAGCCGCCGATCGCGGCCAGCGGCTATTCCAGCCAGGCGATCAACCCGCACTATCCGCACACCGAGCGCAAGGAAGAGACCAAGACGTGCTCGGACTGCCACGTATCGGCCGATAACGACAACAACGCGATCATGGCGCAGACGCTGGGCTTCGGGACCAACTTCATCAATTTCGTCGGCTTCAACGCCTGGGTCGGCGGCAAGGGCGGATTCGACGCCGTGCGGGTGACCGAATGGGACGAGCCGCAGGCGGTGGTCGGCAGCTTCCTGCACAAGTACGCCTATCCCGACTGGTACGCGGACCACCAGAAGCGCGGGCGCGAGCTCAAGGACAGCTACACCAACGGCCAAGGCGATATCCGCTGCATCCAGCTGCGGGGCGAGTACGTGTACGCGGCCCAGGGCGACGCGGGCTTCTGGGCCTACGACGCCGCCTCGATCGCGAACAAGGGCATTTCGCACCGCGTCATCAGCGCCCCCGTGTCGCCGCTCGGGCAGAAGCCGGGCTTCTCGACCAAGAACGCGACCTGCGTGCAGCTGGCGACGACGCAGCCTGTGCACTACGACCGCAACAAGAACGACTTCATGCGGATCGTGAACCAGGAACAGCCGATGCATGAGATCTACCGCTACGCGTTCATCACGGACGCGGTGGAAGGGCTGATCCTGACCGATATCGGCGCGATGCACGACCAGAACCCGAGCAACAACTTCCTGAACCGCGCGCTGACCTGGAACGAGGGCGGGGTGTTGACCGGCGCGCGGCATCTGACCATCGCCGGCACATATTTCTATGTGCCCACCGACCGCGAGATCGTCGTGCTGGACATGGATGTGCCAATGAAGCCGCGTGTTGCCGCGCGCATTCCGATCGCCGGCGCGCGCGCCACGGCCATCCAGTTCCGCTATCTTTTCGTCGCGGCGGAAGGCGGCCTCAAGGTGGTGGATGTCACCGATCCTAACAAGCCGCGCCTGGCGCCCGAAGCCGATTTCCCGATCAAGGACGCGCGCCACGTCTTCGTGTCGCGGACCTATGCCTATGTCGCGGCGGGCGCCGACGGCCTGATGATCGTGGACATCGAGAAGCCGGAGCGGCCGAAGCTGTACATGCAGTACACCGCCGACGGCAAGATGAACGACGCCAACGACGTCATCGTCGCCACCACCAACGCTTCGCTCATCGCCTATGTCGCGGACGGCAGGAACGGACTCAAGGTGATCCAGCTGACATCGCCGGACAGCCAGCCGAACTTCTACGGCTTCGCGCCCGAGCCCAAGCCGGAGCTGATCGCCTGGAACAAAACCGAACACGCGGCGCTGTCGCTGTCGCGGCCGCTGGAGCGCGACCGCGCCGTTGACGAAACCGGGCATCAGGTGGCTGTGTTCGGTCGGCTGGGCGCCCGTCCCTTCACGCTGCGCGAAATGAAGAAGTTGTATCTCGACCCGGCTGGACAACTCTACACGGTGCGCGACCCGGTGCAGAAGCAGGACTTCCTGCCGGCCCCGCGTCTGCCGCGCCCGCCCGGCACGGCGAACCTGCCGATCTCTACCCCGCAGGTCATGCCCGCGCAGTAGAGCGTCGTCCGGTCCGGTAGGACGAAGAATCCTACGCGAGCTTGATGCCCATGCGCAGGCCGCCCCAGTGCCTGCCGCGCACATAGATCGGCACGGACAGGTCCTTCATCATCACGAACATGTTGTTGCCCATGTCGCGGCGATAGGTCTGCAGCAGGAAAGGCTTGGTGTTGCGGCCGGCGGCAAGGCCGGTGCGATCGTTGAAGATGCGGCGGTTGCGGCAGTTGGCCGTGTTCCAGGCCGGGTCCGGCCCTTGCGGCTTGGAGAATTTCAGGTTGTGCGTCGGCAGATAGCCGTTGCGGTCGACGGCGGCGCAGAAGGCGACGCGCCGGTCGAATTCCAGCAGCTTCTCCTGGGTCGCCGGCAGCACGCGGTCGGTGAAGGCGACGTACTTCGTGGTCACCTGCTGCGGATTGGTGCCGGCCACCGGGCGGTAGCTCTCGTCGAACAGATCGGCCATGCCGATCGTGCCGCGCGCGACCGCGTCCTCGAACAGCTTGGCGATCTCGGCCGCGCCGGCGCTGACCGCGCGGATGAAGCGGGTGTCATCGGTCTCGACACCCGACGCGGCGATGCGCTCGATCAGCTCCTCGCTCAGGTTCAAGAGGCCCACGACACGGCGGTCCGCCTCGCCCATGTCGCCAGCCGATTTCTTGACCCCGTCCACCAGCGAATCGAGCTCGCCGCTGACCTTGGCGCAGGTCGCGGCGTTCGACCGCGCCTGCTCGGCTACCGACTCGGCCGCGCGGTCCAGGATCGGGAAGGCGGCATTGAGCCGCCCGATCGTCTCGGCGACGGTCGCGGCGCCGCCCCTGAGCTGGTCGGCCGTGGCGGCGGTCGACGTCAGGTCGTCGCGCAGCCGCGCGATCTCGTCGGTCAGGAGCTTCGCGGTCTCGCCGATCTGCAGCGTGGCTTGTCGCGTCTCGTTGGCCAGCGATTTGACCTCGCCCGCGACCACGGCAAAGCCGCGGCCTGCCTCGCCCGCGCGCGCCGCCTCGATGGTCGCGTTCAGCGCCAGCAGGTTGGTCTGCCGCGCGATCGCTTCGATGCCGCCGGCCACCTTGCTCACCCGCGCGAGCGCGTCGTCAAGCGATCCCAGGCGCTGCGTGACGCGCTGGATCGATTCCGCCAGCGTGTGCACGCAGGCGACCGACTGGCTGACGGCGGCGTGCGACTGCGCGATCGACTCGACGGCGACCTTGGTCTGGCCACGCGTTTCCGCGCCCGCCGCGACGATGCGATCGTTGGCGGCCGCCATGCCGCCGACTTCGGCCTTGAGCGCGTCCAGGCGTTGCGACTGGCTGCCCAGCATGCGGCTGACCGATTCGACGTGGCCGGCGATATCCGCCACTTCCACGCCGAGAGACCCCACGCGCTCGGCCAGCTCGCCGACAACGGCGCGATCGCTGGTTTCCTCGGCGACGCTCGACATACGGCCATCCATTCGCGTGCTTCCCTCAGCCGAATTTCATGAGCAGAATTCAACCGGGCGGCATCGCACCACCACGCCGGGACCGTAGTTTGCGGGTGTAAAAGCCTGGTTAAGAAATCGTCGCCACGCCGCGCGGGGGCGTTGACGCGGCGTGCCTTGGAGCGTGCCGCGTCCCTGCAGGCGGCCAGGACGATCCGCCTGGAATACCTAGCGAATCAGGTCGCGAAAGCCCCCGATCGCCGCCGCAAAGTCGGCTGGGCGGTAGAGTTCGTCATCGGCCGTGGCGGCATAGCAGCGCTCGAGCTGCGCGTTAAGCTTTTCCAGCTGCGCTGCGTCGACCCCGCCGGCTTGGCGCCAGGTGCTGATCAGCGCGCCGAGCGCCATGGTCGCCTGCTCGGCCGAGGCGTAGTCGAACAGCTCGCCGTTGGCGCCTTCCGCGACCAGCCCGGAAAGGATCGCCTGGATGTCGTCCTTGGAGAAGCCGTGGCCGCTGACCTTGCGCACCATCTCGTTGACGACCCCCAGCAGCTCGCGCGCGCGGGACTGGTAGCGGTCGAAGTTCTCGAGCACGGACTTGTGGAAGGCCACGGTCGCCGCCGACAACCGGCCCGCGAGCGCCGGGTCGATCCGGTTGGCGATGACGCGCAGCATCACGAGGTTGGCGTCGTTGAAGCGCGGCGTGCCCGGCGGCAGGCCGACGCCGCGCCGGGCGCGCCAGCGCAGGTCGATTTCCTGGCTCATCTGGTGGTGGCAGGCATGGCAATCAAACGTCACCAGTTCGGGGAACACGCCGTAGCGGTTGCGATCGCCGTCAAGGACCGACTCGAGCATCGCCTGCATCGACATCGCCTGGCCGAGCGCCCAGACCTGCACGCCGCTCGGCGCCGCCTTGCGCTTGCGGTAGTCGTCGTCGACTACGTAATGCGCCGGCTGGATGGTGGTGAACGTATCCAGCTCGAACGGCATGCGCGGATGGCCGGCGCCCATGATCTGGTGGGTGACGAACTTGGTCTTGGACGAAACGCCGAAATGGCAGGACAGGCACAGCCGTGCCCGCGGCGCCGCCTGGTCGGTCGGGTAGAGTCCGGCCTTGACGTTCTCGTCGTGCGTCGCGCCCGCCACGTGCGTACCCAGCCAGCGGCGCGCGCCGCCGTGGCACGCCTCGCAGCCGACGCCGTCGGAAAGCTGGAACTGCCGGCCGCGCAGGTCGGCGCCGACATTGTCGGCGTGGCAGTCGAGGCAGAGCTTGGCGGTATGGGCGTTTTCCAGCCCCAGATTGCGCGCGATGCGCTGCGAGCGCGAGTTCTGCAGCACGGCATAGGCTTGGCTGTGCTTGTCGTCGCGCTGCCAAGTGACGAACTCGTTCTGCAGCACGTTGGAGCCCTTGAACGGCTCGACCGCCCCGTGGCAGGTGCTGCCCGAGCAGGATGTCACGCCCACATGGGCATCGGTTCCATAGAGCGGCAGCTTCAGTTCCTGTCCCGCCGCCATGCCTGGCGCCAAGGTGATCCAGCCGACGGCCGCGACCGCAATTGCCCGCGCACGGGAAAACGACAGATTCCGGACCCCCACGGTACTGCTCCCCCACCCCGGCTTCGCCGATGCCGGCATTATGGGGGGCAGGGGGCGCAACGGTAAAGCCCGAAGGCGGTGGTAGACTGGCCGTGATGACGATCAATCCGGGCCTATAGCGCGGCGGGGATGACGTCCGGCGCGACCCTCGGCGCGGTGGCGGTGCTGCTCGCGGCCCCGTTCGTCGGCAGCTTCGTCGCCACGCTGGTCTACCGGCTGCCGCGTGGCCGGCCCGTCGGGTGGTCCCGGTCCGTCTGCCCGGCCTGCGGCACGCCCCTCGGGCCGGCCGAACTGGTGCCGATCCTGGGCTGGCTGTGGCGGCGCGGGCGCTGCCGGACCTGCGACACGGCGATCTCTCCGTCCTATCCGCTGACCGAGCTGGCCTGCCTCGCGCTGGCCCTCTGGGCTTGGCACGCCGCGGCTTCCTGGCCGGCCCTCCCGGTCTGGTCCGTCTGGGCGGTCGCCGTCCTGGGCTGGGCCCTGCTCGCGCTGGCGCTGATCGATGCGCGGCACTTCCTGCTGCCCGACTCGGTGACCCTGCCGCTGGCCGCGTGCGGCCCGGTCCTGGCCGCGCTGGGCGTGCTGCCGGGTGGCGTGACGTTGGTTGATTCGGCGCTCGGCTTGACGCTCGGCTTCCTCGCGCTCTGGGCCACGGGCGAGGCCTACCGCCGATTGCGCGGCCGGACGGGCCTCGGTCTCGGCGACGCCAAGCTCCTGGCCGCGGCCGGCGCCTGGACCGGCTGGGCGGGCCTGCCGGGGGTGGTGCTGATCGCGGCGCTGAGCGGCATCTTCTCGGCGCTGCTGATCGCGGCGATTCGCCGGCGCCGCCTGAGCGGTGCCACCCTCGTGCCGTTCGGGGTTCATCTCGCCTTGGGTACGTGGCTTGTCGTACTCTATGGCCCGCTCGAGTTGCGCCCGTGAAGGGCGCTCCGGCTTCAGGATAGCGACGAACGGACGACAGGACGTGGCGCGCGAGCTGACCGAGATCCTTCTGTCACGCGGCAAGATTGACCGCGGCGCGCTGCAGCGCGCAACGCACTTGCGCTCGGTCAGCGGCGAGCCGATACACCGCATCCTGCCGCGCCTTGGCCTGGTCAGCGAGGAGGACATGGCGGTGGCGCTGGCCGAGAGCCTGGGCATCGGCTTGGCGCGCGCGGGCGACTTCCCGCCCGCGCCGCTGCTCGGCGACCGGGTCGCGGTCGACTTCCTGCGCCAATCGCGCGTGCTGCCGATCGCCGAAAGCGCATCCGAAATCCGCGTGGCGATGGCCGATCCCCTCGACGGCTACGCCATAGAGGCGCTGCGCCTGCTGGTCGACAAGCCGGTCCGCCCGGTGGTCGCGGTGCCGGCCGAGCTCGACCGCCAGATCGACCGGCTCTACGGCGACGGCCGGGCGGCGGAAGCCGAGCGGCTGCGCCAGGCCGCGCAGCAGGCGCGTCCGGTCGACACGCAGGACGTCGAGCGCCTCAAGGACATGGCGTCCGGCGCGCCGGTCATCCGCCTGGTCAACCGCATGATCGCCGAGGCGGTGACCCGGCGCGCGTCGGATATCCACATCGAGCCATTCGAGGGCGCGCTGCGTTTGCGCTTCCGTATCGACGGGCTGCTAAAGCCCATCGAGCCGCCGCCGCTCGAATTGCATCAGGGCATCGTCAGCCGCGTCAAGGTGATGGCCGGCCTCGACATCGTCGAGCGCCGGCTGGCGCAGGACGGGCGCTGCAAGATCTCGGTCGAGGGCCGCGACATCGACCTGCGCGTCTCGATCGTGCCGACCCTGCACGGCGAGGCCGTGGTCCTGCGCATCCTCGACCGTGCGCAGGCGCCGCTCGACCTCGGCAAGCTCGGCTTCGCCGACACGCCGCTCCAGCGATTGACCGGGGCGCTGGAGCACGGCAACGGCATCCTCCTGGTGACCGGGCCGACCGGCAGCGGCAAGACCACCACCCTCTACGCGGCGCTGCAGCGCCTGAACGGTCCCGAGCGCAAGATCGTCACGGTCGAGGACCCGATCGAATACCAGATGCCCGGCGTGAACCAGATCCAGGTCAATCCGCGCATTGGGCTCGGCTTCGCCAACATACTGCGCTCGGTGCTGCGCCACGATCCGGACGTCATCATGGTCGGCGAGATCCGCGACGTCGAGACGGCGCGCATCGCCGTGCAGGCGGCGCTGACCGGGCACTTGGTGCTGTCGACCCTGCACACCAACAGCGCGGCGGGCGCGATCACGCGCCTGGTCGACATGGGCGTCGAGAGCTACCTTCTCACCTCGGCCCTGCGCGCCATCGTCGCGCAGCGCCTGGTGCGCACGCTGTGCCCGCATTGCCGCGCCGCCTACAGCGAGTCGGCCGAGGCGCTGCGCGCGGTCGGGCTCGCGCCGGCGCCTTTGCCGCCCGAGCCCCTGTCGCTTGCCGCGGTGCGTGCCCGGCGGCCGGTGCTCTATCGCGCCAAGGGCTGCGAGCAGTGCAACGGCGGCGGCTATGTCGGGCGCAGCTCTGTCGCCGAGGTGCTGCCGATGACCGAGACGATCCGCCGGCTCGTGCTCGACCGGGTCGACGCGCCGGAGATCGAACGCGCGGCGCGAGCCGAGGGCATGAAGACGATGCGCGAGGACGGGCTGGCCAAGGCGGTCGCGGGCCAGACCACGCTCGAGGAAGTCCTGCGCGTGACGCAGGCGGAGTAGGCGGCATGGCGCGCTTCCGCTTCAAGGCCGTCGCGCCGTCGAGCGAAGTGGTCGAGGGCGAGCTGGAGGCGAGCGACCGTCAGGCCGCGATCGGCCGCTTGCGCGAGCTCAACCACCTGCCGGTGCGTGTCGAGGAGATGCGCGACGCCCCCTCGCGGAGGCGCCAGCCGCCAGAGCGTATCGAGCCGGTCCTGGCCGAACCGCCGCGCATCGAGGCCGAACGCCCGGAACCGCAACTGCTATCGCAGCCCCCGCCGCAGCCGCCGCCCGAACCGGAGTCGCTTCGCGCGCCGGAACCGGAGCCGGAACCCGCGCCGCCGACGGCCCGCAAGCCGATCGTGCGCCTGCGCGAGGTGCTGCGCGGAACCGCGAGGCAGGGGCGGGCAAAGCCCGCTATCGTCGTGGTCGCGCCGCCGGCGACGCCCACGCCCGTACCGGCGGTGCAGGTGTCGTCGTCGCCCGAGGCCTTGCCGACCGAATCGCCGGGTGAGCCGCCGGCGCCCCTGGGCGTCGATGCGATGCCGCTCGCGGACGCCGCGGCGCTCGAAGTCGAGCCGGCCGCAGCGGCGGCGCCGGCGACGGGCGAAACCGAAGCGGCGATCCCCGCCGAAGCACCGGCCGAAGCGCCGGCCGAAGCGCCGCCCGAATCCGCCGATGAGCGGCTGGCAGCGGCGCCGCCCGGGGTGCCCCTGCCGGGCGAAATGGTGCCCGAGCCGCCGGTCGCCCTGGCGCTCGACCGCGAGGACGAGCCCTATCCACCCGCCTACCGCACCGTCGCGGCGCCGGAAGAGCCCCTGCCCATGCAGTGGGACGTGGCACCGAGCGAACCGCCGCCTGTAGCCGAAGCGGCGCCGCCGTCCGAGAGCCTGCCCGATGATTCCTCCGCCGGTCGCTGGCTCGCCGACGTCGAGCGCTCGTCCGTCGAGCGGATCGAGCCGGCCGCGCCCGAGGCGCTGCCGCCCGAGCCGTATCTCGAGCGGTCGCGCGCGGTCGTCCCCGCCGGTGCCAGCCTGCCGGTCGTGGCGCTGCCCGATCTCGCGGCCGAACGCGAGACCGAGCCCGAGCCGGTGCGGGTCGAGGGGCCGATGCCCGGTCGCGAGACGCGCAAGGCCAAGCCCAAATCCAAGCGCGTGCGGCGCGCGCTGCCGGCGCGCCTGCTGCCGGTCTTCACGCGCGAGCTGCAGGTCCTGCTCGCGGCCGGCCTGCCGATGGACCACGCCTTGCGCATCATCGTCGAGTCGACGGCGGACGACCGCGTCGCGGCGGCGGCGGACGCGCTCTTGGCGCGCGTTCGCGGCGGCGCGCTGCTGTCCGAGGCGATGGAGGCGCTGCCCGAGCAGTTCGACGAGTTCCTGCGCACCGCCGTGCGCGCGGGCGAGGCGGGCGGTTCGCTGGCCGAGGTCCTCGAGCAGGTCGCCGCCTACCAGGAGCGCGGGCAGAAGCTTGAGCGCTCGGTCAGGACGGCGATGATCTATCCGACGGTTCTCGCCTTTGCCGCTGCGCTGTCGGTGACGCTGCTGCTGACGCTGGTCGTGCCGCAGTTCGAGGCCCTGCTGCGGCAGTCCGCCCAGACCCCGCCGCTGGCCACCCGCCTGGTCATCGCGGCGTCGATCTACGTGCGCGAATACGGCTGGATCGCACCCGCGGGCGGCCTGGTCCTCTGGCTGCTGGCGCGCTGGCACGCCCGCGGGCTGCGTGGCCGGGCCCGTCTGCATGCGCGGCTCTTGCGCCTGCCGCTGATCGGCAAGGTGGTGGCCGGCGTGTCGGCGGAGCGGCTGGCGCGCGCGCTCGGCACGCTGCTCGCCAACGGCGTGCCGCTGCCGGAGGCGCTGCCGTTGGTCGCCAACGCCGTTCCCAATCGCGCGATCGGCGCCGTCGTCGCCGCGGCCGCCGAGCGGGTCAAGCAGGGTGATCGCCTGGCCGACGCGCTCGAGGAAGGCCGCGTCCTGCCGTCGCTCGCCGTCCAGTTGATCCGCGTCGGCGAGGAAGGCGGGCGACTCGGCGAGATGCTGGCGCGCGTCGCCGAGATCTACGCCGGCGACGTCGACGTGGCCGTGCGCCGCGTCGCCGCCGTGGTCGAGCCGGCGCTCATCCTCGCGATCGGCGTGGTCGTCGGCGGCATCGTGCTGTCGCTGCTGGCGGCGATCACCGGCCTCAACACGTTGGCATTGTGATGAAGACATTCATGGCTACTCACCCTCGTCTGCCGCAGGCGGGAGAGGGTGGCGAACGTCGTGAGCCGGGTGAGTGCTGGCTCGATGGCACGCAAGCCCTCGCCCTCCCGAGCGCATCGCGCATGGGCCCGTCCCTCTACCAGCTTCGCTGGGCGAGGGGATCGGAGGGCTTCACCCTGGTCGAGATGCTGGTGGTGCTGGTGATCCTGGGCCTGCTGTTCGGTCTGGTCGTGCCGCGCACGATCGACTATCTCGGCCGCGCCAAGTCCGACGTGGCCAAGATGCAGATTCAGAACTTCAATCAGGCGCTCGACCTCTACCGGCTGGATGTCGGGCGCTATCCGACGCAGGACGAAGGATTGAAGGCCCTGATCGGCCGGCCGGGCACCGCGGCGCGCTGGAACGGCCCCTATCTCAAGGGCAGCGAGGTGCCGGCGGATCCCTGGGGACGCAGCTACCTCTACGAAGTTCCGAGCAAGCGTGGCCAGGCCTTCGATCTCTATTCGCTGGGCGCGGACGGCGCGCGGGGCGGCGATGGTGAGAACGCCGACGTCTATAACAACTGAGGCCGGCTTCACGCTGGTCGAACTGCTGGTCGTGCTGGCCCTGCTGGCGATGGCCTATGGCCTGGCGGCGCCGGCGCTCAACCGCGTGATCGGCGCGGGCGACCTGCACGTCGCGGTGCGCGAGCTTGCCGCCTCCCTGCGCCAGGCGCGCTCGGACGCGGTGGTCGGCGCGCGCGAGGTGCGCTTCGTCATCGACACCGGGGCCGGCGTCTACGGCGCCGATCCGTCGGTGCGGCCGCTGCCGCGCGGCATCGTTGCCGTCGCCGCGGTGCCCGCGACGCATCGCCTGTCGCCGCGCCTCGCCGCCATCGACTTTTTCCCCGACGGCGCCTCGACCGGCGGGCGCATCACGCTCAGCACACCGGGCGGCGGCAGCGCGGACGTCGCTGTCGACTGGCTCTCGGGCCGGGTCGGCCCGCCGTGAGCGGCGCGCGTCGGATGTCGCGCAAGCGCGCCGGCGGCGGACGGGGCCGTGCTCGGCGCCGATCGGCGGAACGCGGGTTGGGACTGCTGGAGATGCTGGTGGCGATCGGTCTGGTCGCGGCGACGCTCGCGGTCGCCTTCCAGATCGTGGGTGGCGCCGCGCGCGGAACGGCCGATGCGGACCGCTACAGCCGTGCGGTGCTGGTGGCGGAGTCGCGCCTCGCCGAGCTCGGCATCACCGAGGCGCTGCGCCTGGGGGAGACCTTCGGCGAGTCGAACGACGGTTTTCAGTGGCTGGTGGCGGTGCGCCCGATGCCGGGCTACCGCCCCCTCGCCACGTCGGGGCCGCAGCAAGCGACCAGCCCTGCCGCCGCCGTGATGCCGCTGGTGGTGTCGGTGACCGTGGCCTGGGGACCCGAGGAGCGGCCGTCCGAGGTCACGCTGACGACGCTGCGCCTCGCGCCCAGACCGAGGTGAGAAGAGCCGCGATGATGCGCGCGCAACGAGGCATGACGCTGATAGAGCTGGTGGTCGCGCTCGGGTTGCTGGCGTTCCTGGTCGCGACGCTTGCCGGTGCGCTCGGCGCGACCGTCCGCGGGACGGCGGCGATGGATGCCCGTGCGGCGCAGAGCGAGACCCTGCGCATCGCACAGGAGACGCTGCGCCGCTACCTGGCGCAGGCGCGCCCGGTGCGCTGGCGCATCGGCCAGCGCGAGCAGGTAGGCTTCACCGGCGAGGCCGAGCAAGTGGGTTTCGTCGCCGTGATGCCGCCGTGGCCGAGCGAGGGTGGCATGCACCTGGTCAGGCTTGCGCTGCGCGAGGGCAGCGCCGGCAAGGCGCTGGTGCTGCAGCGCCAGCCGACTGCGGGCGAGCAGGCCGGTTTCGCCTTCGGCGCCGGCGTCGACGAGACCGTGCTGGTCGACGGCGTCCTGACGCTGCGCTGGGCCTATTTCGGCCTCGACCCGGGCGTCCGCCGGCTGCAATGGCGCACGGAATGGCGCGCGCAGCCGACCCTGCCGAAGCTTGTGCGGCTCGACCTGCAGCTCGCCGATCCGACGGCACCGCCCTGGCCGCCGCTGGTGGTCGCCCTGCCGCTGGAGCCGGAGCCACGATGAGCGCGCGAACCCTCCTGCGCGCGGCTCGCCGTCGGCGCGGCATGGCGCTGCTGACGGTGCTGTGGATGCTCGTGATCCTGTCGGCCCTGGTGATCGGCCTCGGCGTCACGGCGCGCACCGAGACCCATCTCGCGCGCAACCAGGTCGATGCTGCCCGCGCGCGCTACTTGGCCGAAGCCGGCATCCAGCGGGCCATACTTGCCCTCCTTGACGAGGGCGAGGCGATGCGCCTGCGGCCGGACGGCTCCAGCGGGATCGAGTTCCAGCTCGCCGGCGGCGTGGTGCGCGCGACCGTGCAGGACGAATGCGGCAAGATCGACCTGAACACCGGCTGGGGCGAGCTGTTGCGCGGCGCGGTGCAGGTAGCGGCCGGCCGTGGTCGCGACGCTGACGCGATCGTCGACGCGATCCTGGACTGGCGCGATCCCGACGATCAGCGCAACCAGCGCGGCGCGGAGCGGCCCGAATATGAGTCCGCCGGCCGCGTCGGCCCGCGCAACGGGGCATTCCAGGCCGTGGAAGAACTGCAGCAGGTGATGGGCATGACGCCCGAGCTCTATCGCCGACTCGAGCCGATCGTCACGGTGCATTGTCTGCAATCCGGCATCGACCCGCGCGTGGCGCCGCTCGCCGCGCTGCGCGCGCTGCCGGGCATCCGTGATCGCGAGGTCGAGCAGGTCGCCGCGTTGCGCAAGCGCACGCTCGAGCGCGGCGACGCGCTGCCCGACCCGGCCCTCGGCGGCATCGGGCGCTATGCGTCGCGCTCGCCCGGTTATGCTTACACCATCCGCGCCGTCGCCACGCTGACCGGCGGGGCCGTGTATCGCCTCGATGCGCAGGTCTGGCTCACGCCGGACGGCGAGCGGCCCTACGCGCTCCTGGGCCTGCACGAGGGCCGCGACAGCCCCGGATCGTAAGTTGCGGCGCGCGGGGGCCGGGCACGGTATGTTGAGGGCAGGCTGGTCACGAGGTGGGTCCTGGCGCTGAGTCGCTTCTTCTCCTGGTGGGCCGCGGAACTGGTGGGGCTGCTGCCGGCGCGGCTCGTGCGCGCGCTCGGGCTCGGGCGCGACCGGTTGCGCGTGGTCGTCTCCGGCGACCAAGCGGCCATCGCGTTGGAAGACGCCGCGGGGGCACGGGAGCTCGGCAGCATCTCGCTGGCGGCCAAGGCGCCGGCCGCAGCGGCGGCGCCGATGGAGCCGCCGCCAACGGAGCCCGTGCTCAGGGGCGTTGCGCTGCGCCCGATCGACGACGTGCTGGGCGAGGTCGATCCGGCGCTCTGCGACGTCGTCGTGCTGCTTGCCGCCGATCGCGCGCTCAGGCGCGAGCTGACCCTGCCGCGCGTGCCGGAAGCCGACCAGCGCCGCACCATCGAGCGCGAGGTCGAGCGCTACACGCCATTCCGTGCCGCGCAGGTCTACCTGTTCTACGCGATCGACGCCAGGCGCAGCGACGACCGCACGCTCGTCGTGTCGATTGCGGTTGCGCCGCGCCGCTTCGTCGACGCGGTGGTGGACCGGCTGGTGGCTGCCGGCGCGGCGCGCGGCGCAGTGCGCGTCGGCATCGTCGGCCTGGACGCGACGCTGCCGGCCGATGCCGAAGCGGACGACGCGCCGGCACCGTCGCGGCCGATGTCGCTGCCGCGCCCGACGGCCTGGGCGCTGGTCGCGATCGGTGCGCTGGCGCTGACGGCGCTGCTGTCGCCTGTGCTACGGCTCTACTTGGTGCGCGCGCCGCTGGCCGAGCGCGCCGCCGCCACCCGCGCCAGCGCCGATGAAGTACGCCGGCTGCTGGGCGAGGTCGAGAAGCTGGGTCAGGGGCTCGACACCATCGTGCGCGCCAAGCTCGAGGCGCCTTCCGTCGTGCGCGTGCTCGACCGCCTGACGGCGCTGCTGCCCGACGACACCTATCTCGACCAGTTCAACGTCGTCGGCCGCGAGATCGAGATCGAGGGCACGACACGGGCGAGCGCACAGCTCGTGCACCTGCTGGAATCGGCGCCGATGTTCGCCAAGGTCACGTATGTCTCGCCGGTGACCCGCGATCCGGTGACGGGCGCCGAGCGCTTCCATTTCTCGATCCAGTATGCCGGCGCGCAAGGCGCCGGCGGCGACAGGAGCGCCGCGGCCGCGGAACCCGGCAAGAGGCCGCAGCCATGAGGATGCCGGATCTGACGAGCGGCATCGACCTGGGCCCGCCGGGCAGCGCGCGCGCGCGCATCGCCGCCGTCGGCCTGCTGGCGGTGGCCGTTCTCCTTGTCCTGCTCGGGCTGGTGCTGCCCTTGACCGTGCTCAAGGCGCGCCTGGCCGAGGACGTCGCGCAGTATCAGACGGCCCTTGCGGCCGAGGCGGAGATCGAGCGGCGCAAGGCCGAGCTTTCGCAGGCCGCTACCGCCTTGCGCAATCCGGCCGCGCTCGAGGGGCTGCTGCTGTCCGGCGCCAGCGACGCCGCGGCCACCGCCGCCTTGCACGAGCGCGTGCGCGACCTGATCGGGGCGGTGCGCGCCAATCTCATCAGCATCGAGCAGCTGGCGCCGGGCGAGGAGGGCGGCCAGCGCCGCGTCGCGCTGCGCGTGCAGTTCGCCTGCGACCTGCCCGGTCTCCAGCGCGTCGTCTACGCGCTCGAGGCGGGGCGCCCGGCCGTCGTCGTCACCAACCTCTACCTGCGCGCGCGCACCGCGCGCGCCAGCGGCATGGCCAATCCGATGGACGTGCAGATGGACCTTGTCGCCTATCGCAAGCAGGGGCCGGCATGAACGCGGCGCGCGTCACGCAGGCCGCGCTGTGGTCGGTCGCCGCCATGCTGCTGGCCGCCACGGTCTGGCCGCTGGTTGCGCCGGTGCCGATCGACGGCCAGGGCTCGCCCGTCGCCGGGCGGGGCGCCAAGCCCTTCACGGCGCCTTCCGTCGGCGACCTGGCGCTGCCGCCGCAGGAGACCTTCTCTGCCACGCTCAGCCGGCCGCTCTTCACCGCCACGCGCCGCCCGCCGTCACCGCTCGCCGCGCTGCACAGCGGCGCAGCGCCGCAGACGAGCGCGCCGGCGACGGCGCCGGGCCCCAAGGGCGTGCGCCTGGTGCTCGGCACCTACTATCTGCGCGGCGTCGTGGTTACGCCCGAACGCAAGCTGGTGCTGCTGCAGCACCACAGCACGGGCAAGTCCGTGCGCTTGGCCGAGGGCGAGACGCTTGATGGCTGGACTATCGCCGCCATCGCCAACAGCGAGGTCGTGTTGCGGCAAGGCGAGCGGAAGGAGGTGTTCCTGCTGCACGAGCGCAGGTAAAACGAATCAAGAACAACAAGTAAAATCGCCTTTTGACAATCGGTTGATCGGCGACCTTCATCCGGTATATTCTCTGGCGGAAGTTATCCACAGGGGAGCGCGGGGGTGATCCAGGTAGCGAAGGGCCGAGCGCTGCGCGTGCTGGTCGCGACCCTGCTCGCGGGTGTGCTCGTCGCCTGCACGGCCGGCCCGGTACGCGAAGTGAGCGAGGTCCCGCAGCCTTCCACCATCCCGTCCGGCGTCGCCGAGGCGCCGCAGCGCTTGGCGCAGCCGACGAACGCCCGTCCGCGCGTCGGAGAGGTCGGCAGCCGAAAGATCACGCCGCCGATGATCGACGAGCTCTATCTCGGTGGCGGCAAGCCGGTGAGCGGCAAGGCGGCGCAGCCGGCGCGGGGCCCGCGCGCCAGCGGCGACATCACGCTCGACTTCCGCGACGCCGACATCCAGGAAGTGGCGCGCGTCATCCTGGGCGACCTTCTGCGGGCCAACTACGTCATCGACCCCGACGTCGCCGGCGCCATCACGCTGCAGACCGGCAAGCCGATCAACAAGTCGGCGCTGCTGCCCGCGCTCGAGGCGGCGCTCGAAGGCCGCGGCGCACGCGTCGTGATGTACGGCAACATCTACCGCGTGACCAAGAATCCGGGCGTGGCCGGCGTCGCGGCCGGCGGCCTGCGTGTGGGCACCGAGGCCGGCGGCGAAGGCGCGGGCCTGCGCATCTTCCCGCTCGAGTTCATCGCCGCCGAGGAGATGGCGAAGATCCTGCAGCCGATGCTGCCGGAGAACTCGATTCCGCTGATCGATCCCGACCGCAACATGATCATGGTCGCCGGCACCGGACCGCAGCTTGCGCTCGCGTCCGGCACCGTCAACGTCTTCGACGTCGACCAGATGTCGGGCCAGAGCGTTCTCCTGACCTCGCTCGAGAACGTCGACGCCAACACCATGGCGGCCGAGCTCGAGGGCGTCTTCGCCGCCAGCGGCAAGGCCGGCCCGCGCGGACCCGTGCGCTTCATCCCGATCGAGCGGCTGAACGCCGTGATGACCATCGCGCGCCAGGTCCGCTATCTCGAGGAGGCGCGGCACTGGATCTATCGCCTCGACCGCACGCGCAGCGCCAACGAGACGCGCCTGTTCGTCTATTATGTCCAGAACGGCCGCGCCGCCGATCTGGCCAAGACCCTGCGCGCGGTATTCGCCGACGGCGCCGCGGTGGAACCGCCGGATACGAGCCAGCCGCGCGGCGCGCGCCGGCCCGACGTGGTGCGCACCGAGCTCGACTATCCCAAGACCGCGGGAACCGGCCAGGGCAACACGACCTCGTCGCCCAATACCTTCAACGTGCAGCAGCCGCTCGATCGGCCGGGCACTGTCGGCCAGCCGCCGCCGGCGCCGGGCCCGGTTGGCGCGGCCGCCGCCGACAGCCCGTCTTCGCTGCTGACGCGCAACCAGCAGGCCAACGCGGCGCAAGGGCCGGCCGGGGCGGCGCCCGGAAGGCTCGGCGCCGGCGTGCGCATCACCGCGGACGAGAAGAACAACGCGCTGCTGATCGCCGCCACGCCCAAGGACTTCGAGCTGATCCAGGACGTGCTCGAGAAGGTCGACCTCGTGCCGTTGCAGGTGCTGGTCGAGGCTACCATCTTCGAGGTCAGCCTGCAGGACCAGCTGCGCTATGGCGTGCAGTACCTGATCAGCAACGGCGGCCTCGGCATCGGCAGCGACGGCACCGCCATCCTGACCAAGGGCACCGACATCACCGATCTCGCCGCCGCCGCGGCCGGCTCGCTGCCCGGCTTCGCCTTCACCATCAACGGCACCGACCGCGTCCGCTTCGTCATCGACGCGCTATCGTCGCTGACCGAGGTCAACGTGATCTCCTCGCCCCATGTGCTGGTGCTCGACAACCAGCCGGCGCGGCTGCAGGTTGGCGACGAGGTGCCGATCATCACGCAGCAGGCGACCTCGACCGTCACCAGCAACCCGCTCGTGGTCAACACGGTGCAGTACCGCCAGACCGGCGTGACGCTCGAGGTGACGCCGCGCGTCAACGCCGGCGGCCTGGTCACGCTCGACGTCGCGCAGGAGGTCAGTGACGTCACCACGACGACGACCTCGACCATCGACTCGCCGACCATCCAGCAGCGCACCATCTCCAGCACGATCGCGATCCAGGACAACGAGACCGTGATGCTCGGCGGCCTGATCCGCGAGGACGCGCGCGAGACGCAGGCAGGCATCCCGATCCTGCACCGCATCCCGGTGATCGGCGCGCTGTT
The DNA here is from genome assembly GCA_964557415.1 of uncultured Rhodospirillaceae bacterium. GTDB lineage: Bacteria > Pseudomonadota > Alphaproteobacteria > JAEULC01 > JAEULC01 > JAEULC01. The sequence continues at coordinate 40,180 of CAZLBB010000029.1, forward strand.
CGGCGCGACCAACGCCCAGGCGCGGCGCACGGAGCTGATCGTGCTGATCACGCCGCGCGTGATCACTTCGGCGCAGGATGCGCGCGACATGACCCAGGACATGCGGCGGAAGTTCCTCAACCTGCTGCGCCTGCAACAGGACGGCGTGCGCCAGCCGCGCCGCGTGATCAAGGACCACGGGCTGTAAGGGCGCGGCCATTCGGCCGCACGTCCAAGCGCTACTTGCCGGCCGACTGAACGGCGAACGCGGCGTCGAGCTGGTACGCGCCGATGCCGCCGCAGCAATGGCCGACGCGCAGGTAGTAGGTGCCGGGCGCGATCGTGCCGGTGAGCTTGAAGCCGTAGCCTGTGCCGGCGTCGTCGTCCGTCGCCAGCACCTTGCCGGCCGCGTCCTCGAGGGTCGCCTTGACGTCGGCGGCGCCCTTGGAGCTGAGCGTGAGCGTGCCGGCCTCCTTGACGTCGAGCCTGAAGAACTGCTCGTTTCCAGCGCGCACGATCGTACCATTGACGCTGCCGGGCAGGGGGAGCGGCGCTGCTGCGGTCCTGTTCGCCCATTCCGTGTTGGGGCCGCTGTCCTTGCCGTCGATCACGTTGAGCTTGTAGGCGCCAACGTTGCGGAAGGCCGTGCCGCTGTTGAACACCGCGACCATGTTCTCGCCGAGTGCCGCGGCCTGGGTCACCTGGAGGCGCGCGCTCAGCGTCTGGCTGCTGACGAAGCTGACCGACTTGACCAGGATGCCGTCGCTCGCGGCCACGGTCGGCGCGCCGCCGATGCTGGAGAAGCCCTTGCCGGTGATGGTCACGTCGACGGTGCTGCCGCGCGCCACGGTCGCAATCGTGACATAGGGATCCCTAGCCGCCGCCAGCACGGCGCACAGAAGGTCCTCGGCGCAGCCGGTCGCCACCGCGTGCTTGGTCTCGGTCTTGAGGTTGTCGTCCTTGGCCACCAGGTTCTTGAACATGAACGCCATCGCCTGGTCGGCCGAGGCGAACCAGCGGCCGCCCTCGCCGTCGAGGCCGATATAGTACATGCCGTCCTTGCGCTGGATGACCGCCTGACGGTCGCTGCGGCCACCGAGCGCGGCGTAGGCGGCATAGGTGAGGGACATCGCCTGGGCGAAGCTCTGGTCGGCCGACGACAGGCCGGCATAGCCGGCGATCGACGACGCCGACGTGCCCGGGCTCAGATACATGGTCGCACCCGTGCCGGCGGCCGCGCCCGCGGCGGCACCTTGCGCCCGGTTCGCCAGCGACTGTGCGCTGGCTGCTGCCCCGGATCCGCTGCCGTTCACCGTCAGCGACTGCGCCACGGCGCTCGCGGCGCCGATGAGCGCCAAGCCGCCGAGCCCCACGCCGGCCGCGAGCCCTACGACGCCGATCGTCCGTCTTGTCCGCCGGTCCATGCCCTCTATCCCCACGAAGGCGGCAACCCCCGTCGCCGCACTGGAAGCCCATCGCCTTATAGACCGATTCGCCGGGGCGCACCAAAGTCCTGGCGCGCCGGCCTTCCGCGAACCTAGCCCTTCAGCTCCATGCAGCTGCGCGGCACGCGCACGACCGATCCCTTGGAGAACCAGTTGAGCGTCTGTCCGCCCGTGCATTTCGACGAGCCGATGCCGATCGAGCCGAACCCGGGCAGGATGATGTCGCGCACCTCGACCGACAGCCGCACGCCGTCGTCCGCCAGCACCTGGCCGCACCAGCGCGAGTCGCTTTCGTACAGGCCAGACTGAGAGCACACGGCGAGCCCGGTCAGGTTCGGCACCATGCCGCCCTTGACGTCGCCGGCACCGGCGTCGCCGCCATGGCCGGCCTGCGCGCCCTGGCCGTGCCGGGGCAAGGTGCGCGGCTCGTTGATGGCGACCACGCGGTTCTCCCGCTCGCGCTCGGCGATCCTGACGCCCATGTCGCGCGTGTTGCGGCGGATCCCGTTCAGCCGTTCGTTCGCCAGCATCGCCGTCTGCGTCGACGAGTAGCTGAGCATGATCTGCTCGTAGGTCTGCTCCGCCTCGCGGAAGCGGCCGGACATCTCGAGCTTGTAGGCCTGGTTGAACAGCGTCTCGGGACTGCCGCCCGGGGCCGCCACCGCGGTGGTGGAAGGCGATGCCGCCGGCGCGGGCGTAGCCGCGGGCGGCGCCACCGGAGGCGGATAGAACGATCCTGACTGCATGGCGCGATAGGACAAGAGCGCCTGCATCGGCTGGGTTTCGGCGATCTGCATCGCCTGCTCGCGCGCGGCCAAGTACTGGCGCGACGCGGCGGTCGGCGACATGTCGACGGCGACGGGAGGCGGTGCCGGCTGCGCCTGCGGCTTATAGGGCTGCGGGACATAGGGCGTCGGCGGCCCTGCCAGCGGCGCCGCTGCGCCGGTGAGGCCCGAGGTCGGCAGCGGCGGCGGCGTGGCGCCGGTGACCGGTGCGTTGCTGAGCGGGACCGGCTCGCTCGCGGCACCCGCCATCCAGGGCGGCCGGCGCCCCGCGGCGGCGCTGCTGACGGTCGGACCGGGTGGGGCGATGCCGACGGGCCCGGGCGGCATGGTGGAAGCCACGAGGGGCTGCGGCGCCGGCTGCAAAGACGCCGGCAGGGCAGGCGGCGGCGCGGCGGATGCCGGCGCCGCTGGCCGTGCTTGCGGCGCGGCGCCGATTGGCGTCGCGACCGGCAGATTGGCGATCTGTGACGCGGTCAAGGGCGGCGCCGGCGCGGCGACCGGTGCGGAAGGTGCCGGCGCCGGTGCGGCGGGTGGCGCTGCGACCGGCGCTGCCACCTGCGGCGCGACGGGGGCGGCGGCGGCCGGGGTCGGCGCCGTATGCAGCGCGTAGCCGGACAGCGCAATGCCCGCCGCCGGCAGGCTCGGCATGCTGGGCGCGGTCGCCGCGAGCGTGGTCGGCTGCGCGATCGCTCCGGCGACCTGGGTGCCCAATTCGTAGCGCGGCGCCGCAACGGCCGGTACGGGCGGCGCCGGTGGTTGCGGTGCCGCTGTTTGCACAGGCGGCGGCTCTGCTTTCGGTGGCGCGGCCGCGCGCGGCGCGGCCGGTGCCGGCGGAGCATCGGGCGGCGCGATCGCCTCGGCCACCTGCGTGCCGAAGGTGAAATTGCCGCTCGGCTTGACCGTGCCGGCGCCGGGCAGCGGCTTCTCGGCCCCCGTCCTGGCCGCGCCCTTGTGCGGTGGCGCCAGGAGCCGCGACGGCGATGCCACGGCGGTGCGCCCCGTGATCGGCGGCTCTTCCTCCGCTGGCGCGCCTTCCGCGCGCGCATCCTCGGGTGGCTGCGGTGCCTTGGCGATCAATTGCGGCCCGCCGTTGCGGTTCCACTCCAGAACCTCCTGCGGCGTCAGCTTGGATTGCGAGACCAGCTGCCCGTTGAGGTAGGTCGCCTTGATGTGGTCGCCGGTGTTGCGCACGGTCATGAACTGGCCGTGGCGGATGCCGCGCTTGTACTGGCCATAGACGACGTAGCCTTCAAGCGCGCGCGTCGTGGCGAACCCGTCCAGCTCGCCGTCCTTGAACGTGCCTTCGTTGCGCTCGGTCTCCGCGCCGTCGCGGTACCAGGTCAGCGTGCCGCGGCCGTCCAGCTTGCCGTCGCGGCAACTGCCGAACCAGCGGATCGATTCGTTCGGGTTGGGGAACGGGTTGCTGGTCGCGCAGCCATTGCCGGGATCCTTGATCCACGAGGCGGCAAGCAACGGCGACGCGGCCAAGACGGCCACGACCCCCCCGGTCAGCGTCCGGATCAAGCTGCTCCCCATGGCCTCGCCATCGCGGCGTTTGTTTTCGACCTTGGGGAAATCCTACTCCAACTCGCTCCGCGCCCTAAGCCCGTTTTCGGCGGCGAATGGACCGGAATCAGCGGTTTGCAGGCCTGCTTCGGTGCTCGCCCTCAAGACATACCGGTTAAAATTTTGATTTAAAATGAAAATTCTCGCTGTGTCATTTTGGCATTACCTGTGACGATTCTGCAAAGGCAACCGCGTTTCATTGTTCGGGTGGTTCAACGCATGTATATCATCAGGCTATGCAGCAGGGGCGTGCCGTTCAGGTAGCTGGGGCGCCGCCGACCCGGCGAACCTCAAGGTGTTGGAAGACCGCGTCATTGATACCCCTAGGGCTTGCCGCCCTGGCGGTTGTCGGTGCGTTCTCCGCCGCCCATGCCCAGACTGCGACGCAGCAGCAGCCGACCCAATCGCAGATTCGCGAGCAGCAGGAGCAGCAGGAGCGCGCGCGGGCCGCCGCCGCCGCCGCCGCGGTGCAGGAGCGCGAGAAGCAGCAGGTGAAGCCGGTCACCTTCGCCGACGTGCTGAAGGACCCCGACAATATCGAGCTCAACTTCGACTACGCGCGTACGCTGGTCGCGCAGGGCGATCTCAAGGGCGCCGCCGCGACGCTCGAGCGCATGCTGCTCACCTTCCCCGAGCTCGCGCAGGTCCGGCTGTTCTACGCGATCGTGCTGTACCGCCTCGACAGCCTGGACGAGGCCGAGCGCGAGCTGATGACCGTCGCCCAGCTCGAGATGCCGGACAGCCTCCGGCGCGAGATCCAGGGATATCTCGACCGCATCGCCTTCCGCAAGAAGAGCACGCGGTTCAGCGCTTCCTTGAGCTTCGGCACCGCCTTCGACACCAACCGCAACGCCGCGCCGCGGTCGGGTCAGGTCCTTTTCCTGGACATCCCGCTCGACGTGCCCGACTCCCAGCGCGAGCACTCCGACCTCGGCCTGCTGTCGATCGGCACGTTCCGCGTGCGCCACGACCTCGGCTTCCAGGAGAAGCACGAGGTTTTCGGCGGCCTGACGATATTCCGCGACGACCAGCTGCACCTCAACGAGCAGAACCTGCAATCCTACGTGCTCGACGCCGGCGGCACCTATCGCTCGCAGTGGGTCGACGTGACGCTGAACCCGATCTACACCAAGCTGCGCCTGGCCGATCAGTCATACTACGACTCCTATGGCGGCAGGCTGCGCCTGGACAAGCGCGTCGACAGCCAGTTCCAGGTCTACGGCGAGTACAGCGGCGTGTACGAGCAGTTCCGCGGCATCACTTTCAGCCCGTCCTCGGTCGACCGCAACGGCGGGCGGCACGACATCCGTGCCGGGCTGTTGTGGACGCTGATGCCGACTCTGCAGCTCAACTTCGAATACGATTACACGCGCAAGAACGCGCGGCGCAGCTATGTCGCCTACGAAGGCCATGCGCTGCAGGGTAACCTGACCTACCTGATGCCCGGCGGACAGTTCCTGCTGTTCAACGCGTCGGGCGAACGCGACAACTACGACGACGCCGACGCCTTCGTAAGCGAGCGTACGCGCCAGGACACCATTTTCCGGGTGCGCGCCACCTACGGCGCGCCGCTCGGCTTCTTCGCCGGGCTGGTGGCCGAGCCGGACGCGTTGCCGGACTTCATTTCGGACATCACCTTCACCGGCACGCTGGAGCGGCTGGACAGCGCGTCGAACCTGCCCAACTACGACTACTCGAACGTCAAGGCGCAGTTCCTGCTCACCAAGCGCTGGGAGTTCTGAGCCGTCTTGGAACGGCGATGATCCGCGCCATCGCCCGGCTGGTGACGACGCGCAACCTGCTGCGCTACGGGCTGCCGCTGGTCATCCTTTTCGTGCTGTCGGTGCTCTATGTCGAGCGGCCGCTCGTGGTCGAACGCGCGCAGCTGACCGTGTTCGACACGTTCCAGCGCCTGACGCCGCGCGTCTACGACCCCGACGTACCGTTGCGCATCGTCGACATCGACGACGAGTCGCTGACGCGGATCGGCCAATGGCCCTGGCCGCGCACCAGGGTCGCGTTGCTCGTCGAGAAGCTGGCGGAGATGGGCGCGGCGGTCGTCGCCTTCGACATCGTCTTCGCCGAGCCCGACCGCACATCGCCGGCGCAGACCCTGCCGATGTGGCCGAAGACACCCGAGATCCAGACTCTGCTGAAGGACGCCGACCGCCTGCCCGACCACGACCGGCTGCTCGCCCAGGCGATGCGGCATACGCGCGCCGTGACCGGCTTCGTGCTCACCGCGGGCAGCGGCGGGCGCCGCCCGCTGACCGGCGCGACGTTCGCCTGGGGCGGTCCCGACGCGTTGCCCTGGATTCCATCCTACAGCGGCGCGGTCACCAGCCTGCCGGTTCTGGAGGAGGCGGCCGCGGGCAACGGCAGCTTCAACATGGCGCCGGGCATCGACGGGCTGATCCGGCGCGTGCCGCTCATCGTCAGGACCGGCGAGACTTCGAGGGACAGCCAGGTCTATGCGTCCCTTGTGATCGAGGCGCTGCGCGTGGCGCAAGGCGCGCGCACCGTGATGGGCAAGACCGCCGGCGGCAGCGGCGAGCTCAGCTTCGGCGAGCGCACCGGCATCGTGCAGATGCGCGTCGGTAGGCTTGACGTGCCGACCGACAAGAACGGCGCGCTGGTCGTCTACTATACCGGCCACCGCCAGCAACGCTTCGTGCCGGCCTGGAAGGTGATGGACGGCAGCGTCGACCGGTCCGAGATCGAGGGCCGCATCATCTTCATCGGCACGAGTGCCGCGGGCCTCATGGATCTGCGCTCGACCCCGATGGACACGATCCTGCCCGGCGTCGAGGTGCATGCCGAAGCGGTCGAGCAGATCCTGGCGCAGGAGTTCCTCTACCGGCCCGACTGGGCACCGGGCATCGAGATCATGATGATGCTGACGCTCGGGCTCGGCATCATGGTGCTGATCCCGCTGGTCGGCGCGCTCGGCAGCGCCATCGTCGGCGGCGGCGCCATCACCGCTGCCGTCGGCGCGTCCTGGTACGCGTTCGTCAGCCACCACTATCAGATCGATCCGTTCTTTCCGGCGTTCGGCACATTGGCGGTGTATCTGACCGAGTCGCTGATCAGCTTCCTGCAGGTCGAGACCGAGCGGCGCCAGGTGCGCCAGGCCTTCCAGCAGTACATGTCGCCGGCGCTGCTCGAGCAGCTTGCCGCCAACCCCGAGCGGCTGAAGCTCGGCGGCGAGACCAAGCGCATGACCATCCTGTTCAGCGACGTGCGCGGCTTCACCTCGATCTCCGAGCAGTTCAAGGCCAATCCGCAGGGCCTGACCGAGCTCATGAACAGGCTGCTGACGCCGCTGACCGACGTGATCCTCCGGCACGACGGCACGATCGACAAGTACATGGGCGATGCCGTCATGGCGTTCTGGAACGCGCCGCTGGACGTTCCCGACCATGCCGACAAGGCCATGGAATCGGCGCTCGACATGTTCGCCGCGATGGAGCGCCTGAACCGCGAGCGCGCCGAAGAGGCGCGCGCCGGCGGCGGCGCGGCGCCGCTGCTCGCGGTCGGCATCGGCATCAATACGGGCGACTGCGTGGTCGGCAACATGGGATCGAAGCAGCGCTTCGACTATTCGGTGCTCGGCGACGCGGTCAACTTGGCCTCGCGACTCGAGGGCCAGTCCAAGAACTACGGCGTCGGGCTGGTGATCGGCCAGGACACGGTCAAGGCGCTCAAGGGCGAATACGCGCTGCTCGAGCTCGACTTGATCGCAGTCAAGGGCAAGACCGAGGGCGTCGCCATCTACACCGCGCTCGGCCGCGCCGATCTCGCGCGCGACGCCGCGTTCCGCGCCGCCGCCCGCCGACACGCGGCGATGCTGGCAGCCTATCGCGGCATGGAGTGGTCCGAGGCTGAACGCGTTCTGGAGGAGTTGCGAGGCGCGTTTGCCGGTGCGATGGACAACTATTACGCGGAGCTGCATGCCCGCATCGTCGAGTTCCGCGCCGATCCGCCGGCGCCGGGATGGGACGGCGTCTATCGCGCCACCAGCAAGTAGCGACGCCGGTCTGAAAGGGACCACGGAGTCCATGGTGAAGATCGCGGACGATACCTCGAGCCAGCCCACCGCGGTTGCGGCGGCGTCCGAGCAGGCGTCGTCGAACGTGCAGACCGTCGCCACGGCGGCCGAAGAACTGTCGTCTTCGATCGCGGAAATCACGCGCCAGGTCAGCGACTCCTCGCGCATGGCCCGGCAGGCGGTGGATCAGGCGCGCGCGACCGGCACCACGGTCGACGGGCTGGCGCAGGCGGCGCAGAAGATCGGCGACGTGGTCAAGCTGATCACCGATATTGCCAGCCAGACCAACCTCCTGGCGCTCAACGCGACGATCGAGGCGGCGCGCGCCGGCGAGGCCGGCAAGGGCTTTGCCGTCGTCGCCTCCGAGGTCAAGTCGCTGGCGACGCAGACCGCCAAGGCGGCCGAGGAGATTGCGCGCCAGATCGAGCAGGTTCAGAGCGCCACCGGCGACGCGGTTTCCGCTATCCAGTCGATCGGCAAGACGATCGAGCAGGTGAACGAGATCGCCGCCTCGATCGCGTCGGCGACGGAAGAGCAGGGCGCGGCGCCCAAGGAGATCAGCCGCAACATGCAGCAGGCAGCCCAGGGCACGCAGGAGGTCAGCAAGAACATCGCCGCCGTGACCCAGGCTTCGGGCGAGGTCGGTGCCGCCGCGACGCAGATGATCGGCGCCTCCGCCGGCGTGGCGAAGCAGGCCGACACGTTGCGCGCCGAGGTCGACAAGTTCATTGCCAATGTGCGGGCGGCCTGAGGCAAGGGCTCACCCTTAAGACAGGCTCAGGGTGCGGACTCTTTTTTCCTCGTCCTGAGCTTGTCGAAGGACGCCCTGCGGACTACGGCGCCTACTTCAGCGTCGGGATGCTGAAGTCGGCGCCGGCGCGGATGCCGGTCGGCCAGCGCGCGGTCACCGTCTTTATCTTGGTGAAGAAGCGCACGCCCTCGGGGCCGTGCTGGTTGGTGTCGCCGAAGGCCGACTTCTTCCAGCCGCCGAATGTGTGGAAGCTGAGCGGCACCGGGATCGGCACGTTGACGCCGACCATGCCGACCTGGACCTTTTGCGCGAACTCGCGGGCGGCATCGCCGTCGCGCGTGAAGATGGCGACGCCGTTGCCGAACTCGTGCTCGGTCGGCAGCCGCGCCGCCTCGTCGAAATCCTTGGCGCGCACGACCGACAGCACCGGCCCGAAGATCTCCTCCTTGTAGATGCGCATGTCCGACTTGACGTTGTCGAACAGGCAGCCGCCCATGAAGTAGCCCTTCTCGTAGCCCTGCAGCCTGAGGTCGCGCCCGTCGACGACGAGCTTGGCGCCCTCCTTGACGCCGAGATCGACATAGCCGCGCACCTTGTCGTAGTGCTGCCGGGTGACCAGCGGCCCCATCTCGGAATCTTTGGCGGTCGAGGGGCCGACCTTCAGCGCGCGCACGCGCGGCGCCAGCTTCTCGACCAGCGTGTTCGCGGTCTTCTCGCCCACCGGCACCGCGACCGAAACCGCCATGCAGCGCTCGCCGGCCGAGCCGTAGCCGGCGCCGATCAGCGCGTCGACCGCCTGGTCCATGTCGGCGTCGGGCAGCACGATCATGTGGTTCTTGGCGCCGCCCATCGCCTGCACGCGCTTGCCGCTGCGCGCCGCGGTCTCGTAGACGTACTGCGCGATCGGCGTCGAGCCGACGAAGCTGACCGCCTGCACGCGCGGGTCGTTGAGGATGGTGTCGACCGCGACCTTGTCGCCGTTGACGACGTTGAGCACGCCCGGGGGCCCGCCAGCCTCCATGAACAGCTCGGCCAGGCGGAGTGGGCAGGACGGGTCCTTCTCCGACGGCTTCAGGATGAAGCAGTTGCCGGCGGGAATAGCGACGCCGAACATCCACATCGGCACCATGGCCGGGAAGTTGAACGGCGTGATGCCGGCGACG